>CAXUEL010000310.1:0-3611 GCA_964249915.1 uncultured Acetobacteraceae bacterium | reverse complement strand
GCACGCTCGGCTGGACCATGGCCTGCGGCTCCGGCCGCCTGGTCGCCGACCTGATTTCCGACCGCCGTCCCAACATCGAGCACGCCGACCTGTCGCTGTCCCGCTACGCCGCGTGAGCGTGCCGCCGCCGCTCGCAGGCTGGCCTCTCGGCGTCGAGCAGGACACTTGACGACAATCCGGATGTCGGACGGGCGGAGAAGGTCCACGGCCGGTCAACCCGCTGCCGCAGCATCGGACCCGGCAGAAGCGGCCGGGTTCGGGACCAGACCGGGATCGAGCCTGGCGGCGGCGATCGTGCTGCTCATCACGCTGCCGTTCGTGGTTCATCTTCCCGCCCTCTGCGGCTGGCTGTCCGCAGACCCGATCTTCCGCGAGGCCGCCCTGTCGGCTGGTCGGGTCGATCAGGTCCTTCCGGGGTTTCCGGGCTGGATCGACGGCAACGCGGGCGTGACCACGCAGGCGCTCGGTCACCTGGCCGCGGAGGACTGGCTGGCCGGCCGCGTGCCCTGGTGGAACCCCTATGCCGGCCTCGGCATGCCGCTCGCGGCCGAGATGCAGAACTCGGCGCTGTTCCTGCCCTTCGTTCTGCTGCTGCACTTCGCGAACGGCGTGCTCTACCTCAAGCTCGCCATGCAGATCCTGACCGGCCTGGCGATGCTGGCGCTGCTGGACGAGCTTCGTCTCGACCGCCGTGCCGCCCTGGCCGGCGCCGTGCTGATGGAGTTCTGCGGCACGCTCGCCTGGTTCAGCCACGGTCCGATCATGCCCGTCCCGTTCCTGCCGCTGCTGGTGCTGGCGATCGAGCGCACGGCGCGGCTGGCGGCGGAACGGCGTCCAGGCGGCTGGATGCTGGTCGCGTTCGCCATCGCGGGATCGATCGTCGCCGGCTTCCCCGAGACGGCCTTCATGGACGGGCTGCTGGCGCTGGGCATCGCCGGCTGGCGGACGGTCTCGGCGGGGCCGGCCCGGCTCGACGTCGCCAGGCGCATCCTGCTCGGCGGCACGGTCGGGTTGCTGCTGTCTGCGCCGGCATGGCTGCCGTTCGCCGAGTCGCTGCCGTCATCGTTCCTGGGCCAGAACGCCGACATGGGCGACGCGCACCTGCTGCGCAGCAGCTACGGGCTGTTGCTGCTGCCCTACCTGCTGGGGCCGCTGCTCTACGGTCCGGAACGCATCTACGACCAGGCGCAGATCTGGTGGCACAGCGGCGGCTATTGCGACCTGCTGCTGGTGTTCGCGGCGCTGGCCGGCCTGTTCGCCCGGCGCGGCGGCCTGCAGCTCGGCCTGCGCCGGGTGCTGGGCGCCTGGCTGGTGCTGAGCCTGCTGAAGGCTGCCGGCCTGCCGGTGGTCTCGCAGGCCTTCAACGCGATCCCGTTCATCAGGCAGACGCTGTTCCACGTGTATGCCGCGCCGGGCTGGGAGTTCGCGCTGGCGGTCCTGGCGGCGCTGGCCCTCGACGACCTGCACCGCGGGCTCGTGTTGCCGAGACGCCGGCTGCTGACGATCGCCGTCGCCTGCCTTCTGGCTGCCCTGCTTGCGGTGGCGCTGGCCTGGCCGCCGATCCGTCAGCTCGGTTCGAGGCTGCCGGGCTACTGGCCTTATCCGGTGCTGTCGGTCGTCTGGGCGTGCTCGACGTCGGCGGTCCTGTGTTCGGCCCTGGCATCGGACAAGCGCCTGGGCCGTGCCGCGACGATCCTGTCATGCAACGCCGTGCTGCTGTTCGCCCTGCCGTTGCTGTCCGGCACCCGGCACGGTCACGTGGACCGGGGCCCGCTCGCCTATCTGGAGCGGCACCAGGGCCTCGGCCGGGCCTACAGCATGACCATGCTGCAGCCGAACTACGGCAGCTATTTCGACGTCGCGACGCTGAACTACAACGCGGTGCCCGTGCCCTCCGCGTTGACGGGCCGAATCGCCCGCGAGCTCGATCCGCAGATGGATCCCACCAGCCTGTTCGGCGACGCGCTGCACGACCTGCAGCATCCCGAAACGAGCAGCGTCATCGCGCCCGTCGCCATCGCGCGGCTCGAGGCGATGGGGGTGAGCGACCTGCTGGTGCCGCGCGGCGTCGACCCGCTCGCCGAAGCGATCCCCGTCGGTCCGTCCGCCAGCCTGTCGCCGCTGCCGCTGTCTTCCGGACGGCAGCTTGCCGACGCGGTCCCGGGCGGGCTCGCAGCGGATGCGGCCGTCACGGCCGTGGGCGTCGTGGTCGGGACCTACCTGGGACATCCGCATGGCGCGCTGCGCGTCTCGCTCTGCGTCGCCGGACAGTGCGTCGCCGGACGCGCCGACCTCGCCGACGCCGTCGACAACCAGCCGCTCTGGGTCCAGCTCGAACGGCCGGTCGCGGCGCCGGCCGGCGTGCCGATCGCGTATCGCGTGTCGGTCGGCAACCTGGACGGTGCCGCGGCCTTCTACACGGCCACTTCGCCGCCTGGGCAGGCAGCAGCGCCGCGACTGGCCGCTCGCCTGCGCGTGCGCTGGCAGGCGCCGACGCTTGGCCGCAGCTACCGCGACGCGCTGGTGGACGTTCTCCACCTTCCCGACCCCGCACCCTACTTCGAGAGCCTCGGCCGGCATTGCCGCCTGCTGCCGCGTTCGCGCGACGCCGTCGCTGCCGATTGCGACGCGCCGGACCGCCTGATCCGCCGCGAACTGTTCTTCCCCGGATGGCAGGCCTGGATGAACGGCCGCGCGGTCGTGCCGACCGCCTTCGAGGACAGCCTGCAGAGCGTCCCGATCGAGACCGGTCGAAGCGTGATCCGGTTCCGCTACGCGCCACCGCACGTCGTCCTGGCCTGGCTGGCCTTCCTGGTCGGTCTGTCCATGCCGGGACTGCTGCGGATCGGCAGGACGATCGGCACGCCGCGATGACATCGCGCCGACCCGTCGCGGTTCCGCTACGTCGTGTGAACGCCGTTCACGTGAACAGCGTTCACAGGGCCGGCTGCAACGCCGCGCGGCCGGTGCGCGGCCGCACGTGGGCCTCGATCAGGCCGCGCACCTGCTCGAACACCATGAGGTGGTCGAGCCGGTAGTTGCTGCGGTCCTGCTCGTCCGAGCCGGCCTCGGTCCCGGCCAGGTCCTCCGCCGCCTCCGGGGCGTTGAACAGCAGCGGGGTCGGGTTCTCCATGGCGCCGGGGTGGTGGTAGATCGACAGGTCGTGGCGGTTCTCGAGGTTCCAGCGCCCGACCGTGGTCAGGCCCGGCGTGTTGCAGACCCAGCGGTACTTGGCGAGCGCCGCGCCCCAGGGGGCGACGAAGAAGTCGGCCTGCGCGCACCACAGCACGCTTTCGGGGATCGGCCGGCCGATGTTGTCGACGATCGTCACGCCCGAGCCGGCGAAGGCGCGGCGGAGGAAGGCGGTGATCCCGATCTCGCGCTGCAGGAAGGTGGTGCCGCCGGAAAAGTTGTCGCCGAAGCTGGCATAGGTGGCACCGGGCGCGTCGCCGGCGCTGTTGTGCCCGTCGATCACAACCGTCAGCGGGCCGATCGCGTCCGCCAGCATGCGGATCAGGGCGTGCGCGAAGCCCTGCATGTCGTCCACCGTGCGGTTGCCGATGCGCAGGCCGACCAGCACCACCGGACCGGCCGCGGCCGCCGCGGCCGCC
>CAXUEL010000309.1:0-3613 GCA_964249915.1 uncultured Acetobacteraceae bacterium | reverse complement strand
GGGACGGGTGGGGGCTGCGGTGCCAAACCCCGGGCAGGGTCGGTGCGCCGAGGTGCCATACCACGCGGCCCCGACCGCGTCGCGGGGCAAAGTTCGGCAACGCGCTCAGGTTTCCACCGCAGGTGCCTGAAATATCACACAATCTTGCCGAGACGGCCGGTGATTCGTGTCGATTTCGTGGCAGAACCGGACAACGGGAGACGACATGCGGGCGAGAGCGTTGAAATCGCCCAAGAAACGTTTCCGGCCCCGCGGAACCGGGTGGCCACGCGGAACGACGGAACGGCTCCGGTTCAGGCGGCGTCGCCGCGCTTCTCCATCTTCTTGCGCTCGTTCGGGTTGAGGTAGCGCTTGCGGATCCGCACTGCCGACGGCGTCACCTCGACCAGCTCGTCGTCCTCGATGTAGGCGATCGCCTGCTCCAGGCTCATGCGGCGCGGCGGGGTCAGCAGCAGCGCCTCGTCCTTGCCGGCGGCGCGGATGTTGGTGAGCTTCTTCTCCTTGATCGGGTTCACCTCGAGGTCGTTCTCGCGGGAATGCTCGCCCAGGATCATGCCGACATAGACCTTCTCGCCCGGATCGACGAACAGCGCGCCGCGCTCCTGCAGCGAGAACAGCGAGTACTGCACCGCGGCGCCATCCTCCGACGAGATCAGCGAGCCCTTCACCCGGCCCGCAATCGAGCCGGCCCAGGGCTGGTACCCGGCGAACAGCCGGTTCATGATGCCGGTGCCGCGCGTGTCGGTCAGGAACTCGTTGTGGTAGCCGATCAGGCCGCGCGACGGGATCAGGAAGGTCAGGCGCACCTTGCCGCCACCGGACGGCCGCATGTCCTGCATCACGCCCTTGCGTATGCTCAGCTTCTCGACGACGATTCCCGAGAACGGCTCGTCCACGTCGACCAGCACCTCCTCGAACGGCTCCTCGCGGTCGCCGGTCTCGGGGTTCTCGCGCGTCAGCACGCGCGGCCGGCCGATGGTGAGCTCGAAGCCCTCGCGACGCATCTGCTCGATCAGCACGCCGAGCTGCAGCTCGCCGCGTCCCGCCACCTCGAACGCTTCCGATTCCGGGCTGTCGGTGACGCGTATGGCGACGTTGCCCTCCACCTCCTTGAACAGCCGGTCGCGGATCTGCCGCGAGGTCACCTTCTTGCCCTCGCGGCCGCCGAGCGGGCCGTCGTTGAGGCGGAAGGTCATGCTCAGCGTCGGCGGATCGACCGGGATCGCCGGCAGCGCCGCGGTCACCTCCGGCGAGGCGATGGTTTCCGGGATGGTCGCCTCGGACAGCCCGGCGATGGCCACGATGTCGCCGGCCTCGACCTCGTCCGCCGGCACACGCTCCAGCCCGCGGAAGGACAGCAGCTTGGTCAGGCGGCCGGTTTCCACCACCGAGCCGTCGGCGCGCAGCACCCGCACCGGCATGTTGGTGCGCGCCCGGCCCTGCTCGACCCGGCCGGTCAGCACGCGGCCGAGGAACGGGTCGGCTTCCAGGATGGAGGCCACCATGGCGAACGGCTTGTCCTTGTCGCAGGACGGCGACGGCACGTGGCTGAGCACCATGTCGTAAAGCGGCGCCAGGTCCTTGCGGGCGCCCTCCAGCTCCAGATCGGCCCAGCCCTGGCGGCCGGAGGCGAACAGCATCGGGAAGTCGAGCTGCTCGTCGTTGGCGCCGAGTGCTGCGAACAGGTCGAACATCTCGGTGTGGACCTCGTCAGGGCGCGCGTCCTGGCGGTCCACCTTGTTCACCACCACGATCGGCTTGATGCCGCGCGCGAGGGCCTTGGTCAGCACGAACTTGGTCTGCGGCAGCGCGCCCTCGGCCGCGTCCACCAGCACGATGGCGCCGTCCACCATGTTCAGGATGCGCTCGACCTCGCCCCCGAAATCGGCGTGGCCCGGGGTGTCGATGATGTTGATCCGGGTGTTCTTCCACACCACGCTGGTGCACTTGGCCAGGATGGTGATGCCGCGCTCGCGCTCCAGGTCGTTGCGGTCCATCGCCCGCTCCGCCACCACCTGGTTCTCGCGGAACGAGCCGGACTGCCGCAGCAGCTGGTCGACCAGGGTGGTCTTGCCATGATCGACGTGGGCGATGATGGCGATGTTGCGGATGTCCATGCGGCGACTGGCTCTCGTTCGGTCCGGGCGGGCGGGATGATGTGCGAGCGCCGTCCCTGTCCGGATCGAACCGGATGGGAACGGCACAGGCGGGCCCGCTTCGGCCCCGATCAGGGGGATAGGTGGCCGCTAGATAATGCGGCAGAGCGGCATTTGCACGCCCAAAATGCCCGCCCCCGGTCAGGCGGACGCGGGGCGGGCCAGCAGCGCACGCAGGTCGGCCTCCGGACGGGCGCCGAGATGGCCGATCACCTCGGACGCGGCGACGCTGCCCATGCGGCCGCACTCGGCCACCGGCAGCTCCTGCGCCAGACCGGCCAGGAAGCCCGCCGCATAGGCGTCGCCGGCGCCGGTGCTGTCGACCACGGCGGCGGGCTCCGGCGGGATGTCGGTGCGCTCGCCGTGCCGGAACACCACGCTGCCCTCGGCACCCCGCGTCAGTACCGCCAGCTCGACCTCGCGCCCGGCCTGCTCCGCCGCCTGCTCGAAGTCCTCGGCGCCATAGAGCGAGACGATCTCGTCCCCGTTGGCGAACAGGATGTCGACGTGGCCGGCGGCCAGGGCCCGGAACGCGGTGCGGTGGCGGTCGACGCAGAAGGCGTCGGACAAGGACAGCGCCACCGTGCGGCCGGCCTCCCGCGCCAGCCGGGCCGCGTGCCGGAACGCGTCCTGCGCCTCCGGCGGGTCGAACAGGTAGCCTTCGAGATAGGTGATGCGGCTGTTGCGCACCGTGTCGTCGTCGACGTCGTCCGGCCCGAAGGCGGTGCAGGCGCCGAGATAGGTGTTCATGGTGCGCTGCCCGTCCGGCGTGACCAGGATCAGGCAGCGCGCGGTGCCGCGCCCGTCGGCGCGGTCGGCGTGCAGCGGGCGCGACGGATAGTGGATGCCGGCCGCGCGCAGGTCGGCGGCGAAGGCGAGGCCGAGCGGGTCGTCCGCCACCAGGCCCAGATAGGCGGTGCGCGCGCCCAGCGCGGCCGCCACCACCGCGGTGTTCGCCGCCGAGCCGCCGCCGGTCTGCTGGCGCCGGTCCAGCCGGCGATACAGCGACTCGGCGCGTCCGGCGTCGATCAGGGTCATGCTGCCCGGCACCAGGCCCTCGCTCTCCGGCATCCCGGCCGGCACCGGGGCCAGGACGTCGACGATGGCGTTGCCGATGCACAGCAGGTCGTGGCGGGCGTCGCGGGACAGGGTGGCGAGGCTCAAGCGGGCGGATCCTTGGGCATGCCGGGCCGGGCCGGGCCGGCCGGCGTCCGCTAGCACCAGGCCGGGGCGGCCGCAACACGTCGCGGCGGCCCCCTTGCCGCTTGTCCGCTGCGGTGCGCAGCGTGTAAGCCGAACACCGCCGCAGCCCAGGGCGGGCAGGTGCCCGGGACCAGGTGGCGACAAGAGCAGCGGAGGGTTGAACGTGTTCAAGCGACGCAAGCCGGACGAGATCGCCACCCCGGTCGCGATGCCGACGACCACGGCAGCCCCGTCCGCCGCGTCCACGTTCTCCC
>CAXUEL010000308.1:0-3657 GCA_964249915.1 uncultured Acetobacteraceae bacterium | reverse complement strand
CATCCGCGCCGTCATGTCGGCCATGGTCGAGCGATCTATGCCGGTGATACGCACCAGGCCCGTCTGGCTGACGTCGACGTCGGCCACGACGGCGCAAAGCACGGCGTATTGCCGCTGGCTGACGGCGTCCGCGCCAGCCTCGGCGGCGGCACCCATCAGGGGCCGCTTGCCTCGGTCGCGGTCGCCACCGGCGCCGAACACGATCACCAGGCGGCCGCCGGCCTCGGCGGCGTGGGGGCGGAGCGAGGCGAGCAGGCGCTCGATCGCGTCGGGGGTGTGGGCGTAGTCGACATAGGCGGCCGAGCCGTTCGGTAGCCGGGCGGCCAGCTCCATGCGGCCGCGCACGCCGCGCAGGGCGGGCAGCCGCGACAGCACGGTGGGGAGCAGGTCCTCGTCCGCTTCGGCCAGCAGGGCGGCCAGCAGGGCGTTGTCAGCCTGGAACCGGCCCGGCAGGGCGAGCTGGGTCTCGATCCGGCGGCCCTGCACCTCGAGTTCGAGCATCTGGCCATCGGCCAGCGGCACCGCGCGCTGCAGCCGGATCGCGTCGCCGTTCTTGCCGGCCAGACGCAGCGTCAGCCGGCGCGCGGCGGCAATGGCGCGCAGCCGGTCCAGGGTCGCCGGCTCCATGTCGGCGTTCGCGACGGCGAGCGCGCCCTCCGGCAGCAGCTCGGCGAACAGCCGCAGCTTGGCGTCGCGGTAGGCATCCAGCGTGCCATGGTAGTCGAGGTGGTCGCGGGACAGGTTGCTGAACCCGGCTGCCGACAGCCGCACCCCGTCGAGGCGGAACTGGTCCATGCCGTGCGAGCTCGCCTCGATCGCGCAGGCACGCACGCCTTGGGCGGCAAGGCCGGACAGGATGGTGGCCAGCGCCACGCTGTCCGGCGTGGTCAGCGCCGGCGGCGGTTCCGGCAGGATCACGTCGGACAGGAGGCCGAGCGTGCCGAGGCTCGCGGCCGGGACGCCGTCCAGGGTCCAGAGCTGGCGCAGGAAGTCGGCGGTGCTGGTCTTGCCGTTGGTGCCGGTGACGGCGACCATCCGCTCGGGCTGCGGCCCGGCATGGAGGGCGGCGAGGCGCGCCAGCGTACGCCTGGGCTCGTCGGCCACCACCAGCGGCACGGGGGCGACCCCGTCCGGCCAGCGCGTGCCGGAGGGGGCCAGCACCGCGACCGCGCCGTGCGCCACCGCGTCGGCGATATGCCGTCGGCCGTCCTGCACCGTGCCGGGGAGGGCCGCGAACAGGTAGCCGGGGCGCACCTTGCGGCTGTCCAGCGCGATGCCCTCGATGGCGACCGTGCCGGCGCCGGGCGGCACCGCGACCAGGTCGCGGGCGAGCAGGCCGAGCGGGGCGGCCGGACTCATTCGGCGGGCTCGGTGTAGCTGACGTCGTGGCGCAGGCCGGGCGCGGAGGGCCGGGCGGGCTGGCCCGGCTCCGGGAGCGGGGGCGTGGCGGGCGCCGGTTGCGGGGGGGGTTGGGGGCGTCGTGGGCCTGCTTGGCCAGGCGCGACTGGACGAGAGGGTCGCCGGGATCGTTGCCGGGGCCGAGCGCCTTGAACCCGCCGCCGACCGGGGGCGACATCGGGATCGACAGCGAGGCCTCGATCTCGTCGACGTTGGTCGTGACCGGGAACAGGCCCATCATCGGCGCGATGCGAGCGACGATCTTGCGCCAGGTCGGCACCGCGTTCCAGCCGGACGTGTACCAGCCGTGGGTTTCCGGAGTGGCGATCGGGCTGTCGAGCATCACGTAGACCGCATAGTGCGGGTCGTTCAGCGGAAAGATGCCGGTGAACGCGGTGATGTTGGTGTGCTTGAGGTAGCCGCCGTGCGGGCCGACCTTTTCCGCGGTGCCGGTCTTGCCGCCGACGAAGTAGCCGGGGATCTCCGCCTGCTTGCCGGTGCGCTCGTCGTCCGGGCCGGCCACCACCATGCGCAGGATGCGTCGCAGCAGGGAGGAGGTGTCCTCCGACAGCACGCGGGTGCCCTGCGGCACGATCTTCGGCTCGGGTGCCGCCGGACGGTCGTCCGAGGGGGTGTCGGCGACGGCCTGCAGCGAGGCGGTATCGGCCCCATCCGGCTGCGCGTCGTCCGGACCGGGATCGTCCCGGGCGAGCAGGGTCGGCTTGACCAGGATGCCGCCGTTGGCGGTGGCGGCGGTGCCGCGCACGATGGCCAGCGGCGGCACCGCGACGCCGTGGCCGAACGCCACCGTCATCACCGCGGACTGGCCCCAGTTGCTCGGGCGCGGCAGCAGCGGGCGCGCGGCCTCGGGCAGCTCCACCGGCACGCGGTCGAAGAAGCCCATGTTGCGGAGCCAGTCCTGCTGGCGCTTGGCGCCAGCGTCGAGCGCCATGTGCGCGGCGGCCGGGTTGGAGGACAGCGCCAGCGCCTCGGGCATCGCCAGCCAGGGGGCGAAATGGTCGGTCTTCATGTCGGAGATGGTGAAGCGGCCGACATGGATCGGCGTGGTCGAGAACTTGTCCCACACGTGGGCGATGCCGTCCTGCAGCACCATCGCCGCGGTCTGCAGCTTGAAGGTGGAGCCGGGCTCGTACAGGCCGGTGACGGCGCGGTCGAAGCGCTCGTCGTCGGTAGCCTTGTTGTAGAGATTGCTGTCGTAGTCAGGGAGACTCACCATGGAGATGATCTCGCCGGTGCGCACGTCCATGACGATGGCGCAGGCTCCGATCGCCTGGAAATGCTCCCTGGCGGCTTCGAGCTCCTCGCGCACCACGCCCTGCACGCGCACGTCGAGCGACAGGCGCAGCGAGGAATGGTCGGTGTTGAGGCGGTGGTCGAAGGAGCGCTCGACGCCGCCGACGCCGTGGTCGTCGACGTCCACCGCACCCATGATCTGCGCCGCGGTGCGGCCGAGCGGATAGTGGCGCTTCTCGCCGGGCTCGAAATAGATGCCGGGAATGCCGAGGTCGTTGATCAGCAGTTCCTTGTCCGGCGTGATGTCGCGGACGACGTAGACGAACTGCTTCTTCGACGACAGGCGGCGCACCGTCTCGTCCGCATCCAGGGTCGGCAGCACGGTCCTGAGCTTGGCCGCCGCGTCGGCGGGGTCGGCGATCTCCAGCGGGTTGGCGAACACGGCGGCCAGCGGCAGCGAGATCGCCAGGATCTGGCCGTTGCGGTCGGTGATGGTGGCGCGGTGCACGTGGGGCAGCCCGACGTCGTCGGCATACAGGCTGTGCGGGTCGGTCTTCACCGTGGGGATCTGCGGCACCTGCGGCGCGATCTGTCGCTGCGCCGGCGCCATCGGGAACAGCACGGTGGCGCCGACCAGCTTCAGCGACACCGCGCCGAACAGGCAGGCGAAGCCGGCCGCGGTGGCGAGCAGGCGCACGCGCATCCGCTCCAGCGCCGCGCGCTGCTGGAGCTCGCGCCCGGTCACGCTGACGACGGTCTCGGCGCGCCGGCCGGGTCCGATGCGGTCGTCGCTCGCCACGGATCAGTTGCCGTCCGACAGCGGCACCGGGGCGGGGAGGGCGGCGTGGCCGCCGCTGCCGAGCGACGAGCCCAGTGCCGGGGCCATCTGCGGCGCGGCGTAGGCCGCTGGATGCTGCGTCGTCGGCCAGGCGGCGCGCGCCGGCCGCCAGGCAGCCGCTGTCTCGATCGGCGGGCGGGCGTACAGGCTGCCCGCCTGCACCACGG
>CAXUEL010000307.1:0-3660 GCA_964249915.1 uncultured Acetobacteraceae bacterium | reverse complement strand
CGCCAGCACCGCACGATGCGCCGCCTCGATCGTCGCCGCCGACGGGTCCAGCGTGACCAGCCCGGCCTCGCCGTCCACCACGGCCTGTACCTTGATGCCGGCTACCTTGGTGCCGGCGGGCGCTGCCGCATGAACGCTGGCCTGCGCCCGGGCGGTGAAGCCGGCGACGCCGAGCACCGACGGGATGCCGAGTGCGCGCAGCATGATCGCGGTGTGGTCGGCGGTGCCGCCCTCGTCGGTCACCACCGCGGCGATCCGCGACGGGTCGATCAGCGCCGCGTCGGCCGGGCGGAGCTGCTCGGTGACCAGGATGCAGCCGACCGGCAGGGCGGCGAACGACCGGAACGGCGCCCGGGTCAGGTTGCGCACCAGCCTGCGGCCGATCTCCCGCACCTCCTCCGCCTGCCTGGACGCGGAGGCGGCGTCCTCGGCATCCGACCCGGCCTCGCCGGGTCCCGGGCCCGATCCGCGCGCCGCCAGACGCCGCGCCAGCGCGTCCGCCTCGTCCGACACCGCCGCCTCGGCATTCAGCCGGTCCTCGGCGATCCGCCGCGTGACGTGGCGCAGCAGGCGCGACGGGCCCAGCATCTGCCGGTAGGCATCGAGCAGGGGCGCGATCTCGGCCTGGCTGTCCTCCGACAGGAAGGCGAGCCGCGCCTTCAGCTTTTCCAGCTGGCGCAACGAGCGCTGCACCGCCTCGTCGAGCCGGCGCAGCTCCGGCTCCACCTCGGACTTGTCCAGCCGCCGCACCGTGGCCGAAGCGGGCGCCTCGGCGGCAAACGCCATCGCCCCGATGGCGATGCCGGGACAGGCACCGAGACCGGTGAACCGCCGCTCCTGGCGCTCCGGGCCGCGCACCGGCGGCCTGGCTGCGGCGCCGGTCGACCGCGCAGCCGTACGCCGGCGCTTCGGACGCTCCCGGTCCGGATCGCCGTCAGTCGTGCTCATCGAAACCGGACTCGACCAGGACCGCCAGGGCGTCGAGCGCTTCCTGCGCGTCCCAGCCATCCGCATCGGCCTCGAGCCGGATGCGCACCCCGCGTCCGGCACCCAGCATCATCAGCCCCATGATCGAGCGCGCCGACACCGTCTCGCCGTCGTGCGACACGTCCACCGGGGTGTTGAAGCGCTCGGCCGTGGTCACGAACCGGGCCGCCGCCCGCGCATGCAGCCCGCGCAGATTGACGATCGTGACGGTGCGGACGAGCCGGTCGGCGGGCCTGTCCGTCAGCGCATGGTCTATCGGAGCCATGCCGGACGGTCGACCCGAGCCTCAGCCGGCCAGGACGGCGGCGTGCCGGGGGATGGCCAGGTCCGGCGCGTCCTGGCCGCGGCCGATCGCGTCCCCGGACCGGCAGCAGGCGGCGCCGCCGAGGCAGGCCTCGGGCAGGCGGGACGCGGCGGCGATGTACTTCCGGCCGACCGTCTCGGCGATGTCGATGCACTCGCAGAGCGTGCTGTGCGAGCGGATCTTGCCCAGCTTGACCAGCATCGGCAGGTTCAGCCCGGCGATCACCTCGGTGCCCGGCCGAGCCAGCATCGCCACCGCGAGGTTGGATGGCGTGCTGCCGAACATGTCGGTCAGGACGATGACGCCGTCGCCGCGATCGACCGACTCCGTCGCCGCCTCGAGGTCGCGCCGCCGCGCCTGGATGTCGTCGTCGGCCGCGACCGACAGCGTTTCCATCTGCTGCTGCGGCCCGACCACGTGCTCCATGGCAGCGCGCAGCGAGCTGCCGATCTCGCCGTGGGTGATGAGGACGAGACCGATCATGATGCGATCGACGCCACGGCATCGGTACCAGCCACTATCGTCGACTCGCGATCTGTCACGACATGCACCCAGCCGCCTCGTCGGCAGCGCTCCATCCTGCTGGCAGAACCGTCTTCCGTCGCCATGCGGCGGAGCAATCGCAACAAGGCCGGCTCCCTGTCCAGAGATCATTGACCGCCGGACCCGCCTGGAGCCGGCTGAAAGGCCAGACCAGCTTCAGCCTCCAACCATGAATATAGGATTGATGCTTGGCTCCGCCGCGCCGTCACGGCCTGTGTCATGTTCTGGACGCATGACAGCCATCCTTCTAACGCATCATGCAGCCGGGTCCAGGCCGCCGACGGCGAGGCGGCGGCGGCCGAGGACGCAGTCCAGCCCGATCTCGACCCGCAGCGCCGACGACGCCGCAAACGGAGCGATCCGCAGCATCGGCAGGCCGAGCACCGGATGCGGGCGCGGTTCCGGCAGCCGTTCCTCCGCCGACGTCGCGCCGGCCACGCTCCCGTCCAGAGCCACCACCAGCCCGAGCGGCACCGGAGCGACATGATCCATGCGCAGCAGGCCGAGCCCGCGCATCTCGACCAGTCCGGCCAGGGCCGGGTGCGGTCTCGCCTGGCCGGCCTCGACCAGAACCCGGTCGTCGGCGACCAGGCCGAACCCGCGGTCGATCAGCCGGAGCAGCAGGTCGGACTTGCCGCTTCCGGATCCGCCCAGCAGCAGGACGCCAGCTCCATGGCGGACGGCACAGCTGCCGTGGAAGCGGAATACACCTTGCATCTTGCCTCCTGGACGCCGGTCCGGAACAGCAGCGTAACAACTCCGCCTGTCGTCTCAATATGAGTTGAAAATCCATTAATAATAACGCATTTGTGAGCAAGGATGATGCCGGAGGCTCCATGCTGACGACGCTGTCGACAACGCAGGCCCAGGAACCGGACGCTGCGTGGATCGAGCGTCGTCCGGTCAGCGGCCGGCAGGAAGTGCGCGTGCGCCGCATCACCGGCTTCGACAGCAGCCGGGGCGACTTCCCGCGCCGCCTGTCGGAGCAGTGCCGGCAGGCGCTGGCGAACGGCGCCCGCTCGCTGGAAGCGGCCGGCCTGTCGATGCAGGACGTGGTGCGGGTGACCTACCTGGTGCACGACGCGGACGCGTTCCCGGCCTGCTTCCCGTTCCTGCGCGACGCGTTCGGCGACGCGCGCCCGGCGGCGACCATGCGACTGGTCAGCGGCTTCGACATCCCCCAGGTCAAGATCGAGCTCGAGCTGGTCGCCCGCGGACGTGCGGCCTGATCCTCCGGTTCCGCGCCGCTGACGGCAAGGCGCTTCACGCGAGGCAAGCCACGCCCTATTGAGCGGAACCGCGGCGTCGCCCTCGCCGGCGGATACGGCAACGGGTCCGGGAACCGTCATGACTGCCTGCGACCCGGACGAGAACCAGATCGAGCACGCGGCGCTGCGCCTGGCGCTGCTGCGCGCCGAGGCACGCCTGGCAGCGCTTCGGCAGGAACTGCGGCACGCGCAGCAGGCGCAGGACGCCCTGCTCCGGCGCCCGCCTCCGGAACCGCTGCCGCCCGAGCCGGTCGACGTCGCCCCCCTGCTGGCCCCGCTCGAGGCCCGCATCACGCACCAGGACGCCGAGATCGCCCTGCTGCAGCGGCACCTCCACGCGTTCCATGCCAGCGCCATCTGGCGTGCCACCTGGCCGCTGCGTCGCGTGCTGGACCGTCATCCAGGCTTGGCCCGCACCGGCCGGCGTGCCCTGCGGGCCGGATGGTGGACCCGCACCCTGCAATGGCCGGCGCGGTTGCGGCAGCGGGCGGCATGGCGCGCGGCGCACTTGGCGCCTCCGGATCATCCGCCTTCCGTGGCGGCGTCGCGACCGGCGCC
>CAXUEL010000306.1:0-3698 GCA_964249915.1 uncultured Acetobacteraceae bacterium | reverse complement strand
GAGCCGCCGCGCCGGGCCGCCGCCGCCAAGGCGGCCGAGAAGCCACTTCCTCCCGCGCCGCCGGCACGTGGCGTCCCCGCCCGGTCCGCGTCGCGGAGCGGGCCGGTGGCCAAGGCGGGCGCCGGCAAGGGACGGCGCTGACCCGCACGATCCGCCTGATCGGGATCCGCTCTAGTCGGCGGACGCGTTATCGGTTCATAAAGCCGCGCATGCGCTGAATGCTGCGTTCGTCATGTGCGTTCCAGGTCGAGGCGCGACCGCGTCGGTTCCGCCATCGAACGAGTGTCAGGCCGTTTCTTGCGATATCTGTTCGTCCACCAGAACTTCCCGGGCCAGTTCCTGCACCTGGTCCGCCACCTCACCCGGCAGGGCGAGCACGAGGTGGTGTTCATCAGCGAGCCGAACAGCAACGTGCTGCCCGGGGTGCGACGCGCCTTCTACAAGCTGCCGCGCGGCGTCACGCCGGGTACCCATCCGGCGGCGCAGGAGTTCGAGCTCGCCGTGCTGCGTGCCGAGATGGTCGCCCAGACCGCGCGCAGCCTGAAGACCCTCGGCTTCGAGCCGGACATCATCATCGGCCACCACGGCTGGGGCGAGCTGCTCAACCTGTCCGACGTGTACCCGGACACGCCGATGCTGGGCTACCTCGAGTTCTACTACCACACCGACAAGTTCGATGTCGGCTTCGATCCGGAGTTCCCGGACGATCCCGCGATGTTCCCCCGGGTGCGGGCCAAGAACGCGGTCAACCTGCTGGCGCTGAACAACGTCGGCCACGGCCAGACGCCGACCCTGTTCCAGAAGTCGACCTATCCGGACTGGGCGCAGGACCGCATCTCGGTGCTCAAGGAGGGCGTCGACCTCGCCGCCTGCGCGCCAGACCCGACCCTGGCGAAAAAGGACTTCCTGCTCCGCAACGTCCTGGTCTCGCCGGGCGAGAAGCTCGTCACCTACGTGGCGCGCGACCTGGAGCCGTATCGCGGCTTCCACAGCTTCATGCGCGCCCTGCCGCGCATCCTCGACCAGCGGCCGGACGCGCGGGTGATCGTGGTCGGCGGCGACGGCGTCAGCTACGGCGCCAGGCTGGCCTCGGGATGCTGGCGCGAGATCCTCACCGCGCAGCTGGGCGCGCGGCTCGACCTGTCGCGTGTGCACTTCGTCGGCAAGCTGGACTACCTCAGCTACGCCGACCTGCTGAAGCGCTCGGACGCGCACGTCTACCTGACCTACCCGTTCGTCGCCTCCTGGTCGCTGCGCGAGGCGCTGGCTTCGGGCTGCGCCATCGTCGGCAGCGACACCGGCCCGGTGCAGGAGTTCATCCGGCACAACAAGAACGGGCTGCTGGTCTCGTTCCACGACCCCGATGCGCTGGCCGACAGCGTGCTGGAGCTGCTGGAGAACCGCTCGCTGTCGCAGCGCCTGCGCCGCGCCGCCCGCAAGGACGCCGAGCGCACCCTGTCGATGGGCGACTACCTGAGCAACTACGAGGCGCTGATCGAGCGGACCATCGCGGCGGCGTAGGCGGGCATCAACCCTTGGGCGCCGCCGCCAGCGCCTCGCGGATCACCTGGCCCGCCTCCTCGCGGCCGGCCCAGCCGGTGACCTTGACCCACTTGCCGGGCTCCAGGTCCTTGTAGCGGGTGAAGAAGTGCTCGATCACCTGCCGGGTGATCTCGGGCAGCTGCATCACCTCGTGGATCTCGGTGAACTGGGTGTGCATCTTGTCGTGCGGCACGCAGACGATCTTCTCGTCCATGCCGCTCTCGTCTTCCATCTTCAGCATGCCGATCGGGCGGGCGCGGATCACCGCCCCCGGCACCACCGGCGCCGGCGCCAGCACCAGCGCGTCGGCCGGGTCGCCGTCCGCGGCCAGGGTTCCGGGGATGAAGCCGTAGGCGGCCGGATAGGCCATCGGCGTGAACAGGAACCGGTCGACGAAGATCGCGCCGCTGTCCTTGTCGAGCTCGTACTTCACCGACGACCCCTGCGGGATCTCGACCACCACGTTGATGTCCCAGGGGACGTCCTTGCCGGGGCTGATCTTGGACACGTCCATGTCGGGTGCTGCCTTGCGCTGGATTCGGGCCGCGACCGTATCGACGGCCACCTGCCTTGCCAAGCGCGACACCTTGCCAAATCCCGGCGTTTGCGCGATCTGGTGGCCGGCCTGTGCGCCCGTAGCTCAATGGTCAGAGCGGGCCGCTCATAACGGCTTGGTTGCGGGTTCGAGTCCTGCCGGGCGCAGGTCCGCCGTCCGGTGCCGGCCGGTACGCGCCGCACGCCCAGCCGACACGCCCACCGAAGCCCGGGAGCCGCATCATGCCCGCCTACCAGTATGTCTACGTGATGAAGGACCTGACCAAGGCCTATCCGGGCGGCCGCGAGGTGTTCAAGGGCATCACCCTGAGCTTCCTGCCGGGGGTCAAGATCGGCGTGCTCGGCGTCAACGGCGCCGGCAAGTCGACCCTGCTCAAGATCATCGCCGGGATCGAGAAGGAGTACGGCGGCGAGGCCTGGGCGGCGGAAGGCGTCACCATCGGCTACCTCCAGCAGGAGCCGAAGCTCGACGAGACCCTGACCGTTGGCGAGAACGTGGCGCTCGGCTTCGGCACCCTGAAGACGGCGGTGGACCGCTTCAACGAGATCTCCAACCGCTTCGCCGAGCCGATGGAGGAGGACGAGATGAACGACCTCCTGGCCGAGCAGTCGACGCTGCAGGAGGAGATCGAGGCCAAGGACGGCTGGGAGCTCGACCGCAAGATCGAGATCGCGCTGGGGGCGCTCGCCTGCCCGCCGGCGGAAAGCCGGGTCACCACCCTGTCCGGCGGCGAGCGCAGGCGGGTGGCGCTGTGCCGGCTGCTGCTGGAGCGCCCCGACATCCTGCTGCTCGACGAGCCGACCAACCACCTCGATGCCGAAAGCGTCGCCTGGCTGGAGCGCACGCTGCGCGACTACGAGGGCACGGTCATGGTGATCACCCACGACCGCTACTTCCTCGACAACGTCACCAACTGGATCCTGGAGATCGAGCGCGGCCGCGGCTACCCGTTCGAGGGCAACTATTCCTCCTGGCTGACGCAGAAGCGCAAGCGCCTGCAGCAGGAGGAGAAGGAGGAAAGCGCCCGCTCGCGTGCCCTCGCCGCCGAGCAGGAATGGATCGGCGCCAGCCCGAAGGCGCGTCAGGCCAAGAACAAGGCCCGCATCCAGAAGTACGAGGAGATGCTGGCGCAGAGCCACGACCGCGCCGGCGGCACCGCCGACATCGTGATCCAGCCGGGCCCGCGCCTGGGCGGCACCGTCATCCAGGCCGACCAGCTGCGCAAGGGCTACGGCAACCGGCTGCTGATCGAGGACCTCGACTTCAAGCTGCCGCCAGGCGGCATCGTCGGCGTGATCGGGCCGAACGGCGCCGGCAAGTCCACCCTGTTCAAGATGATCATCGGCGACGACAAGCCGGACGGCGGGGCGCTCAGGGTCGGCGAGACGGTGAAGCTCGGCTACGTCGACCAGTCGCGCAACTCGCTCGACGACGGGAAGTCGGTCTGGGAGGAGATCTCCGGCGGCACCGACACGATCTACCTGGGCAAGCGCGCGGTGCAGAGCCGGGCCTACGTCGGCGCGTTCAACTTCAAGGGCTCCGACCAGCAGAAGAAGGTCGGCATCCTGTCGGGCGGCGAGCGCAACCGGGTGCACCTGGC
>CAXUEL010000305.1:0-3727 GCA_964249915.1 uncultured Acetobacteraceae bacterium | reverse complement strand
GCCTGCTGGAAGGCGGCGCCGAGGCGGTGGTGGCCGAGGCGCTGCGCTGGAGCGGCGAACGGCTCCCTGCCGGCCCGGTGCTGGTCGCCAGCAGCGACGCCCCGGACGCGGTGCAGGCGATGCAGCGCAGCCACGGCGGCGCCGCGGCCGGTCACGCGGTCGAGCAGGCGCTGGCCGCGATCGCCGAAGGGCTGCTGGCGGAGGGCGTGGACCGGCTGGTGGTGGCCGGCGGGGAAACCTCCGGCGCGGTGGTGGACCGGCTCGGGCTGGAAGCGTTCCTGGTGGGCGACGAGATCGCGCCCGGCGTGCCGGTGCTGCGCACCGCCGGCACCAACCATCCCGGCCTGTCGGTGGCGCTGAAGTCGGGCAATTTCGGCGGCGGCGACTTCTTCACCCGTGCCCTGTCGATGCTCGACTGACGCCATGCCGCGGCTCGGCGGTGCGTCGCGTGGACGGGCCGCGTCCTGCCCAGGCTCGCGGAAGCCGTTCTGGCCAGCGTCGCTGCCGGACAGGTGGACGCCGGCATGCCCCGGTCATGGTGGATGGCAGCAGCGGCGGTCGACGTCCGGTCCTCACCCGCTGCTGGCCGGCACCACCGATGCCGAGCCCGGCGGTTGGCTGGTAGCGGTCATGCGCAGACGGGCGAAGGAGGCGGTGCCTGAACAACGTTCATGTTTGAACGATGTTCATGCCGGCCGAGGAGACGACCACAGAGCATCCGTCATCGACGCGGCGGGCGGTTCGCAGGACCGGACGCACGATGTAGGACAGGCAGCGGATCGCGACGGGTTCGGTCCGGGGGTGAGCAGATGAACCGCAAGGCAGGCCGTAGCGCGACCGGATCGAACAGGGTTGCGGCCGCCGATGCTCCGGGGCCGCCGCTGCTGGTCCTGGCCCAGGCCGCCTGTCGCGACGGCAGGCTGGAGGAGGCCGACCGGCTGTGCGTCCGCCACCTCGACGCGACGCCGGGTCATGCGCAGGCGCTGCACCTGCGCGGCCACGTCGCCCGCCTCCAGGCGCGGCCGCTCGATGCGATCCGGCATCTCGGCGCGGCGCTCGCCAGCGCGCCCGGCGTCGCCGCCATCCATGACGGGCTTGCGGAGGCGTACCGGTCGCTCGCGCAGCCGGTGGAGGCGGAGCGGCACTACCGGCGCGTCGCCGCGCGGCGGCCGGGGGCGGGGACGCTGCTGAACCTCGGCAACGCCCTGATGGCCCTCGGGCATCCGGCCGAGGCCGCCGCAACCTACCGCTCCGCCCTGCGTGCCGATCCCCGCCTGCCGGAGCTGCACTACGCGCTCGGCACCGCGCTGGGCGCGCTGCAGCAACGCCAGGCGGTGGACGCCTTCGCCCGGGCGGTCGCGCTGCGGCCGGATTTCGTGCCCGCGCATGAAGGGCTGGTCGAGGCCTGCCTTGCCGCGGGCGACACGGACGCGGCGCTGCGCGCGGTGTGCCGGGCGCTGGGGCGGGTCGACACCACCCGGCTGCACGTACTGTTCGTCGACTGCGTGCGCGACGCGGCGCCGACGGCGGAGATGGACGGGCTGGCGGAGGCGATGCGACGTGCCCTGGCCGAGCGCTGGACCCGGCCGCAGGAGCTGGCCCGCGCGGCCTGCACGGTCGCCGCCCTGCGCCGGCCGCTCGACCCGCGCGACGAGCCGCTGCGCACCCTGCTGGACCTGGCGCCGGTGTGCCACCGGGAGGTCGAGCAGGCGCTGACCCGGCAGCGGGGCGCCCTGCTGGACGCGGTCGTGTCCGGCGCGGTTCCGGCCGGGGGGCTGGCGACGGCCTGCGCCCTGGCGCGGCAGTGCTTCGTCAACGAGTACGCCTGGTCCTGCACGCCCGGGGAGGCCGACCAGGTGGCGCTGCTTTGCGATGGCATCCGCGTCGCCCTGGATGGCGGGACCGTGCCGGCGGAGATGGCGCTGGCGGCCATCGCGATGTACCGGCCGCTCGGCGCCCTGGCCGATGCCGAGCGCCTGCTGCACCGGGCCTGGCCGGCGGAGATCGGGGCGCTGCTGGCGCAGCAGGTCCGGGAGCCGGCGGAGGAGCGGCGGCTGCGTGGCGCCATCCGCCGCGCGACGCCGATCGAGGACGCGGTGTCGCAGGCGGTGCGCGACCAGTACGAGGCCAACCCGTATCCGCGCTGGGTGGCCACGATCGACGCCCCGCAGCGGATCCGGCTCGGCGACTGGCTCGGGGCGCGGTTCCCCGGCGCGCCGGTGGCGGCGCTGCCGGAGGGGCGGATCCTGGAGGTGCTGGTGGCCGGGTGCGGCACCGGGCAGCACGCGGTGGAAACGGTGCGCGGGCTGGCGGACGTGTCCGTGCTGGCGATCGACCTGAGCCTGGCCAGCCTGGCCTATGCGACGCGGCTCACGGCGTCGCTCGGCGTGGGCGGGATCGAGTACGCGCAGGGCGACCTGCTGCAGGCGGCGCGGCTCGGCCGCACCTTCGACCTGATCGCGGCGGGCGGCGTGCTGCACCACATGGCCGATCCCTGGGCCGGCTGGCGCGCCCTGCTGGGGCCGCTCCGTCCGGGCGGGGTGATGAACGTGCTGCTGTACACCGAGCGCGGCCGCGGCGACGTGCGGGCGGCGCGGGACTGGATCGCCGGGCAGGGCTACCAGCCGACGCCAGACGGGATACGGTCCTGCCGGCACGACCTGATGGCACGGTCCGAGGACTGGGCGGTCCGTTTGTCGGACAGCCCGGACTGCTGCTCGGCCAGCGGATGCCGGGACCTGCTGTTCCACGTGCAGGAGGGCGCCGTGACGCTGCCGGAGGTGGCGCGCTTCCTCCAGGCGGAGGGGCTGCGGCTGCTCGGCGTCGACGTCGCGGCGGCCACCGAGCAGGCGTTCAGGGACCGCAATCCGGGCGCCGGGGAGGACGCGCTGCGCGACCTGTCGCGCTGGGAGCTGTTCGAGGCGGAGAACCCGCGCTGCTTCGCCGGGATGCTGAACCTTTGGGTGCAGAAGGGTGCGGCCGCCGCCCCGGCCTGACCGGGAGCCTGATCCGTCCGGGCTTTTCCCTCGTCGCTGCCGGGACTACGTCATGACCCTGGATCAATGATGGGGTGCGTCGTGTCCACGCCAGGCTTCTCCGAGCAGACCAGCGCGCTGCTGTCCCAGGCCAGCCTGGCGTGCAGCCGGCGCGGCACCCAGCTGACCGAGCTGCGACGCAAGGTGCTCGGCCTGGTGCTCGACAGCGACGGGCCGGCCGGCGCCTACGACCTGCTGGACCGCCTGCGCGCCCACCACAAGGGCGCAGCACCACCCACCGTCTACCGCGCCCTGGACTTCCTGCTGGAGCAGGGGCTGATCCACAAGGTCGAGCGCCTGTCCGCGTTTGTCGGGTGCGTGCACCGCAACGACCACGACCATCCGCACGCGGCGCAGTTCCTGATCTGCACACGCTGCGGCCGGGTCACCGAGCTCGAGGACAGCGGCGTCAACCGCGCCCTGGTCGAGGCGGCGCGACGCAGCGGCTTTCGCCTCACCCGCGCCACCGTGGAAGCGGAAGGCGTCTGCGCCGCGTGCGCCTCCGCAGCCGTGACGATGTAGGGCGCCATCCGGTCCGGCAGCTGCGGATGGCAACTGCCTTGGCCGGCAGGGGCGTGGCGGGTGCCGATCCGGGCGGGTGCTTGCGGCGCTGACACCGGGCCGCGGGAACGGTCGGCCCGGCACGACCGGCGGGCGGGGCGACGGGGAAGGATCGGGGCGATGGTCGGGGG
>CAXUEL010000304.1:0-3806 GCA_964249915.1 uncultured Acetobacteraceae bacterium | reverse complement strand
CTTCAGGATGGAGCGGATCAGGGCGTTGGTCCTGGACGGTGCTTGCTCCTCCTCGTCGTCCTCGTCGTCGCTGACCGCGGCGTCGGGCGGACGGTTCCCCCGGGTGTTGATGGACGCTTGGTCCGCCTCGTCGTCGATCAGCAGGACCGGCGGCACCGCCTGCCGGATCGCCGCCACTTCCTCCACGTCGGTCGGCGCCGGCTTGCCCTCCGCCGGCGCCAGCGCCGGCACCAGCGGCACCGCGGCGCGCTCCACCAGCGGCAGCTTGGCCGCCTGGTCGGCCGGCACCAGCACGTCGACGGTGCGCACCTCCGACACCTCCGGCAGGCGGCGCAGCCGCTCCGCCAGCGTCCGCGCCGCCTCCAGCGACGGCGACGGCACGTTGATCGCCTGGATGTTGGCCAGCGGGTCGCGCGCCAGCTGGTGGTAGGCGCGCACCGCCGGCGCGTTCGGCGGCTGCATGTGGGTGGCGTCGAAATCCAGCCTCAGCCGCAGCAGCAGCGGCGAGGCCAGCAGCACCACGCCGATGGTGCCCGCCACCACCCCGACCCGGTGCCGCGCCAGGAACCGGTCCACCGGCGCCAGCGCCGTGAAGCCGAGCCGGTGCGGCTCGCCCGGCGGCTTCAGCACCGTCAGCAGCGCCGGCAGCAGGGTCAGCGTCGCGGTGAACGCGGCCAGCATGCCGACGCCGGCGATCTGCCCCAGCTCCGCCATGCCGCGATACGCGGTCGGCACGAACGAGAGGAACCCGGCCGCGGTGCCGGCGGTCGCCAGCAGCAGCGGCACCCCGGCCTTGGCGGCCGCACCCCCCAGCGCCTGGTGCACCTCGTCGTGGACGTGCCGCTCGGAGCGGTAGCGCACGCTGAACTGGATGCCGAAATCCGCGCCCAGTCCCACGAACAGCACCGCGAAGGCGACCGAGATCAGGTTGAAGCTGCCGATCATCAGCAGCCCGAGCGCCGCCGTCACCGCGAATCCCGCGCCGAGGCTGAGGGCGACTGCCAGGATGATCCGCCCCGAGCGCAGCGCCAGCCACAGGATCACCAGCACCGCCAGCGCCGTGCCGAGCAGGGTCCACTTGCTTTCCCGCTGCAGGGTGGAGAACTGCTGGTCGTTGATCGGCACAGTGCCGGTCAATCGCAGCGTGGCGCCGAACCGGCCGGCGATGTCGGTGCGCGCCGCCGCCTGCTCGATCGCCTCGGTCGCCGCGTGCCCCGGCTGCAGCGAGTGGGTGTCCAGCACCGGGTCGATCTGGATGAAGCCGCGCCGGCTGTCGACGGGTTCCGGCCCGCCCATCAGGGTGCGCCAGGAGAAGCTCGCGAACCGCCCGGCGAACACGTCGTCCAGCGTGTCGGACAGCGCCCGCATCGGCGTCACGAGCCCGTCCGGCTTCGCCTGGCCGCCCGCCACCGCCCGCTCGCCGAAGATCAGCGCGCCGGTCGCACCGCGCAGGGTGGGATCGGCGGCCAGCTCCGCGAACAGCGGCTGCGCGCCGCCGAGCTGCCGCGCGGTCTGCGCCACCTGGGCCGGCGAACGGAACAGCAGCGACTCGCGGCGCAGGAAAAGGTCGTCCTGCGCCCGGTGCACCGAGTGGAACCGGTCGTGCTGCGTCGACAGCGCCGCCGCCAGGGTCTCGGTGGCGAGGTCGGTCAGCTCCGCGGTCGGCGCCTCCACCACCGCCAGGATCGCGCGCGGCGGAAACGCGCGCTCGTAGGCGATCTGGGTGCGGCGCCAGGGCAGGCTGTCCGGCATGATCCGCATGGTGTCGGTGTTCACCGTCCAGTGCGTCCCGGCATAGGCGCCCGCGGCCAGGGTGACGACCAGCGCCAGCACGATCACGATCCACGGCCGACGCACCGAGCCTTCCACCACGCGCACGATCGTCGACTTGAGCATGCGCGGTGCATCCTTCGCGGAGGTTCGTGCCGGTGCAGGTCCCGCCGCAAGGCGTCCGGACGGGCATCTAAGCCGCGGCGGTGGTTCCGGTTCGATTCCGTCCCGATCTGCCGCGCCTCGCCGCTCTTGCCCGGACGTGCTTCAACCACCGAGGAGGTTCCCCATGGCACTCGACGCGATCACCACCGCCCTGATCGTCGGCGCAGGACCAGGCCTCGGCGCCTCGCTCGCCCGCAGGCTGTCCGCGGCCGGCGTCGAGGTGGCCCTGGCCGCGCGCGATCCCGGGAGGCTGTCCGACCTCACCAGGGAGACCGGCTCGACCGCGTTCGCCTGCGACGCCGCGCAGCCGGACCAGGTGGCGGGGCTGTTCGACGCCGTGTCCGCCCGCTCCGGCATCCCCGACCTGGTGGTCTACAACCCCGGCGCCCGCACCCGCGGCCCGATCGCCACGCTCGACCCCGCCGAGGTGGCGCGCAGCCTCGCGGTCACCGCGTTCGGCGGCTTCCTGGTCGGGCAGCAGGCGGCGCGGGCGATGCTGCCGCGCGGCTCCGGCGTCATCCTGTTCACCGGCGCGTCCGCCAGCATCAAGGGCTACGCCAACTCCGCCCCGTTCGCGATGGGCAAGTTCGCGCTGCGCGGCCTGGCGCAGAGCATGGCGCGCGAGCTCGGCCCCCAGGGCATCCACGTCGCCCACGTGCTGGTCGACGGCGCGATACGCAGCCGCGCCGCCCCGGACCCGTCCGAGCCGGACAGCCAGCTCGATCCCGACGCCATCGCCGAGGCGTGCCTGCACCTGGCCGGGCAGCCGCGCAGCGCCTGGAGCCACGAGATCGACCTGCGGCCCTGGACCGAACGGTTCTAGGAACATGATCCGCCCGCACCGGCCCACGCATCATGCCCCGGCCCGCCGCCCGATCCGCCGGCCCGGCTCGGCCGAATGACGCCCTGATGGCCCCAACGCCGCAGCCTTCGCCGCTGCCTGCCTGGCGGACGATCTCGATCGGCCCGCTCGGCCTGCTGCTGCCCTACATGCGCCCGTACCGGCTGCGCGTGCTCGGCGCCTCCCTGTCGCTGCTGGTGGCGGCCGTCCTGGTGCTGGCGCTGGGCCAGGGCGTGCGACGGCTGATCGACCGCGGCTTCGCCAGCGGCAGCATGGCGCATCTCGACGCGGCGGCGCTAGCGATGGCGGCCGTGGTCACCGCCCTCGCGGTGGCGACGGTGCTGCGCTACACCCTGGTCTCCTGGCTCGGCGAGCGCATCGCCGCCGACCTGCGGCGCGACCTGTTCGACCGCATCGTGTCGCTGTCGCCCGCCTTCTTCGAGACCGCGCGCACCGGCGACATCCTGGCCCGCCTCACCGCCGACATCTCGGTGCTCCAGGCCCTGATCGGCTCGGCGGTCTCGCAATGGCTGCGCAGCGCCCTGCTCCTGCTCGGCGCCCTGGTCATGCTGCTGGTCACCAGCCCCAAGCTCACCGCCCTGGTGCTGCTGGTGGTGCCGCTGGTGCTGCTGCCGCTGGTGCTGTTCGGCAGGCGCGAGCGCCGCCTGTCCCGCGCCGCCCAGGACCGCGTCGCCGACCTCGGCGCCTATGCCGAGGAGACCGTCAACGCGCTCCGCACCGTGCAGGCCTTCACCCACGAGCCGGTCGACCGCCTGCGCTTCCGCGCCGAGGTCGAGCGCTCCGTCGCCGCAGCCCTGGCCCGCATCGCCACCCGCGGCCGGCTGATCTTCTCGGTGATCCTGCTCGGCTTCGGCGCCATCGTGTTCAGCCTGTGGGTCGGCGGCCGCGACGTCATCGCCGGCCGGATGAGCGGCGGCGACCTGTCCGCCTTCGTGTTCTACGCCGTGCTGCTGGCCAGCTCCGGCGCGCAGATGAGCGAGCTGTGGAGCGAGCTGGCCCGCGCCGGCGG
>CAXUEL010000303.1:0-3807 GCA_964249915.1 uncultured Acetobacteraceae bacterium | reverse complement strand
CCCCGGCCCCTGCGCCGGTGCGCCCGACGCCGGTGCCGATCACCACGCCGCACCGCGTGCTGCCGAACTCCAACATTCGGCGCGTGATCGCGCGCCGGCTGTCGGAGTCCAAGCAGTTCGTGCCGCATTTCTACGTCTCGATCGACGTGGAAATGGACGCGCTGCTGGCGCTGCGCGGCCAGCTCAACCGTGCCTCCCCGGAAGGCGCGGGGGCGTTCAAGCTGTCGGTCAACGACATGCTGATCAAGGCCTGCGCGGTCACCCTGGTCCGGGTGCCGAAGGTCAACGCCAGCTACACCGACGAGGCGATCATCGAGTACGAGGACGTGGACATCTCGGTCGCGGTGTCGATCCCGGACGGGCTGATCACGCCGATCGTGCGCTCGGCGGAGAAGAAGTCGCTGGCGCAGATCAGCGCCGAGGCGCGCGGCCTGATCGCGCGGGCGCGCGACGGCAAGCTGCGTCCGGACGAGTTCCAGGGCGGCGGGTTCTCGATCTCCAACATGGGCATGTTCGGGGT
The DNA here is from genome assembly GCA_964249915.1 of uncultured Acetobacteraceae bacterium. Classification (GTDB taxonomy): domain Bacteria; phylum Pseudomonadota; class Alphaproteobacteria; order Acetobacterales; family Acetobacteraceae; genus Lichenicola. Next base: position 3,287 of record CAXUEL010000303.1, on the reverse strand, counting down.
CAGGCAGTTCTCCGCCATCCTCAACCCGCCGCAGGCCGGCATCCTCGCGGTCAGCGCCAGCGAGAAGCGCCCGGTGGTGCGCAGCGGCGCGGACGGCGACCGCATCGAGGTCGCCACGGTGATGACGGCGACGCTGTCGGTCGACCACCGCGCGGTGGACGGCGCGCTGGCGGCGCAGTGGGCGTCGGTGTTCAAGAGCGTGGTCGAGAGCCCGCTGAGCCTGGTGATCTGAGCGATGGCCGATACCGAGTTCGACCTGGTCGTCATCGGCGGGGGCCCCGGCGGCTATGTCGCGGCGATCCGCGCCGCCCAGCTCAAGATGAAGGTGGCGGTGATCGAGAGCACCCACCTCGGCGGCATCTGCCTGAACTGGGGCTGCATCCCGACCAAGACGCTGCTGCGCTCGTCCGAGATCAACCACCTGCTGCACAACCTGGGCGAGTTCGGCTTCGCCGCAGACAACATCCGCTACGACCTGGACAAGGTGGTGGCCCGGTCACGCGGCGTGGCCAAGCAGCTGTCGTCGGGCATCGGCCACCTGCTGAGGAAGAACAAGGTTGCGGTGTTCGACGGGCACGGCGCGCTGGACGGCACCGACGGCGACAGGCGCAAGGTCGCGGTGACGAAGAACGGCGCGCCGGTGGCAGCCCTGACCGCGCCGCACGTGATCCTGGCCACCGGCGCGCGGGCGCGCGTGCTGCCGGGGCTGGAGCCGGACCGGCTGGTCTGGTCGTATCGCGAGGCGATGGTGCCGACGCTGATGCCCAGGCGCCTGCTGGTGATCGGGTCGGGCGCCATCGGCATCGAGTTCGCGAGCTTCTATCGCAACATGGGCTCAAACGTCACCGTGGTGGAGGTGGTGGACCGCATCCTGCCGGCCGAGGACGCCGAGATCGCCGCCTTCGCCCGCAAGGCGTTCGAGAAGCAGGGCACCCGCATCCTCACCGGCGCCAGGATCGGCACGCCGACCCGGAACGAGGACAGCGTCACGATCTCCATCGAGGCGGACGGCAAGTCCGAGACCCTGGAGTTCGACCGGGTGATCTCCGCGGTGGGCATCGTCAGCAACGTCGAGAACATCGGGCTCGAGGGCACCAAGGTGGCGGTCGAGAAGGGCCGCGTGACAATCGACCATTTCTGCCGCACCGCGGAGCCCGGCGTGTATGCGATCGGCGACCTCGCCGGCGCGCCCTGGCTCGCGCACAAGGCGAGCCACGAGGGGGTGCTGTGCGTGGAGAAGATCGCCGGCCTCGACGTGCACCCGATCGACTGGACCAACATCCCCGGCTGCACCTATTGCCGGCCGCAGGTGGCGAGCGTCGGCTGGACCGAGGCCAAGGCGCGGGCGGAAGGCCGCGAGGTCCGGGTCGGCCGGTTCCCGTTCGTCGGCAACGGCAAGGCGATCGCCATGGGCGAGCCGGAGGGCATGGCCAAGACGGTGTTCGATGCCCACACCGGCGAGCTGCTGGGCGCGCACCTGGTCGGCGCCGAGGTCACGGAGATGATCCAGGGCTTCGCCATCGGCCGGACGCTGGAGACCACCGAGCAGGAGCTGATGCACACGGTGTTCCCGCATCCCACCGTCAGCGAGACCATGCACGAGTCGGTGCTGGATGCCTGGGGGCAGGCGCTCCACTTCTGAGCGGTCCCGGCGCGCCGGGCCGCGCGGTTGCGCTGCTGCTCGCGGCGCTGACCGCCGGGTCGTCGTCCGGCCGGCGCCTGCCGCAGGAAGCCTATGTCTGGCAGCGCGTCTGGTCCGCAGGCGTGCTGGACGCCCTGCGCCAGACCGCGCCGCTGGTGACGGGCTATCGCGTTCTGGCGGCGGAATGGTCGGACGACGGGCGGCTGGTGTCGGCCGCGGTCGACTGGACGCGGCTGCAAGCGCTCGGCCGGCCGGTGGTGGCGGTGCTGCGGATCGACGGGCGCGGCGCGCTGCCCGGCATCGGGGCGATCCGGGCGGTGTTCGACCGTCTGCCGCAATCCCTCGCGGGCCTCGAGCTCGACTACGATTGTCCGACCGCCCGGCTCGCGGCCTACCGCGACCTGCTGCGTGCCCTCCGGGCCAGGCTGCCGGCGCGGACCCCGTTGTCGATCACCGTGCTGCCGGACTGGCTGCGCGCGCGGAACTTCCCGTCCCTCGGCGCCGCGGTCGACCGGCTGGTGCTGCAGGTGCACGCCACCGGGAACCCGAGCCGCGGCCTGTTCGGCCAGGCGGCCATGCTGCGCTGGGTGGACCTGATGGACCGCCGCAGCGCCCGGCCGTTCCTGGTGGCATTGCCCGACTACGGCGTGCGCGTGCTGGTCGGTCCCGATGGCCGGGTGCTGTCCACCGAGGGTGAGCGGCCGGCGCTCGCCGGGTCCTCCGGGACCGAGCTGATGGTGTCGCCGGCGCAGATGGCGGAGGCAATGCGGGCGCTGGAGCGCGACCCGCCGCACCGCCTGCTCGGGATCGCCTGGTTCCGGATGCCGGTCGCGGGCGATGCCCGCGACTGGAGCCTGCGGAGCTGGATCGCGGTGCTGCGTCGCGAGCCGACCGCATCCCGCCTCCGGCTGCGCGTCGTGTCGGACGGGTCCGGCGGCCTGCGCCTGCTCAGCGTGGCGAACGAGGGCGAGGTCGACACGCCGCTGCCGCCGCGGATCGTGCTCGGCATCCCCTGCGCCGCGTCCGACGGCGCCGGCCCGTACCGGCTGGACCGCGACGCGCCGGTCGCGGTCCTGTTGCGCCAGCAGGCGGGCCTGTTGCACGCCCACGCCGCCATCGCCGCCGGCTGGACCCGCTGCCCGGTCGCGGAACGCGTGCTGGCGCCGTCCGATCCGTTGCGTTAACGTTCCAAACTGCGGCGGTGGTCCGGGTCCGCCGCGTCGGGGATGGATGGATGGATGATCGACCGGGTGACGGTCCGCGGCTGGCTCGTGCTGTCGCTCGCCTTGACGGGCTCGGCAGCGCTCGCCTGCGGCCCGGGCTTTCCCTGGCAGATGCTCCAGGACCGCGACCGGACGCTCCGCGACCTTCCGGTCGACAGCTTCGCGTTCGGTGCGTCGCGCCTGGTGCCGGAGCCGGAGCCGGAGCCGCACCCGCGGCAGTCATCCGCGAACGCGTCGGACCCGCCCACCACGGCGTCGGAGGAGCGACGGACCCTGTCGGCGGCGGACGCGGCGCTGGTGGCGGCGATGCGGCGGCAGGCCAGCGCGGAGGCGGCGGATTCCGTCGGACGCGCGCTGCCGGACGGGGTGCGGCTCTACGTCGCCGGCGCGGTCGCCTTCGACCACGACGACTGCGCCGGCGC
>CAXUEL010000302.1:0-3820 GCA_964249915.1 uncultured Acetobacteraceae bacterium | reverse complement strand
CATCGCCTTCACACGGCGGGGGTCACAGGTTCAATCCCTGTCGCGCCCACCATCCCCGTTTATTCCCTATCAATAACTTAGCTCAGGAACGACAGCCGACCCACTTGATGCGGCGTCTGCGCACTCGTAGCGATGCCGCTGCCAGGGCATCAGCATCCGTGCAGAATAGGTGCAGTCGATCTGCCGGACTTCGCTTGACCCGGGGACGGGCAGGCGAGCGTGTTGCCGCGAGGAGAAGGGAGCTACTGCTGGCATTGGCCGATGATGGCCAATGGCCCGACCCCGTCAGGACAGTGCCTTCCGGACTTCGGCGAGAAGGACTTCGTCACCCGTCTTGCTTACAAGTTCGAGTGCCAAATCCCAGAAGCCATACAGCCCAGCAAGCGCCGCTGCGGTGCAAGCCTCCTCCATCGCCATCCAAATCGCGCCAGTCCGCGGATGGCTGTCCCGCACATACTGAGCCTGCGACCAGAACAGCGAGCAAGTCCGTAGCGCGGTCGTCGCCCCTGCAGGATCGCCAGCTCGGATCCCCGGGTATCGAGCTTCAGCGCCGCCACCTCCGCGACACCCTCCTCAGCCAGGACATCATCGAGCCGTCGGCACGGGACGCTCACGATCCTCTCTGGGCGAACAGCGATCAGCGATGAATCAAGTTCATACATCGCCGGGATCGGCTGATAGAGCGAGCTGCAGGCAGGCTCTGCCGTGACATACAGGTTCTGCGGCCTTCCCCGCTCTGCGAGTGCACAAGGCAGATAGCGTACGTTCTGCGGCCTCGCCTTGTTCAGCCGGCGGCACTCCTCGGCATCCGGTTCAAAGCAGAGGATGGCAGCCCCCACGCCGAGCTGCAGCCATCGCTCGTTCACACCCCAGCGAGCGCCGACATCGACGAGGTGCAAGCGGCCGCGGCCCCGCTCCTGAAGGAGGGCAAAAGCTTGAACAGCGTTCAAGGAGCGACCTACGATGTTTGGCGGTCGATGTTGACCGTATCCAGCACACGATGTCGACCTGTGCCCGGAGCCAACGACCGGGATGCTGGATCGGGCCGAGAGGCTCGACGGCGAGCGTTCCGTTGAAGCGGCCGAGGTCGAACACCCCGAAGAAGACGATCGCCATCCGCCTGGATCAGGACGTGCTGGAACGCCTGTGGGCTTCGGGACCGGGCTGGCAGTCGCGCGTCAGCCAGATGCTGCGGCGGGATCTTGCCCTGGACCGGGCCGGAAGCTGATAGGTCCACGTCGCCCATGGCGGCGCGTCAGCATGAACGTCGTTCAGAAGCCGAACATGTGGTCCAGCGAGAAGGCGCCGGTCTCCTCCATCAGGCCGTGGTAGCCGAACAGGCGGCAGGTGGTGTCGCGCACCAGCACGTAGCCATGCGGGCCGGCCAGGCCGAGCAGCTCCTCGCTGAACAGCAGGTGCGGCCAGAGGGTGGTTGAGCCGGAGCAGGCGATCTCCACCGACCGCTCGCCCAGCACCTCGCCGGTGTCGTCGTGCAGCACCAGCTGGGTGCGGGAAGCGGGATGCCAGGGCGCGGAGGCGGGATACATCATCGCCGCGAAGGAGCGGCGGCGGCGGTCGCCCAGGCGCAGGAACAGGCGGGTCGACAGGCCGGGGGGCGGGCCGGAATAGGATTGCGGCTCGTCGCGGTAGGTCATCGCGGTGTTGAAGATGTGGGCGCCGAAGCTGGTCTCCGCGACGTGGCCGCTGCCGATGTGCTCGTAGCGCACCAGGGCATGCAGCCAGCCGTCGGCGGAGCCGCCGTCGCGGAAGTCGTAGACCAGCTCGGCGTGGCCTTCGGGGACGTCAAGCTCGGACAGGTCGAGCGCCAGGGCGTGGTCGCGCGGCAGGCGGCCGAGGTAGCGCTCGGCGACCTTGGCGCCGGCGGTGTCGAACACGTCCAGGCGCAGCGGCAGGTCCTGCTGCCGCTCCGCCATCGGGGTCGGCTGCACGACCGAGCGGAACCGGTCCGGGGGCAGCACCGGGAACGGCAGCAGGTAGCCGCGGCCCAGGGTCGGCGGCAGGGTCGGGATGCCGGGATCGGGCAGGAGGTCGGCACGCTCGACGTTGAGGTGGGCGATGCGTCGGCGGCCGCCCCGCGTCACCTCGTAGCGCGGGCGCACCACGTGGCGGCCGGCGCGCAGCTCGACCTGCGCCGGCCAATGCAGCCCGGGCAGGTGCGCCGACACGTCCACGGCGACGCTGGCGTAGGCGGGCACCGCGAACGGGAGCGGCACCGGCGTCCCGGCGCCCATGCGGTCCAGGCTGACGGCGCCGGCGGGGATCGGCACGGCGTGGCTGTTCTGCAGCCAGAGCACCACCGTCTCGTCGGGGCGCGGGGCGGGAAGGTTGGCGTAGCGATCCGACGGCCAGGCGTTGGCGTCGTGGGTGACCGACAGGCTCCCGCCGCCGGAACCGTCGCCGTTGTCGTAGGTGTCGAGCGCGTACTTGACCACGTCGTGCCCGGACACGTTGATCGCGTGGACGAAGAGCTGGCCGCGGAACGGCGGCAGGTCGAAGCGGCGTCGCACCGCGCGGCTGTCGAGGGTGATGCCGCCGGCGCCGGCGGCCACGGGTTCCTCCCAGGTCGCCAGCGGATGGCCGGCCTGGTCGAACAAACGCAGCCAGAGCCTGACGTCGTGCGCGCCGTAGGAGGCCCAGTAGTTCGCGGTCACCAGGCGGGTGGACAGCCCGTCGGCCTCGCGGAAGAAGGCGTAGTTGGTGGCGAAGTTGAGCCGGTCGAGGTAGGCGCGGCCGGAGGTCAGCATCTCCGACGGCAGCCGGGCGTCGTCCAGCGTCGCCACCTGCATGCCGCGCGGCAGCAGGTGGCCGATCCGGGCCAGCACACGGCCGGCGTCGAACGCGGTCACCAGCAGCGTGGCCGCGTCGCAGGAGGGCAGCGCCGTCAAGGGCAGCGCCTCGGTGCCGAGCATCGGGCGGCCGACCAGCGACACGTCCTGCACGTAGCACGCGGCCGCGGGAGGCAGGTCGGGGTGCAGCGCGAACAGCATCGCGGCGGCGCCGTCGGGATCGAACACCGCGAGCGGGCCCTGGCGGCGCAGGCGGTCGCCCAGCGCCGACAGCGCTTCCGCGGCCAGGGGATGCGCCAGCGCCTTGTACAGCACGTTGCCGCCCTGGCGCGCGTCGTAGGTGTGGATGTCGAGCATGGGCGTCAGCTCCCGGCGCTACGGGTGTGGAGGGTCGGCAGGCCGAGCCGGCGGCACAACTCGGCTGCGACCATCCCGGTGTCGTCCAGCGGGGTTGTCTGCCCTTGCGGCAGCGTGTCGTTGAAAATCCGAACGCGGCCGGCGTCAACCAGCCCCTGGAGGAACAGGCCGATCCGACGCGAGCGGCCGGGCAGCGGCACCACGGCGACCGGGGCCGTGGTCGCGACAGCTTCGGACACCATGGACACGCTGTCGGCGGTGGCGACGATGGCGTCCGAGCAGGCGAGCAGGCCGAGATACGGGTTCTCCCCGGTCATGTCCCAGAGGAAGGCGCCGAGCGGCGACAGGCGGCGCTCCAGCACCGCGCGCACGGCGGCACCGGTGCGGCGGGAGGGCGTGATGGCGAGGCCGACGCGGTCGGCGCGGTGCAGGGCGGTGAGGCCGTCCGCGAGCGCCTCCGCCTGGTCGGGACCGAGTCGGAACCGGCCGTTGGCGCCGCCGACCAGCACCGCCACCAGGGGCCTCGGCAGGTGGGCCAGGCGTGGGGTCCAGTGCCGGCGGGCGTCGGCCAGCACGGCGGGCGTGACCCGGTGCAGGGCGGTGCGCGACAGCAGAACGTTGGGACCGTCGATCTCGTCGTGGCGGTTGGCCACCAC
>CAXUEL010000301.1:0-3825 GCA_964249915.1 uncultured Acetobacteraceae bacterium | reverse complement strand
GAGCCGGGATCGTCAGCATGCTGGGAATCATGAACGCGCACATGCTGTGGGGCAGCCGCAGCATCCTGATGGCGGCCGCCGACGGCTGGCTGCCGCAGCTGTTCGGCCGCACCAGCCGACGCGGCGTGCCGGTGGGGCCGCTGCTGCTGCTCGGGCTGATCGGCGCGGTGCCGCTGCTGGCCGGGCTGGACGTGGCCAGCATCATCCGGGTGAGCGGGCTCGGCGCCAGCATCTCGGCGATCCTGTCGGTTGCCTGCGCGCCGCTGAATGCCCGCGCCGACCCCATCGCCTACCGCGCCTCGCCGCTGCCGCTGCCGCCAGGCGCGCTGCTGCTCGCGGCGGTGCTGGCGATCGCGTCGCAGGGGGTGACGATCGTGCTGCTGCTGCGCGACCTGCCGCTCCGGCTGCTGCTGCTGTGGGGGCTGTGGCTCGCGGCGGGCGCTGCGATCATCGCCGGGCGTCGACGGCTGGTCCGGGTGGTGGGGGCACCGGCAGGCTAGGACAGATCCCGATCGGGTGAAGATGCTCGCGAAAACAACAAGTGCCGACGACGCTCTACACCGTCTCCAGCCACTCGGTCTCGCGCACCACCACCGAGCGCAGCAGGTCGAGCACGGTCTCGCCGCCGTCGGAGCGGGCGGCCAGCGTGTCGCTGAGGCCGGCCATCCGTCCGGCGCCGAGCGCGCGGGTTCCGGTGAAGGCCATCGACCAGCCGGCGAAGTGCCGCTCGGCGATCGGGCCGGACTGCAGCACGACGATCTCGCCATGCCGCTCGTCGCACTGGATGCGCTCGAACGCCGCCATCACCGCGTCCATCGGCCCTTCCAGCACCTGGGCGAAGCATCCGTCGCTGAACAGCAGCCCGCCGGTGACCTGGTCGCGGGCGTTGTTCTCGCGCGACTTGGCCAGGATCCCGCCGATGTTCTCAGACACCGCGTCGGACGTGCCGGGGATGCGGTTTCTGCTGCAGTAAACGACCTGGTACAGTTCGGACATGATCAAACTCCTTCAGGAAGGGGGTGTCGGTTCGCACCGGTTGTAGCCGGCGATCAGCTCGGCCACCTGCGCCACCGGCACTGGCCGGCTGAACAGGTAGCCCTGCACCGAGGTGCAGCCGCCGTCGCGTATCCGTTCCAGCTGGCTGGCGGTCTCGACGCCTTCGGCGATGGTGGCCATGCCGAGGCTGGCGCCGAGCGCCGTGATCGCCCGGATCACCGCGTTCTGGCCGGCGTCGTCGTCTCGGTCCTTCACGAACGAGCGGTCGATCTTGATCTTGTCGAACGGGAAGCTGTGCAACTGGCTCAGCGAGGAGTAGCCGGTGCCGAAATCGTCCATCACCACGCGCGCGCCCATCCCGCGCAGCCGGTGCAGCGCCGCCAGCACCGGCTCGGCGTTGCGCAGCAGCACGCTCTCGGTGATCTCGATTTCCAGCCGCCGGCCCGGAAGCTTCGACACCGCAAGCGCGCGGCTCACCGCCTCGACCAGCCTGCCGGTGTCCTCGAACTGGTACGGCGACACGTTGACCGCGATCGTGACCTCCTCGGACCAGCGGGCCGCTTCCAGGCAGGCCTGGCTCAGCACCCACTCGCCCAGCGGCACGATCAGCCCGATCTCCTCGGCGAGCGGGATGAACTCGGCCGGCGACACCATGCCGCGCTCGGGATGGCGCCAGCGCAGCAGCGCCTCGAAGCCGACGATGGCGTGGCACTCCAGGTCGATCTGCGGCTGGTAGTGCAGCTCGAACTGGCGCAGCGCCAGCGCCTTGCGCAGGTCGATCTCGATCAGGCGCCGGGCGGCGGCCCGCGCGTCCATGTCCGGCCTGAAGAAGCTGTGTGTGCTGCGGCCCATCGCCTTGGCGTCGTAGAGCGCGAGGTCGGCGTTGCGCAGCAGATCCGGGCAGGTGGCGCCGTCGTCGGGATAGATGGCGATGCCGAGGCTGGCGCCGATGTTCACCAGGTGCCCGTCGACCAGGTAGGGCCGCCCGAGCACGTCGGTGATGCGGCGCGCGAGCCCGTCCAGCACCTCGCGTTCCGGGGCCGGCGACACCAGCAGGGCGAACTCGTCGCCGCCGAGCCTGGCCAGCGCGTCGTGCTGGCGCAGCACCGAGCGCAGCCGCTTGGCGACCAGGCACAGCAGCCCGTCGCCGGTGGAATGGCCGAGCGTGTCGTTCACGCCCTTGAAGCGGTCCAGGTCCACCGCCAGCACCGCGTGCCGCACCCGGCCGGCCGCCGCCTGGCCGGTGGGCTCGTGCTCCGCACCGGCGCCGACCATGGCCTCGATCCGGTCGTGGAACAGGGCGCGGCTGAGCAGGCCGGTCAGGGGGTCGCACCTCGCCTGCTCGAGCGCTTCCGGTTCCGCGCTGCGCTGCGCCGTCACCTCGGTGAACGAGGCCATCCAGTGCCGGTCGGACAGCGGCGCCACGCGCAGGGCGAAGAAGCGCGCGCCGGGCGCGGCAAGCGTCAGGTCGAGCGGCGCGCGCCTGTCCACCGCGCCCTGGCAGGCCTCGTGGACCTGCTGCACCACGGTGCCGGACAGCAGGGCGCTGGCCTCCATCAGCGTCAGCAGCGAGGCCGCGCCGTCGGCCACCTCGGGATCGATCTCCAGCATGGAGCCCAGCCGGGTGTTGACGAACAGGATGTCGAGCGTCCTGTCGAAGGTCGCGATCCCGGCGTCCAGCCCGTCCAGCGCGGCGCGCAGATGGGCCGATGGAGCGGGCTCGCGCGTTCCGCCCGGGTCGGCAGGTCCGGTGTCGTCCGCAGGCTGGGGAGGGTAGGGCAACGGCTGGCTTCGCTTCCGGGCCGGTTCATGCTTGCCGGAGCCCGATCGTCTTCTATCGGCGGCAGACTAGGCGGCCGATGGCTTACGGACGGTTAACGGCCGGCCGGTTCATTGTCCGGACGCATCGAACCGGTCAGGATCGGCGCCGCGGGCGCGACCGTGACCGCGGAGGAATGCCATGTTCGGATCGGTGGTTCTCGACGTCGCGATCGGGCTCAGCCTGCTGTTCCTGTTTGTCAGCCTGATCTGCTCGGCGATTCGCGAGGCGATCGAGGCGGTGCTCAATACCCGGGCGTCGGACCTCGAGCGCGGCCTGCGCGAGATGCTGGACGATCCCGGCGGCCAGGGCGCCACCCGCGCCCTGTACTCCCACCCGATGGTGTTCGGGCTCTACGACGGCGCCTATGCACCCGAGCGGCTGCAGCCGCACCGGAGCCTGCTGACCGGGATCCGGTCGCTGCGCATGCCGATCCGGCAGCGCGGCAACCTGCCCGCCTACATCCCGGCCGGGAACTTCGCGCGCGCGTTCCTGGACCTGGCGGTGCGCGGGCCGATCGGCGCCGGCGGTCCCGCCTCCGGCGAGCCGGTCACGGTCCTGGCGCTATCGGCCCACGCGCAGGCGATGCCGGACAGCCGCACCAGGCGGGCGCTGCTGAGCGCGCTGGACGGCGCGGAGGACGACCTCGGGCGCGTGCAGTGGGCGGTCGAGCGGTGGTTCGACAGCTGCATGGAACGGGTGTCGGGCTGGTACAAGCGTCGGACCCAGGTGATCCTGTTCGGGATCGGGCTGGCGACGGCGGCGGTGATGAACGTGGACGCGTTCAGCGTCGGCAAGGCGCTGTTCGAGGACAAGGCGCTGCGCGACGGGGCGGTGGCGCAGGCGGCGTCGCTGGTGCCGGAGTCGGGGAAGGGCGTGCCGGAACAGGCCGGGGAGGGCTTCGCCGCCCTGCGCGACGAGCTGGCGCAGATCCGGTTCCCCTGCGGCTGGGGCAGCCCGCCGCCGCAGCAGCTCCGGCGCGCCGGCACCGGCGGCAGGCCCGGCGCGGT
>CAXUEL010000300.1:2894-3829 GCA_964249915.1 uncultured Acetobacteraceae bacterium | reverse complement strand
CCGACAGCCTGACCGGCCACGCGTCCCCATCCGGTCCCGGCGCCGCCAGGCGCGCGAGCGCCCCCGTGGCCAGGTCGGCCTCGAACCCGGCGCCGTGGTGGCTGCCGGCCAGCGTCACCGACGGATCGCTGCCGGCCAGCCCGCTGCCATCCAGCCGGTCCAGCGCCACCTCGCCGGTCCAGCCTTCCAGCGCGTCGTGCCAGCCGAGCGTGCCGTCGCGCAGCCGCACGCTGCCGACCTCCATTTGCCAGCGCGTCCCGCCGCCGCCGGACGACGAGCCAGCATCGGCCACCGCCTGCCGGTGCATCTGCCAGTTGGCGGTCCCGTCCGCGTCGCGCTGCAGCAGCAGGTTCGGCCGGACCAGGGTCACCCCTTCGAGCCGGACCACGTGGTGCAGCAGCGGCAGCAGCGCCAGGTGCGCGGTCGCCGACGCCGCGGTCAGCATCTCCTGCCGGCCATGCCCCGGCCAGTTGGCGAACGCGACGCCGTCCGCCTCTACCGTCGGCACCGGCAGCAGCCTGACGTGCAGCCTGTCCAGGGCGAGCACCCGCCCGGTCTGCCGCAGCACCTCCCGCTCCACCCGCAGCCTCAGCCCGTCCTGGTCCAGCCGCCGCTGCACCACCAGCCCCGCGCCCACCAGCAGCAGCGCCGCCAGCAGCCCCAGCACCAGCACCGCGCCGGCCAGGCTGCGCAGCGGACCGCGCCGCCGCGCCGCCGGCATCGTCGCCCCCATCCGGTTCAGCTCCGCCTGGCGGGACGCGTCGGCCCCGCCTCGAAGCCGAGGGTGCGGAACGTGTCCTTCATGTGCGCCGGCAGCTCGGCCGCGACGACAAGTCGTCCGCCGGCCGGGTGCGGCAGGTCGAGCATCCGCGCATGCAGGTGCAGCTGGTCGGGAAACCCGTCGAGATGCGCCGCCTCGCCGCCGTATTTCGGGT
>CAXUEL010000300.1:0-2884 GCA_964249915.1 uncultured Acetobacteraceae bacterium | reverse complement strand
GCGGTCGAACAGAGCGAGCGGGTCGATGCTGGCGCGCACGCCTCTGGCTGACAGCATCGCCGGTCGTGAGCCGCCGGCGAGGTTGGCCACCGCGACGTCGGACGCGACGAACCCGGGTAACGTGAGCAGTGTCAGGCGGAGCGGACCGTCGATACGTAGCGTGCGGCCGGTGGCGTGATGGAAGGCGGCCTCGATGCGCGGGCGCAGGGCGTTGGCGTTGAGATGGCCGACGGCGAGGGCGGCGATCAGGATGAATGCGAGGGCTGCGGCGAGGACCAGCAGACCCGTCCTGGGCCGCCTGGTGGATGCGGCGGTCATCGGCTGCGCTGCGGCGCCGTCTCGCGCGGCGTGGTGAAGCCCAGCGTGCGGAAGGTGTCGCGCATGTGGGGCGGGAGGCCTGCCGACACGGTCAGGGTGCCCCCGGCGGGATGCGGCAGGGACAAAGCGCGGGCGTGCAGGTGCAGACGATCGGGGAAGCCTTCCATCCGTGCGCGACCCTCGCCGTATTTCGGGTCGCCCAGGATCGGCGTGCCGAGCGCCTCGCAGTGCACGCGCAGCTGGTGCGTGCGTCCGGTCAGCGGCGACAACTCCAGCCAGGACATCTTCCGCGCCGCCGCGTCCTTCACCGCGTATTCCGTCAGGGCGTGCGCGGAATCCTCCTCGTCCCGCTCCGCCGCGACCGTCAGCGACCCGGGTCCCGCCCCCAGCCGCGCCAGCGGCAGGTCGATCACCCCTTCCGCCGGGCTCGGCCGTCCCACCACCACCGCCCAGTAGGTTTTCCGCACGTCGCGGCTGCGGAACGACGCCGCCAGCTTCGCCGCCACCCCCGGCGTGCGCGCCAGCAGCAGCAGCCCGGAGGTGTCGCGGTCGATCCGGTGCACCAGGCGCGGCCGGTGCTCCGAGCCGTCGCGCAGCGCGTCCAGCATGCCGTCCACGTGCCGCGTGATCCCCGGCCCGCCCTGCACCGGCAGCCCGGCCGGCTTGTTCAGCACGATCACCTGCTCGTCGCGATGGATCACCATGCGCCCGATCTCGGCGGCGTCGCGCGGATCGACCACCCGTTCGGCCGGCGCCGGCCTGGACGCCTTGGGGATCGGCGGCACCCGCACCGACTGCCCCGGCAGGAGCCGGGTCGAGGCCTCCGCCTTCCTGCCGTCGACCTTGACCTGGCCGGTGCGGCACAGCTTCTGCAGCGCCCCCTGGGTGAGGTGCGGATAATGTCGACGGAACCAGCGATCCAGGCGGATCTCGGCCTCGTCCTCTGACACGGCAAGGATGACGACGCTCATGACCGGTCGCTGTCCCTCAGACGCGCCCAGCTGTCCAGCCTGCGCGCGATCTCGCGCTCGTGTCCGCGGTCGGTCGGGCGGTAGAACCGCTCGCGCGCCATGCCGTCGGGAAAGTAGTTCTGGCCGGAAAAGCCGTCGGGAGCGTCATGGTCGTATTCGTATCCCGCTCCGTAGCCGATCTCCCGCATCAGCCGGGTCGGCGCGTTCAGGATGTGCGCCGGCGGCGGCAGGCTGCCGGTCGCCCTCGCCGCCTGCATCGCCGCCTTGTGCGCCGCGTAGACCGCGTTCGACTTCGGCGCCGTGCCCAGGTACGCCACCAGCTGCGCCAGGGCCAGCTCGCCCTCCGGACTGCCGAGCCGCTCGAAGGTTTCCCACGCCGCGATCGCCTGCGGCAGCGCCTGCGGGTCCGCCAGGCCCACGTCCTCGGCGGCGAACCGCGTCAGCCGTCGCGCGATGAAGCGCGGATCCTCGCCCCCGGCCAGCATCCGCGCGAACCAGTACAGCGCCGCGTCCGGATCCGACCCGCGCAGCGACTTGTGCAGCGCGGAAACGAGGTTGTAGTGCTCCTCGCGGTCCTTGTCGTACAGCGCTGCCCGCTTCGCCAGCAGCGCCGACAGAGCGTCCGGGTCCAGCGCGGCCCCGTCGGGCAGCCCCCGCAGCTGCTCGACCATGTTGAGCAGGTAGCGCCCGTCGCCGTCCGCCATCGCCAGCAGCGTCGCCCGCGCCTCCGGCGTCAGCGGCAGCGCCCGCCCGCCATCCTGCTCCGCCCGACCCAGCAGCGCTTCCAGCGCCGCCTCGTCCAGCCGGCGCAGCACCAGCACCTGGCAGCGCGACAGCAGCGCGCCGTTCAGCGCGAAGGACGGGTTCTCGGTGGTGGCGCCCACCAGCAGCACCGTGCCGTTCTCCACCACCGGCAGGAAGCCGTCCTGCTGCGCCCGGTTGAAGCGGTGTATCTCGTCCACGAACAGCAGCGTCCCTTCCCCGGACGCCGCACGCCGCCGCGCCGCCTCGTCGAACGCCCGCTTGAGGTCGGCCACCCCCGAGAACACCGCCGACAGCTGCGCGAAGCGGAGCCCCGCCGCATCCGCCAGCAGACGCGCGATCGTGGTCTTGCCCACGCCCGGACCGCCCCACAGGATCAGGCTCGCCAGCGAGCGGCGTTCCAGCATCCGGCGCAGCGTCCCGTCCGGTCCCAGCAGGTGCGGCTGCCCCACCACCTCGTCGAGGCCGGTCGGACGCAGCCGGTCGGCGAGCGGCCTGCCCGCCTCCGCCGACGCTCCGGCCGGCGTCGCCGCGTCCGCACCGCCGAACAGGTCCGCCACCCCAGCCCCGATCCCGGTTCCGATCCCGGCCGATCCTGCCTTGTCGCGCGTCTGTTTCATGCCGGACAGCATAGGCCGGATGCGCCCGCCGCGCAGTGCGCTATGAGGGCAGTCCGTTCCCGTCCCCGAGGCCCAGCATGCCCAAGCTCCTGCCGGTTGCCGTCCTGCTCGCCTCGACGGTCATGGCCCTGCCAGGCCACGCCGAGCCGCAGCCGGCGCCATCCTTGGTCGATCCGGCCCACGCCCCGGACCAGGCCGCCGCCGCGCCGGCGC
>CAXUEL010000299.1:0-3847 GCA_964249915.1 uncultured Acetobacteraceae bacterium | reverse complement strand
CCTGGGCACTGACCCGGCCGCCGAAGCTGCCGCCCGCGAGCAGCACGGCGCCGCGTGCGGCCTCCAGCGGCGCGGCGCCGCGGGCGATCAGGCCGACATGCCAGCCGCGCCCGGCGAACAGCTCGGCGGTGGCGAGCCCGATCCCGGACGAGCCGCCGGTGATCGCCACCACGCGCGGTGCTTGGGTATGGTCTGCCATCGTGCCCCTTCGGAGCGGAACCGTCCCGCGACGAGGTGGCAGCGCCCGGCCGCCGCCCCGGTTGCCGGAACGACCGGCTTTCCTCCGCCGGCCGGATCCGGGCCCGCCGGCATGGCCGCCATGCGTGGCGACGCCGCGACGGCCCGCACACCTGTTGCGCACGGTCACGCGATGGATGGTTGCGCGGCCCCGCCGGACGCGTGATGACGGGAACGGGGGCAGGCGTCCGGTCGCAAGGACGGAGGCGGCCCGTCCATGCGCGGCAGCGTCCTGCCAGGCCGGCACGGGCGCTCCGCGCGCGTCCGCGGCGCGAGGTGCGGCGGCCGGCGGGAAGGGGAACGGGATTGCAGCGGATCGAGCCTGTGTCGGAGGGAACGGCCGCTGGACCGGTCCGTCTCACCCACCTGCAGCGCCTGGAAGGGGAAAGCATCCACATCCTGCGCGAGGTGGCGTCCGAGGCGGCGCGGCCGGTGATGCTGTACTCGGTCGGCAAGGACAGCGCGGTGATGCTGCACCTGGCGCGCAAGGCGTTCCACCCTGCCCCGCTGCCGTTCCCGCTGCTGCACGTCGACACCACCTGGAAGTTCCGCGACATGTACGCGCTGCGCGACCGGATCGCGGCGGAGGACGGCATGGAGCTGCTGGTGCACCGCAACCCGGACGCGCTGGCGCGCGGCATCAACCCGTTCGACCACGGCGCGCTGCACACCGACCTGTGGAAGACCGAGGGGCTGAAGCAGGCGCTGGAGCGCTGGGGCTTCGACGCCGCGTTCGGCGGCGCGCGTCGCGACGAGGAGAAGAGCCGGGCCAAGGAGCGGGTGTTCTCGTTCCGCTCGGCCAGCCACCGCTGGGACCCGAAGAACCAGCGGCCGGAGCTGTGGAACCTGTACAACGCGCGGAAAGGTCCGGGCGAGAGCATACGGGTGTTCCCGCTGTCGAACTGGACCGAGCTGGACGTGTGGCAGTACATCCAGCTCGAAGGCGTCCCGATCGTGCCGCTGTACTTCGCGGCCCCCCGTCCGACGGTGGAGCGGGACGGGCTGATCCTGATGGTCGACGACGAGCGGTTCCGGCTGCGTCCGGGCGAGCAGCCGGTGCTGCGCTCGATCCGCTTCCGCACGCTGGGCGACTACCCGCTGACCGGGGCGGTGGAAAGCAGCGCCGCCACCCTGCCGGAGGTGATCCAGGAGATGCTGCTCGCCACCACCAGCGAGCGGGAGGGACGCGTCATCGACCATGACCGGCAGGGCTCGATGGAGAAGAAGAAGCAGGAGGGATACTTCTGATGGCGACGGCCGGGGCGGGGTCCTACCGGGCGGCCGGGCTGGTGTCGGAGGACATCGACGCCTTCCTGGAGCAGCACCGGCACAAGTCGCTGCTGCGCTTCATCGCCTGCGGCTCGGTGGACGACGGCAAGTCGACCCTGATCGGGCGGCTGCTCTACGACAGCCGCACCGTGTTCGACGACCAGCTGGCGGCGCTGGAGGCGGACAGCCGCAGGGACGGCACGCAGGGCGGCGGGATCGACTTCGCGCTGCTGGTGGACGGGCTCGCCGCCGAGCGCGAGCAGGGCATCACCATCGACGTGGCGTACCGGTTCTTCTCCACCGACCGGCGCAAGTTCATCGTCGCCGACACGCCCGGCCACGAGCAGTACACCCGCAACATGGTCACGGGTGCCTCGACCGCCGACCTCGCGGTGATCCTGGTCGACGCCCGCAAGGGTGTGCTGACGCAGACGCGGCGGCACAGCCACCTGGTGCACCTGCTGGGCGTGCGCCACCTGGTGCTGGCGGTGAACAAGATGGACCTGATCGGCTACGACCGGGCGCGCTTCGATGCCATCGTCGCGGAGTTCCGCGCGTTCGCGGACGGGATCGGCCTCGACGCGGTCACGGCGATCCCGGTCTCGGGGCTCGGCGGCGACAACGTCGCCAGGCGCTCGGAGGCGATGGGCTGGTACGACGGGCCGACGCTGGTCGCGCACCTGGACGCGGTCGAGGTGGATGCGGTGCGCGACCAGGAGCGGCCGTTCCGCATGCCGGTGCAGTGGGTGAGCCGGCCCGACCCCGGGTTCCGCGGCTTCGCCGGCCTGGTCGCGTCGGGCACGGTGCGGCCGGGCGACACGGTGCGCGTGCTGCCCTCGGGGCGCACCGCGCGGGTGGCGCGGATCGTGACCATGGACGGGGACCTTCCCGTGGCGGCGGCGGGGCAGTCGGTGACGCTGACGCTCGACGACGAGGTGGACTGCTCGCGCGGCAACGTGCTCGCGGCCGCCGACGCGCCGCCGGAGGTGGCCGACCAGTTCGAGGCCAGCCTGGTGTGGATGTCGGACGAGGCGATGCTGCCGGGCCGGTCGTACTGGCTGAAGCTCGCCGCCGAGACGGCGACGGCGACCATCCGTGCGCCGAGGTACCAGGTCAACGTCAACACCCTGGAGCACCTGCCGGCGCAGACGCTGGAGCTGAACGCGATCGGCGTCGTCACCCTGTCCACCGACCGGCCGATCGTGTTCGAGCCGTACGGCGACAGCCGCACGCTGGGCGGCTTCGTGCTGGTCGACAAGATCAGCAACGCCACGGTGGCGGCCGGGATGATCCGGTTCGCGCTCCGCCGCGCGCAGAACGTGCACTGGCAGGCAATCGACGTCAGCCGCGACAGCCACGCGCGACAAAAGGGACAGAGCCCGGCGCTGGTGTGGTTCACCGGGCTGTCCGGCGCCGGCAAGTCGACGATCGCCAACCTGGTGCAGAAGCGGCTGCACGCGCTCGGCAAGCACTCCTTCCTGCTCGACGGCGACAACGTCCGGCACGGGCTGAACCGCGACCTGGGCTTCACCGACGCCGACCGGGTGGAGAACATACGCCGCGTCGGCGAGGTGGCGAAGCTGATGACCGACGCCGGGCTGATCGTGCTGACCGCGTTCATCTCGCCGTTCCGGGCGGAGCGCCGGATGGTGCGCGACATGATGGCGGCGGGCGAGTTCATCGAGGTGCACGTCGACGCGACGCTGGACGACGCCGAGCGGCGCGACGTGAAGGGGCTGTACGCCAAGGCGCGCGCGGGGCGGTTGAGCAACTTCACCGGCATCGACAGCCCATACGAGCCGCCGGAGCACGCCGAGCTGCGCCTCGACACCGCGGCACTCACGCCGGAGCAGGCGGCGGAACGGGTGGTCGAGCTGGTGCTGCGCGGCCAGGAGGGCGGCCAGGAGGGCGGCCGGGAGCGTGGCCGGGAGCGCGGCGATGGCTGAGGACGACGCGCTGGCGCGTCGGATCGCCGAGGCGGCAGGCGCGCTGCTGCTGTCTGTCCGCGGCTCCGGCCTGCTCTCGGGCCGGGCCCTGGGTGCTGCCGGCGACCGGATCGCCCACGCCTTCATCGTCGGGGCGCTGACGGCGCACCGGCCGGAGGATGCGGTGCTGTCGGAGGAGGGGAAAGCCGATCCGGCGCGGCTCGGGCGCAGCCGGGTCTGGATCGTCGACCCGCTGGACGGCACCCGGGAGTACGGCGAGGGCCGCGACGACTGGGCGGTGCATGTCGGGCTGTCGGTGGACGGGGTGGCAACGGCGGGCGCGGTGTCGCTGCCCGGGCTGCCGGCGACGCTCGGCACCGGCGACGCGCGCGTTCAGCCGGTACTCGTGGTACAGG
>CAXUEL010000298.1:0-3860 GCA_964249915.1 uncultured Acetobacteraceae bacterium | reverse complement strand
CCGCCGCTCATGCGGCGCGGAGCGGGCGCGGGCGGGCGCGCCGTCCGCGCACGGCGTCCTCGTCGAACAGCTCGGACAGCTTGGCCAGCATGGTGCCGCCCAGCTCCTCAGCGTCGGTGATGGTGACCGCGCGGCGGTAGTAGCGGGTGACGTCATGGCCGATGCCGATCGCGATCAGCTCGACCGCGTGCGCGCGCTCGATCTCCGCGATCACCTCGCGCAGGTGGCGCTCCAGGTAGGAGCCGGAGTTCACCGAGAGCGTGCTGTCGTCCACCGGGGCGCCGTCGCTGATCACCATCAGGATGCGACGGCTTTCGCGTCGGCCGAGCAGGCGGCGGTTGGCCCAGGCCAGCGCCTCGCCGTCGATGTTCTCCTTGAGCAGGCCTTCGCGCAGCATCAGGCCGAGGTTGCGGCGGGCGCGTCGCCACGGCATGTCGGCGGCCTTGTAGACGATGTGGCGCAGGTCGTTCAGGCGGCCGGGGTCGCGCGGCTTGGCCGCAGCGATCCAGCGCTCGCGGCTCTGGCCGCCCTTCCATGCGCGGGTGGTGAAGCCGAGGATCTCCACCTTGACGCCGCAGCGCTCCAGGGTGCGGGCCAGGATGTCGCCGCACATGGCGGCCACCGTGATCGGGCGGCCGCGCATGGAGCCGGAATTGTCGATCAGCAGGGTGACCACGGTGTCGCGGAAGTCGGTGTCGCGCTCGTGCTTATAGGACAGGGATAGCATCGGGTTGACCACCACGCGGGCGAGGCGGCCGGCGTCGAGGATGCCTTCCTCCTGGTCGAACTCCCAGGCGCGGGTCTGCTGCGCCATCAGGCGGCGCTGCAGCCGGTTGGCGAGGCGGGACACCACGCCCTGCAGGTTGAGCAGCTGCTGGTCGAGCTGCTGGCGCAGGCGGGACAGCTCGTCGGCGTCGCACAGCGCCTCGGCCGGGGTTTCCTCGTCGAACTGGCGGGAGAACACGCGGTACTGGGTGCCGGGCTCGGCCTGGGTGGGCTCGCGTTGCTGCTGCGGGCCGCCGGCGCGGTCCTCGCCCTCGGCGGCGCCGGGGTCCTGCTCGGACGCTTCCTCCTCCGGCTCGCCGGCGCTGGCGGCCTCGGACTCGGCACCGAGCGTCTGCTCGGGCGAGCCGTGTTCCTGTTCCTGCGGCGGGGCGGGAGGCTGCTCTGCGGGCTGCTCCTGGTCGCCGGAGGCGTCGGAGCCGGTGTCCTCCTGCTCCTGCTCGGTTTCGGCGTCCATCTCCGCCAGGTCGTAGGCGGCGAGCAGGCGGCGGGCGGCGCGGGTGTAGGCGGTCTGATCGTGCTGGGCGGCGGCGAGGTCGTCGAGCGCACGGTCGGCGCCGGCCGCCAGGGTGCTGCGCCACTGTCCCAGCACCGCGGCCACGGCCGCCGGCGGCGCCTCGCCGGACAGCCGCTCGCGGGCGAGCAGGGCCAGGGCGGCGGCCATAGGCAGCTGCTCGCGCCGGGTCATGCGCTCGTAGCCGGCCTGTTCGCACTCGGAGTCGAGCTTCTGGCGCAGGTTGGCCGCCACGCCGCCCATGTGGCGCGCGCCGACCACCTCGATCCGTGCCTGCTCCAGGGCGTCGTAGACCTCGCGCGCTTCGCGGGGGTCGGGGGTGCGGGCGGCGTGCACCGCGGTGTCGTGGTGGCGCAGGCGGAGAGCTGCGGCGTCGGCGGCGCCGCGCAACCGGGCGATCTCGGCGGCCGGCAGGGAGCGGCTCGGCTGCGGCAGGCGGACCCGGGTTTCCGTCACCTGCGCGGGGCCCGCCTGGAACGTGACCTGCACGTCCTTCTGGCCGCCGATCGCGCGCAGTGTGCCGGCGGTGGCGCGCTTGAAAGCCTCGCTGCGCGTGTGCTCGCCGGACCCGCTCATCGGGCGCCGCTCATCGTGCCTTGGCGCCGGTGCCGGGCAGGAGCTCCTCGTTGAAGCAGCGCTGGTAGTACTCGGCGACGGTCTGCCGCTCGGCCTCGTCGCACTTGTTGAGGAAGGTCAGCCGGAAGGCAAAGCCGAGGTCGCCGAAGATCCGGGTGTTCTCGGCCCAGGTCAGCACGGTGCGCGGCGACATCACGGTGGAGATGTCGCCGTGGATGAAGCCGGCGCGGGTGAGGTCGGCCAGCGCCACCATGCTCTCGACGCGGCGCTTCTGCGCGGTGTCGCGGCCGTCCCAGCCGGTCTTGGCCAGTACGATCGCGGTTTCCTGGGCGTGCGGCAGGTAGTTGAGCGTGGTGACGATGTTCCAGCGGTCCATCTGGCCCTGGTTGATCTGCTGGGTGCCGTGGTACAGCCCCGTCGTGTCGCCGAGGCCGACGGTGTTGGCGGTGGCGAACAGGCGGAAGCCGGGGTGCGGCCGGATCACCCGGTTCTGGTCGAGCAGGGTGAGGCGGCCCTCCACCTCGAGCACGCGCTGGATCACGAACATCACGTCCGGGCGGCCGGCGTCGTACTCGTCGAACACCAGGGCGCAGGGGTGCTGCAGCGCCCAGGGCAGCAGGCCTTCCCGGAACTCGGTGATCTGGCGGCCGTCCTTGAGGACGATCGCGTCCTTGCCGATCAGGTCGATGCGGCTGATGTGGCTGTCGAGGTTGATGCGTATGCAGGGCCAGTTGAGCCGGGCGGCGACCTGCTCGATGTGGCTGGACTTGCCGGTGCCGTGGTAGCCCTGGATCATCACCCGGCGGTTGAAGGCGAAGCCGGCCAGGATCGCCAGCGTAGTTTCGGGGTCGAAGCGGTAGGCGGTATCGATGTCGGGCACGTGTTCGGTGCGCACCGAGTAGGCTGGCACGTCGAGGTCGCGGTCGAGGCCGAACAGGGTGCGGGCGTTGGCCACGCGGTCGGGGGTGGACAGGCTCGCGGTCGGCGGCAGGCCGGCGATGCCGCCATCGCCCAGGCCGGAGCCCGGGATCGGGTCCTCCAGCATCTCCGTCGCCACGCCTTCGCTGTTGTCCATGCCGTCGTCGTCCCGTCGGTTGATGCGGGTTCGGTACACCCGTTCGCTGCTAGGTCGGATACGCCGCCGTCCGGTCCCGGTTGCGGCCACGCAGGAGCAGGGGCGCTAGCCGGTCTCGGCCAGCGGCTGCGGCGCCTCGGCCAGGTGGCGGCGCAGCGCGGTGTAGGCCACGTTGATGGTCTTGAGCCGCTCCTCCGCGGCGCGGTCACCGTTGTTGGCGTCCGGGTGGTTCTCGCGGGCGAGGTGCTTGTAGCGGCTCTTGAGCTCGGCGAGCGAGACCGGCCAGGGCAGGCCGAGCGTGTCGAGCGGTTCGCGCAGGGCTTCCGGCCGCTGGTCCGCCTCGCGCGTGCGCGTCCTGGCCCGGACGCGTGCCTCGGCGTTGCCGCGGAGCAGCCCGAGCGGGTCGAGCACCTGGTCCTCGTCGAAGCCGCCGGAGCCGCCCAGGTGGCCGAGCCGCCAGGACGGACGGTTCCAGGACACGTCGGCGCGGAGGTGGGCCTCGATCTGGCCCGGGGTCATGCCCTTGTAGAAGTCCCAGTGGGCGTTGTACTCGCGCACGTGGTCCAGGCAGAACCAGAAGTACTGGTTCAGCATCTGCCGCGACCGGGGGGCGCGGTAGCCGGCGGCCTCGGCGCAGCCCGGCATGTCGCACGCCTGGTCCGGCGCCGCCGGGTCGGGATCGAACGCCCGGTGTCGCTGGTTCCGTCGCATCATCACCCCGGTTATGTGCGCGCTGTCCGGACCGGCGCAAGAGGAACCGGTGGCCGGGCCGGGCGGTGGCAGGGAGGAAGGAGATGGGGATGTCGGGTACCGGACGGGCGGGAAGGATCACGGCGCGGATCACGGAGCGCTTCGCGCCGGAGCGGCTGGAGCTGCTCGACGAGAGCGCCCGCCACGCCGGCCATGGCCCAC
>CAXUEL010000297.1:0-3861 GCA_964249915.1 uncultured Acetobacteraceae bacterium | reverse complement strand
ATCAGGTCGGCGACCAGGCGGCCGGAGCCGCAGGCCATGGTCCAGCCGAGCGTGCCGTGCCCGGTGTTGATCCACAGGTTGCGGTAGCGCCCGGCCGAGCCGACGATCGGCGTGCCGTCCGGGGTGTTGGGGCGAAGCCCGGTCCAGTAGGTGGCGCGCCGGAGGTCGCCGCCGCCGAACAGCTCGCCGAACGACAATTCCAGGGTTTCGCGCCGCTCCGGCGACAGGCGCAGGTCGTAGCCGGCGAGCTCGGCGGTGCCGCCGACGCGTATGCGGTCGCCGAGCCGGGTCATCGCCACCTTGTAGGTCTCGTCGTTCACGGTCGAGGTGGGCGCCCGGGCGGGGTCGGTCAGAGGGACGGTCAGCGAGTAGCCCTTCACCGGATACACCGGCAGGCGCAGGCCGAGCGGGCGCAGCAGGCGCGCGGTGTGGACGCCGGTGGCGGCGAGGTAGGCATCGGCGGTGACGAGGCCGCCGCTGGTCTCGACCCCGGTGATCCGGTCCGGCTCGAACAGGAGGCGCTCGATGCCGAGCCCGTAGCGGAACCGCACCCCGGCGGCTTCCGCCTTCTCCGCCAGCCGGCGGGTGAACAGGTGGGCGTCGCCGGACTGGTCGCCGGGCAGGCGCAGCCCGCCCTTCAGCAGGTGGGCGGAATGGGCCAGGCCGGGCTCGTGTCGCACCACGCCGGCGCGGTCGAGCAGCTCGTGCGGGACGCCGCCCTCGGCCAGGATGCGCATGTCGTCGGCGGCGTGGTCGAGCTGCGCCTGCGTGCGGAACAGCTGGATCAGGCCGCCCTGCCGGTCGTCGTAGGTGATGCCGGTCTCGTGGCGCAGGTCGTCCAGGCAGTCGCGGCTGTACTCGGCCAGGCGCAGCATGCGGCCCTTGTTGCGGTCGTAGGCTTCGGCGGTGCAGTTCGCCAGCAGGGCGGCCATCCAGCGCATCATGGCGATGTCGAACCGCGGGCGGATCAGCAGCGGGCTGTGCTTCTTCAGCATCCAGCCCAGCGCCTTGCGCGGCAGGCCGGGTGCCGCCCAGGGGGTCGAGTAGCCGGGGGAAACCTGGCCGGCGTTGGCGAAGCTGGTTTCCAGCGCCACGCCGGGCTGGCGCTCGATCAGCTCGACCTCGTGGCCGAGCCGCGCCAGGTACCAGGCGGAGCTCACCCCGATCACGCCGCCGCCGAGCACCGCCACCTTCATGTCCCGATGGCTCCCGCCGCGTTCCGTCCTCCGACGTGGCCTCTGCGCGGCCTTGCGGCAAGGGCGGCGTCAGCCGCCGGGGGCATGCAGGTAGTGGCGGTGGTAGCGGTGGCCCAGCGCGGTCAGCATCTCGTAGGCGATGGTGCCGGCCGCCGCCGCCGCCGCCTCGACCGGACGGTGCGGCCCGATCAGGTCGAGCGCCATGCCTTCCTCCAGCGCCCCGTCTTCCAGCGCCGAGTCCGGCGCGTCGGTGACGTCGACGCCGAGGCAGTCCATCGAGATCCGCCCGACGATCGGCAGCGGCGGGCCGCCGCCCGGCAGGAAGGCCACGCCGCGTCCGCCGCCGGCGCGCAGGAAGCCGTCGGCATAGCCGACCGCGACCGTGGCGATCCGGCTCGGCCGCTCGGCCACGAAGCGGGCGCTGTAGCCGACGAAGGCGCCGGCCGGGATCCGGCGCGTCTGCACGATGCGTCCCTGCAGCCGCACGGTCGCGCGCAGGGGGTTGGGACGGCCGGACCCCGGCGGCACCCCGAACAGCGCCACCCCGGGACGGACCATGTCGAGGTGGAACGCCGGGCCGAGGAAGATCCCGTACGACGCCGCCAGGCTGGCCGAAGCCGCCGGCAGCCTCGGGCGCAGCCGCGCGAACGCCGCGCGCTGCGACTCGTTGGCCGGATGGAACGGCTCGTCGGCGCAGGCGAGGTGGCTCATCACCAGCCGGACGTCGATGCCGGCATAGCCGTCCGGGCCCGACAGCGCCTGCACCTCCTCCGGCGACAGGCCGAAGCGCGACATGCCGGTGTCGACCTGCAGCGCGGCGGGCAGCGGACGCCCGCGGATCAGGGCGAGACGCCGCCATTCGGCGACCTGGCCCAGGCTGTTGAGCACGGGGAGCAGCCGGTGCGCATCGAACTCCGGCGCGGTGCCGGGCGGGATGCCGTTCAGCACCAGGATCGACGGGCCCGGCCCGAGCAGGTCGCGCAGGACGATGCCCTCGTCCAGATGGGCGACGAAGAAGGAGCGGCAGCCCGCCGCCGCCAGCACCGGCGCCACGGCGGCGATCCCGAGCCCGTAGGCGTCGGCCTTGACCACCGCGGCGCACTCCGCCGGATGGGCGATGGCGGCCAGGGTGCGCCAGTTGGCGGCGACGGCGCCGAGGTCGACGAACAGGGAGCCGCCAGCCCGGGCGGCGGGGATCACGCCGGCCGGACTCACCCTGGCAGGCCGCGGCTGGTGGAGTGCTCGAAGCGCAGCGTCTTGTCCGGGCGGGCGACGCCGTGGATCGCGTGCGCGGCCATCGCCGCCTCGCTGAAGCCCTGCAGGATCAGCTTGAGCTTGCCGGGGTAGCTGGCGACGTCGCCGATCGCGAACACGCCGGGCAGGCTGGTTTCCAGCGTCGAGGGGGTGACCGGGATCAGCCCGTGCAGGCCGGTCTGCATGCCCCAGGTGGCGATCGGGCCGAGATCGGTCGACAGCCCGAAGAACGGCAGCAGCCGGTCGGCGTCCAGCACCCGCGTCTCACCGTCCAGGGTCGCCACCGACACGCCGGACAGCACGCCGTCCTCGCCGCGCAGACCGTGCAGCTGGTAGGGCACCACCAGCTCGACCTCACCGCGCGCGGCGGCGGCTTCCAGCCGCGACAGGCTGTCGGGCGCGGCGCGGAAGCGGGGCCGGCGGTGGATCAGCCACACCCGGGCCGCCACCTCCCGGAGCGACAGCGCCCAGTCCACCGCGCTGTCGCCGCCGCCGGCAATGGCGACCGAGCGTCCGCGGAACGACTCGCGTGAGCGCACGAAGTACTGCACCGCGCCGCTGGCCTCGTAGGCGGCGAGGCCCTCCAGTGGCGGCCGGTTCGGGCCGAACGCCCCGGCGCCGGCGGCGATCAGCACCGCGCGCGCCGCCACCACCTCGCCACGGTCGGTGCGCAGCCGGAACGCGCCGCGACGGCCGGACAGCGCCTCCACCCGGCGGCCGAGCAGGCGCGGCACGTCGAACGGAGCCACCTGGCGCTCCAGCTCGGCGATCAGCGCGCCGGCCTCGATCCCCGGATGCGCCGGGATGTCGTAGATCGGCTTCTCCGGGTAGAGCGCGGTGCACTGCCCGCCGGTCTCCGTCAGCGCGTCGATCAGCACGGCACGCAAGCGCAGCATGCCGCACTGGAAGGCGGCGAACAGCCCGACCGGACCGGCGCCGACGATCGCCACGTCGACGGCGAGATCCGCCTGGCCTTGTCCCCCGCCGTCCAAGGCCATCGTTTCCCCCCGTCGATGCGGCCGCATTGTGAAGCATGGCAGGGCTACGGCAAGATGGCCGGATGACGCCCTGCTCGTCCCGCCACCTGCCGGATCTGGGCGCCACCGAGGCGCTCGGGCGGCGTCTGGCCCGGCTGCTTCGCCCGGGCGACTCGGTGCTGCTCGACGGGCCCCTGGGCGCCGGCAAGACGGCGCTGGCCCGCGCCCTGCTGCGCGAGGCGTGCGGCCAATCGCACATGGAGGTGCCGAGCCCGAGCTACACCCTGGTGCAGGTCTACCAGGCGCGGGCGGCCGACGGCACGGTGCTGCCGATCGCGCACTTCGACCTGTGGCGCCTGGCCGGGCCGGGCGCGGTCGCGGAGCTGGGCTGGGACGAGTACGGCGTGGTGAACGACAGCAGGGCGGCGTACGTG
>CAXUEL010000296.1:0-3865 GCA_964249915.1 uncultured Acetobacteraceae bacterium | reverse complement strand
GGGCGCCCCACGACCCCCCGGGGTGGTGGGGGGGGGCCGGCCCCCGCAACGGTCCGGTGCGGGTGGTGTCGGCGGCCAGCAGCGGGTGGGCGCGGTCCAGGATGCCGGGCACGGTGCGGTCTGGCAGCAGGAGGCTGGCGGGGACCGGTGCCGGCGGCGCCTGCCAGGCGGCGGCGAGGGCGCGCAGCGCCGCGGCGGTGGCGTCGGTGCTGCCCCAGCCGTTGCCATCCGCCATCTGCACCAGGGCGTTGCGCAGGACCGCGTTGCGCGGGTCGGCGGGGGTGGCGGTGGATACGGCCTGCACCGCCAAGGCGAGGCTGCGCGCCTCGCTCGGCAGGATGGAGGCGCCGGGGTCGAAGTCGGTCATGCCGCCATAGACCGGGTGGCCGTCGCGGCTGAGCACGTTGATCCGGGTCCACAGCAGGTCCATCACCCGGGACAGCTCGGCGGGGTCGGCCTGCGACAGCCGGGACAGCACGGTGGCGATCTCGGCGACCGAGTCGGTGGGCATGTTCTGCGCCCGGCGCGCCAGCTCGTCGGCGTCGGCTGGGGGGATATGGCCGCCATCGGCGAGCGCGGTCAGGGCGGCGACGCGCTCGAACAGGCCGGTGTCGGTCGGCAGGTGCGGGTAGTCGGAGCGCAGGGAGGCGAGCAGCACGGCGTGCAGCCGGTCCATCTGGGCCGTGTCGACCGGCTGGCCGAGGCGGGCGGCGGCGACCAGCATGCGGTAGGTTTCGGCGGTCAGCCAGACGCTGCCGGGCGTGTGCGGCCAGAACGCCACCAGCCCGTTGTCGTCGGTGGACTGCGCGGCCGCGGACCCGGCGGCGGCGACGTCGTCGCCCAGGCGGCCGGCGAGTCCGGACGCGTCCATCAGCGGGGTGAACGGCAGCAGGGCCAGCTCGCCGGAGGCAAGGGCGACGCGCTGCTCGGTGCCGCCGACGGGGAAGCGTTGGAGCGCGCCGAGGCCGGCCAGCAGGCGTATCAGGTCGGGATCGGTGGCGAGGGTGACGCCGCGGCGGTAGGAGGCGGGGCGGAACGGCTCGGCGACGGCCGGCAGGACGAGGCCGTCGCTGCCGGTGGCGAGCAGGTCGCGGCGGTGCACGGTCGGCCGGTCCGGGCGGATCGGCAGGTCGATCTGCACGGCGTCGCCGGCTTGGTCGGCCAGGCGCTCCATCGCGGCGCGGATCCGCACGCTCGTGGTGCCGGGGGCGGGGTCCGGCACGGTCAGCACGGTGTCGACGTGGGCCGGTTGGCTGACGGTCCAGGTCAGGTTCTGCTGCGCGGGACCCGAAAGGGTCAGGTTCTGCACGGCGAGGCTGGCCCGGCCGGGACCGGGGGCGCCCTCGACCAGGCGGCCGATCAGGCCAGCGGTGAAGCTGTCGCCGGGACGGACGAAGCGGGGTAGCGCCAGCTGGGCCACCACCGGCTGTCGCACCGGGAGCTGGCCGCTGCCGAAGCCGAAGCGGTCCGGGCCGCTGACGGCCTCGGCGCGGAGCATGAACACGGTCAGGCTGTCGGGCAGGTGGACGGCGACGTGGGCGGTGCCGTCGGGGCCGAACCTCACCCGCGGCAGGTAGAGCGGCACGGGGGTGAAGTTCTTGCGGACCGAGATGTTCTCCAGGCCGCCGGCGGCCTTCTCGTCGCCGCCCGGGTTCTCGGTCAGGGGCAAGAGGCCGAAGGCGAGGTTGCGGGTATCGCGGGCCAGCAGGCGTGGCTGCCGGTCGACGACGAAGGCGGGCAGGGGGTCGAGCGGCAGCTCGGGGGCCAGCGACAGCACCGCCTGGTCGACCATCCACACCGTCGCCTCGCCGGCCAGCGGGTGGCCGGCGGGGTCGGACAGGTGCAGCACGAGGTCGAGGTCCTGGCCGGGGCGGGCGCTGGCGGGGGCGTCGAAGCGGAGCTTCAGCTGGTTGTCGACCGGGGCCACGGTGATGAAGGCGGTGGCGGCGAGGGTGGCCGGCTTGTCCTGGTCGAACGGAGCGGCGGCGGGAGTGCCGATCCGGCCGCGCATCAGCAGGACGTGCACCGCGAGCCGGGGCACCTGCTGCTTGCGCAGCCGCAGGGTGGTGCGGGCGTAGCCGTTGCGTATGTCGAGCCAGTCGTAGTCGAACCGGCCTTCCGGCTGCTCGACGATGGCCAGGGCGCGGCCGGACTGGAACGGGCTCTGCACGATCAGGGTGGCGGCGTCGCCGGGGGCGTAGCTGGTCCGGTCGGTGGAGATCGTCACCACCTGCGACGGTGGCCTGGACCAGGTGACCGGGGTGTCGCCGGCGACGAACAGGTCGACGCGGACCAGCTGTCTGCGGCCGACCTTGTCCTCGGCTTCGAGCTCGACGAGGTAGACGCCGGCGTCCTTGATCGGGAAGTGCAGCGCGGTGGGCGCCGTGCCGCTGGTCAGGGTCTGCTCGGCGACCGGCATGTCGATGGTCTGGGTGTCGTACTTGGGCGAGCCTTGGGCGAAGTCGCTGGCGACCAGCACCGGGTTCCACTGCCGGTGCACCAGGCGCACCGTCAGCTTCAGGCCGGCGACCGGCTTGGCGTCGCCGTCGAGCGCCAGCACCTCGGGGTCGATGCTGCCGACCGTGGGGAGGTAGCGGGGCACCTTCAGGCCGAGCACGAAGGGAGGCAGCACGGTGATGCGCTGGGTGGCGCGCACCTGCATGTCGTCGTCGCCGGTGACGGTGGCCTCGACCAGGTACTGGCGCGGCTGTGCGGTCGGCTCGGCGGTGGGGTCGAGGGTGATGCGGGCGGCGCCGCCGTCGTCGGTGCGGGCGTCGCGCTCGAGCACCGGGGTGGAGCGGAACTCGTCGTCGCCGGAATAGCGGCTGTCGGAGGAGAACAGGTAGCCGTCGCGGCCGGGCGGGTTCCAGGGGGCCGGGAACTGGGTCACCCGCCAAGTGAGCGGGCGAGCGTCCAGCAGGCCGCCGGCGTAGAAGCGGGCCAGCAGCCCGACGGTGAAGGGGGTGTCCAGGGCGGCGCGTGGCGGCGGCTGCAGCAGCACCTCGAAGGTCGGCAGCCGGTAGGCCTCCTTCTTGACGCTGATGGAGCCGCAGCCCTGGCCGCCGCGCGGGACGTACTGGATCGTGTAGTCGCCGGTGGCCTCGGTCTTCGCGTCGAAGCGGACGTGGAGGCCGCCGACCTGGTCCAGGGGTGCGGGGATGTGCCATTGCTGGCTGGAGGGACCGGTGACCAGCACCTCGCCGGATGCGGCGGCGGGAGCGGCGCCGGGGTAGGACAGGGTGCCGGCGCCGTAACGGCGGATCATGCCGGCGATCAGCACCGGCTCGGCGGGGCGGTAGATCGGGCGCTCGGTGAACAGGTGGCACAGCGTCCGCGGCTGCTGATCGCGCGGCGCGGGGCTGCGCGTCATCCAGTCGAGCCAGGGCGAGGCGGCCTTGTTCCACTGGCCGTTTGCATACTGCAGCGGGCCGCGGCCGGGCTGGAGCACCAGCGTGTCGGTCGCCTTGAGCACCACGATGCGTCGCGGGCTGGCGGGCACGCTTTTCCAGTCGGTCGTGAGCGGGGCGGCGGCGGTCCAGCTGCCGTCGGCGCCGGTGGTGCCGTGCGCCAGGGTGGTGAAGGCGTTGTCGCGCAGGCCGTCGAGGCGGATCTCGGCGCCGGCGACGGGGGCTGCGGTGGCGAGCGAGGTGACGACGAAGCGGGTGCGGTCGGCTTCCTCGACGGTTGCGAGGGCGAGGTCGGTGACCTGGAGACGCAGCCATTGCCGGCGGCTGCCGTCGGTGGCGCGCAGGCCGACGAGGTAGGTGCCGGGCTGGCGTGGGCCGGCGATGCCGGCGAGCAGTGGCTGGAGGTCGATGCCGAACCGGGCGTCGGCGCCGCCGCGGTGGATCGGCAGGGGGAGCAG
>CAXUEL010000295.1:0-3929 GCA_964249915.1 uncultured Acetobacteraceae bacterium | reverse complement strand
CCGCGACGCGCCGCAGCAGCGGCGCCGCGGACACGCTGCCGTCCGGGCGGCGGTGCTCGTGCATCTGGATGCGCGACAGGCTGAGCAGGTTGTCGATCAGCCGGCACATGCGCGCCGCCTGCGCCTCCATGATGGCGAGGAAGCGCACCCGCGCCGGCGCGTCGTCCGCGGCCGGGCCCTGCAGGGTCTCGATGAAGCCGATCAGGCTGGCCAGCGGCGTGCGCAGCTCGTGGCTGGCGTTGGCGACGAAGTCGGCGCGCATCCGCTCCACCGCGTCCTGCTCGGTGCGGTCGGCGAGCGACAGCAGGACCAGGCCGCCGGCACGGCGGTCGGACCGCATCGCCACGCGCAGCACGCGGCGCACCGGGACGTCCATCGCCAGGTCGACAGACTCCGCGGCACCGCCGTGCAGCCGGTCCAGCGCCTGCACCAGCAGCGGATGGCGCAGCAGCGCCGGCAGCGCGTCGCCCAGCAGGGCCTGCGCCGACGCGTTGGCGTGGCGCGGCAGGCCGCCGGGCGACAGCGCCACCACCGGATGCGGCAGCAGGTCGAGCAGAAGCGGCAGCGACCAGCCGGGCGGCGACCAGTCCGGCAGCGACGCGCCGGGTGGCGACGTGCCGGGCAGCGACATGCCGGGCAACGACGCGTCGGGCGGCGACGCAGCGGGCGACGCGTCGGGCGGCCGCCAATCGGGGGCTGGCCGACGACGGTCCGGCAGCAGGCCCCCGAACCCGTGCCGCCGCCACAGGCTCATCCCGGCCGGCATCGCATGCGCCCGGTCCGGTGTTCAGACCGGATCGACGTCGAGGGCGTAGCCGGCGGTGCGGACCGTGCGCACCACGTCCACCTCGCCGGGCGCGTTCAGCGCCTTGCGCAGCCGGCGTATGTGCACGTCCACGGTGCGCGCCTCGACGTGGATGTCGGCACCCCACACCGCGTTCAGCAGGTCCTCGCGCGAGAACACCCGCCTGGGGTGCTGCATCAGGAACTCCAGCAGCCGGTACTCGGTCGGGCCCAGGTGCACCGGCCGGCCGGCGCGATGCACCCGGTGCTCGGTGCCGTCCAGCACGATGTCGGCGAACTGCCGGAGCCCGCTCGCCTGCGGCTGGGCGCGCCGCAGCAGGGCGCGCACGCGGGCGGCCAGCGCCTCCATGCTGAACGGCTTGGTGATGTAGTCGTCGGCGCCGATGTTGAGGCCGCGTATCGAATCCTGCTCCTCGGTGCGCGCGGTCAGCATGATGATCGGCAGGTCGCGGGTCTGCGGGCGGCGGCGGATCTGGCGGCACACCTCGATGCCGGACAGGCTCGGCAGCATCCAGTCCAGCAGCACCAGGTCGGGGGCCTGCTCGGCCACGCGCAGCAGCGCCTCCTGGCCGTCGGCGGCCTCGTCGACCCCGTAGCCCAGCTTCTCCAGGTTGTAGCGCAGCATCACCGCCAGCGAGGGATCGTCCTCGACCACCAGCACGCGCGGACGGGCTTCCTCGCGCGCGGCGGGGCGGCGGCTCATGGTCTGCTCCCGGGAGGGGACGGCTGGCGCGGCGTCGGGCTGGGTCATGGTGTCCCCTCGGGGGTCGCCTCTGTGGTGAAGCCGCCGCGCGGACGCGCGGGCGGCAGCATCTCGCCGGTCACCGCGTAGTGGACGCGCTCGGCGATGTTGGTGGCATGGTCGCCGATGCGCTCAAGGTTCTTGGCGATGAACAGCAGGTGCGTGCAGGCGCCGATGTTGCGCGGGTCCTCCATCATGTAGGTCACCAGCTCGCGGAACATGGCGGTGTAGATCTCGTCCACCGCCTTGTCGGAGCGCCACACGTCCAGCGCCTTGTCCTTGTCGTTCTGGCCCAGCGCGTCGATCGCCAGGCGCAGGCTTTCCTGCACCAGCCGGCCCATGTTGCGCAGGCCGCCGAGCGAGATGTCGGGGCCGGCGCTGCCCAGGCGCAGCGAGCGCTTGGCGACGTTGGCGGCGTAGTCGCCGATCCGCTCCAGGTCGGAGGTGACCTTGAGCGCCGAGACGATCTCGCGCAGGTCCTGCGCCATGGGTGCCCGCAGCGCCAGCATCTTGATCGCGCGGCCCTCGACCTCGCGCTCCAGCGCGTCGACCTCCGGGTCCTGCTCCATCGCCATCTGGGCTGCTTCCGGGTTGTGCTCCAGGATCGCCTGGATCGCGTGCGCGGTCTGGCTTTCCACCAGCCCGCCCATGCGCGCCATCAGGCCGCGCAGCTGGTTCAGCTCCTGCTCGTAGGAGGAAACGATGTGGCCGGGGTTGTTGCTCATGGTATGCCCGTTCAGCCGAAGCGGCCGGTGATGTAGTCCTGGGTGCGCTTCTGCCGCGGGCTGGTGAACAGGCGCGACGCCTCGTCCACCTCCACCAGCTCGCCGATGTAGAAGAACGCCACCCGGTCGGCGCAGCGCGCCGCCTGCTGCAGGTTGTGGGTGACGATGGCGATGGTGAAGTCCTGCTTCAGCTCGTCGAGCAGCTCCTCGATGCGCGCGGTCGAGATCGGGTCGAGTGCCGAGGTCGGCTCGTCGAGCAGGATCACCTCGGGGCGGGTGGCGATGGTGCGGGCGATGCACAGGCGCTGCTGCTGGCCGCCGGACAGCGAGGTGGCGCTGGCGCGCAGCCTGTCCTTGACCTCGTTCCACAGCGCCACCCGGCGCAGCGCGTCCTCGATCCGCACCGCCATCTCGGCGCGGCCGAGCCGCTCGTGCAGCCGGATGCCGAAGGCGATGTTGTCGGCCACCGACATCGGGAACGGGGTCGGCTTCTGGAACACCATGCCGACGCGCGAGCGCAGCCGGTTGGCGTCGACGTTCGGGCCGACGATGTTCTCCCCGTCCAGCAGCACCTCGCCGGTGGCGCGCTGGCCGGGGTAGAGGTCGTACATCCGGTTGAGCACGCGCAGCAGGGTCGACTTGCCGCAGCCCGAAGGGCCGATCAGCCCGGTGACCTGACGCGCGGGAAAGTCCAGCGAGATCCCCTTCAGCGCCTGCGACGCGCCGTAATGGAAGTCGAGGTTGCGTATGGAGATCATCGGCTGGGCGCTGCCGGGGGCCGGCCTAGCCTCCAGGGACAAGCCCGGCAGCGGGCGGGAAGTCCGGTCGTCCATCACCTGTCCCCTCCGCGCAGGCCCAGCCGGGCTGCGACGTTGATCAGCAGCACGCCGGCGGTGATCAGCAGGGCGGCGGTCCAGGCCAGCTGCACCCAGTCGTCGGACGGCGAGCCGGCATATTGGTAGATGGTCACGGGCAGGCTCGCCATCTCGTGGTTCAAGGACAGCGACCAGTTGAGGTTGCCGAGCGAGGTGAACAGCAGCGGCGCGGTCTCCCCGGAGATCCGCGCCACTGCCAGCAGCACCCCGGTCATCATGCCGCGGCGCGCGGCGCGCACGCAGACCAGCAGCACCACCTTCCAGTGCGGGGCGCCCAGGGCGGCGGCGGCCTCGCGCATCGACAGCGGC
This sequence comes from uncultured Acetobacteraceae bacterium, assembly GCA_964249915.1. Classification (GTDB taxonomy): domain Bacteria; phylum Pseudomonadota; class Alphaproteobacteria; order Acetobacterales; family Acetobacteraceae; genus Lichenicola. The sequence goes on along the minus strand of CAXUEL010000295.1, from coordinate 474 downwards.
ACCAGGCGCAGCATGTCCTCGCTGGTGCGCACCACGATCGGGATCGCCAGGATCGACAAGGCGACCACGCCGGCCCAGCCGGAGAAGTGGTGGAACGGCGCCACCAGCACGAGGTAGACGAACAGCCCGACCAGGATCGACGGCGCGGACAGCAGCATGTCGGACACGAAGCGCACCGCGTTCGCGACCGCCGAGCCGGTGCCGTACTCGGCCAGGTAGATGCCGGCCAGCAGCCCCACGGGCGTGCCGATCAGGGTCGCCAGCAGCACCTGGATGATGCTGCCGACGAGGGGGTTGAGCAGGCCGCCGTTGCCGCCGGCCGGCGCGGTGACGTGGCTCAGCACGTGAAGCGTCAGCCCGCCGATGCCGTTAGCGACCAGGGTCCACAGGATCGACGCGAGGGCGGCCAGCACCACCAGCGTGGCGGCGAAGCACAGGGCCGTCGCCACCGCGTCGGCGGCGCGACGGCGGCGC
>CAXUEL010000294.1:0-3946 GCA_964249915.1 uncultured Acetobacteraceae bacterium | reverse complement strand
ATCACGTAGGGCGTGTCGCGGTAGAAGCCGAGCGGCGGCAGCGGGCCCGGCACGGCGAGCAGCGCCGCGATGAGCTGCAGGTGGTCCACGTGCCGGCCGCAGCCCTGCGGCGCCAGCACGAGGTCCGGCCGCTCCGCCGCCAGCAGCTCTCCCAGCAGCGCGCCGAGCGGGCCTGCCACCGCGTCGTCCGCCCGCGGCGGCGCGAACAGCGCCGGCGCCGAGCCGTAGCCGCGGTTCGGCGCTTCTGCCAGGTCCAGCAGCACCGGGCGAGCGCCGAGGCTGCGGCAGGCGTCCGCGTCCTCGTCGCGACGCAGCGCCATGTAGTCCACCGAGTCGTCCAGCCCCTTGTCGCGCTGGCAGGCGAGCGCGAAGCCGGACGCCGGATGCACCGACCGGGTGAACGCGGTCGCCACCACCACCGACCAGCCGGCGGCGGCCAGCAGCGCCGCGGTGCCGCCGCAGGAGAACGCCACGTCGTCGAAATGCGGCGACAGCAGCAGCGCGGAACGGCGCCCGGCGGGGGACGCCGGGCTCACAGCAGGTGCGGGTCGGCGCGATACCGGCACGGGTCGCGCGGCAGCGCCGGGTCGAAATCCCGGTCCGGCGCCCTGCCCGCCACGGCGCCGTACACCGTCATGATCCGGTCGGCGACCGCGGACCAGGAATACACCTCGCGGCACTCGGCCAGCGCGGTGTCCGCCAGGCGCCGGCGCAGCTTCGGGTCGGTGATCAGGCGGCGCAGCGCCGCGGTCAGCGCGTCGATGTCCCCGGGCTCGGTCAGCAGCCCGTTCTCGTTGTCGCGCAGGCAGTCCACCACGCCCACCGCGCGGCAGGACACGGTGGCGAGCCCGGTCGCCATCGCCTCCAGGATGGTGTTGGAGAACCCTTCCGCATAGGTCGGCGAGACGAAGACGTCGGCGCCGTGATACGCGTCCGGGGCGTGGTCGTAGTCGACATAGCCGCGCAGACGGGTGTGCCGCATCAGCCCGGTCGCCTCCAGCCGGCGCACCGCCTCGTCGAGGTCCGGGCCGATGCCGGACAGCACCAGGCGGAACGCGGTGCCTTCCCGGTCCAGCCGTTGCAGCGCCTCGATCATGTCGAGCACGCCTTTCCGCCGGTCGACCCGGCCGTGATACAGCAGCACCGGCGGCGCTGCCGGATCGCGCCGCTGCCGGTCCGGCCTGAACCGTGTCACGTCCACCGCACCCGGCACGACCGTGAAGCGCGCCGGGTCGGTGCCGAGCCGTTCGGTCACCTCGTCCGCGAACGAGCGGCAGCCGATCAGCACCGCGCCGGCATGGTCCAGCACGTGCGTCATCGCCAGCCGGTGCGCCTCGCAGCACGATCCCACCCAGTGCCCGTCGCCGCCCTGGATCGACACCACGTTGGGCACGCCCAGCTCCCGCGACGCCAGCAGCGTGGCCCAGCCGGTCGGGTAGCCGTACTGGGCGTGCAGCAGGTCGAACCGGTCGCGGGCATGCTCGGCCCGGATCGTGTCCACCAGCACCTCGATGTCGCGCTCGAAGTCGCCGCACTCTGCCTCGCCCACCTGTTCCAGCCCGATCACCCGCACGCCCGGCACCGGCGGCGGCGGCCCGCCGCCGTAGACGCCCTTGCCGAACGCGTCGTTGCGATACTGGCTGATCATGGTGACATCGTGGCCGGCCGCGACCAGCGCGCGCAGCAGGTTGAGCGCGTACACGCTCATGCCGGAGATCGCCGGGAAGTATCGCCGGCTGACGAAGCAGATCCTCATGCCGGCGCGTGCTCCGGGCGTGGCAGCAGCACCGGGATCGGCACCGGCCGGGTGGAGGCGCCGCCGTCGACCATGCGGTCGAGCAGCTCCAGCACCGCCGCCTTCGGCACGCCCGTCGCGCATTCGAACGGGGTGAACACGGTGTCGAACTCGAGCCGCTCGAACACCGTGCGGTAGCGCCGCGCCTCGTTTGGCGACAACGGGATCTGCTTGTGGAACGCCTTGTGGGTGGACAGCGCCCTGACCCGGCCGTCGTCGTCGAGGTCGAGCTTCAGCGCATCGCCGACGAACACCGCGCCGCGGCGGGCGTCATGCAGGACCGCGTGGCCCTCGTAGTGGCCGCCGGTGTGGTGCAGCACCAGCCCCGGCAGGATCTCGTGCCGCTCGTCCCAGGGATGGGTGACGCGGAACGCCTTGGTCCACTGCAGGTCCTCCTTCTGGATCAGCAGCGGCGGGTCGAAGCGGCGCTGCAGCTGCCACAGCGCGCCGTAGCCGTGCGGATGCGAGGCGCCCAGGATGGCGATGCCGCCGAGCCGCTCGATCGCGTCCAGCGCGTCGTCGTCGTAGCAGGGCGCCGCCTCGAAGGCGACGTTGCCGTCCGGTCCGGTCAGCAGCCAGCCATGGCTGTCCAGCCCGAAGCGCGGCGTGGTCCAGAACTCCCACACCCCCGGGATCACCTCGCGCCGATGGTAGCGGAGCGTCGATCGCACCTGGTCCAGCGTGCGGAAGTCCCAGCCATCCTCCGGCAGGTCGTTGCGCACGTCCGAGCAGATCGGGCAGTGCGGCGGCACCGCGAAGTGCATCTGCCAGTGCCCGCAATTGCTGCAGGCGAACGGCGATAACGACATGGTCAGCAGGCTCCGTGGTCGGCGACGGCGTCGCGCAGGCGGGACAGGAGGGTCATCGTGCGCAGGTCGCCCTGCGGCTCGAACCCGAACGGCCGGCGGCCGAGCAGGTGGTCGGCGAACGCCTCGACCTGCAACGCGAACGGCGAGCGCTCGATCCCGGCGACCGCGACCTCCCGCGTGCCGGCCTGCGTGGTCAGGGTCAGGCTGCCGCCCGGGGTCTGGCCCATGGTGTCGAGCAGGGTGAGCTGCCCGGCATCGCCGATGATCTCCAGCCGCCGCCTGGGCAGGTATTCCGGGCAGTTGTACGCCACGTGCAGCTGCGCCAGCACCCCGGACCGCGTGCGCGCCACCAGCATCGCCCCGTCGTCCACGCCGCCCGGCGCCTGCGCATAGGCGTGTACGCGGCGCTGGCCTAGGATCGCCGCCTCCTCCAGCGGCTCGCCGAGCAGCATCGCCACGAGGTCCAGACCGTGCGGCGCCAGATCGAAGAACGCGCCGCCGCCGGCACGCGACGGGTCGATGCGCCAGTTGTCCTCGGACCAGGAAGCGCCGACCCAGCAGGCATAGACGATCCGCACCGCCGCCACCCGGCCGATCGCGCCGGCCCGTAGCAGCCCGGCCGCCTCGCGGTGCGCCGGATGGAAGCGCTGGTCGAACGCGGTGGCGTAGAACACGCCGGCGCGGGAGCAGGCCGCCACCATCGCCTCGGCGTCGGCGGCCACCGTCGCCATCGGCTTCTCGCACAGCACCGCCTTGCCGGCGGCCGCGGCGGCCTCGACCAGCGGCCGGTGCACGTGGTTGGGCGCCGCGACGTAGACCGCGTCCAGCCCTGGGGTGCGGAGGAACTGCTCGATCGCGGTGCTGCGCGCGACGTCGCGCGCGCCCGGCGCGACCGTGTCGAGCGCCGCCGGGTCGGGATCGCACAGCGCCAGCAGCCGGCCGTTGCCGCTGCCGGCGATGGCGGGAACCGCGAAGTCGCGCGCCACCCAGCCGCAGCCGACGATGCCCCAGCCTATCGGCGACACGGCGACCGGGTCCGGATCCACCACCGCTACCACCGGCTCGGCAACTCGACGTAGACGCGTCGGCGCAACAGCGCCTCGACCTCCGGCTCGCCGGCGCGGTCGATCGCGTCCGGCCCGTGCCAGCGGGTCGGGTAGGTCGCGAGTGCCGCGTATTCCTGCTCGTAGCGCGGGCTCGGCCACGCGATCTCCGCCCCGTCCGCGGCCGGCCGGTACAGCGGGTTGAGCCGCAGCACGGGGCCGGACTCGGTGCCGAAGCCGGGCCGGCCGTTCGCAGCGCCCGCGCCAAGCCCTTGAAGCAGCTCTCGGCGATGTGGTGC
>CAXUEL010000293.1:0-3995 GCA_964249915.1 uncultured Acetobacteraceae bacterium | reverse complement strand
ATCCGGGTGCCGACCTGGGCCGGGACCGAGATGCCGGTCGACTTGATGACGCGCTGCCGTCCCCGGTAGAACGTGCCGACATGGGCGTTCAGGGTGTGGTCGAGCCGCACCACCTTGCCCTCGAGCTCGGGGAAGATCTCGTCGATCGGGCCGTACAGCTCGGGATGGCGCCCGGTCTCGAACACGTAGAAGCGGGGCAGCTTCTCCGGCGGGAAGGCGTCCACCAGGTAGGACACGCCGCTCAGGTCCTGCCACACGAAGTGACCGAGATGGATCGCCGGGAAGCCGCGGAACGCGTGCACCACCTCGCCGTCCGGCTGCAGCAGGGCGGCGATCAGGTCGGTGCCGAACTGCGCCGCGTGCTGCAGCAGCCGGCCGCGGGCCCGCTCGCAATACGGGCGTGCGCCCTCCATGTGGCCCTCGTCCTGCGCCACCAGGAGGTCGGCGGCGGGGAAGTACACCGCGAAGGTGCGGAAGAAGCCGGCCATGGCGAACACGTAGAAGGTCAGGCCGTGCCGCTCGTCGTGCACCTGGTAGGCGAAGCAGCCGTCGTCGAGGTAGAGCGTCCGCGCCGGCGCCTCGATCCGGTGCCCGTCCACCGGGGACGGCCACGACATGGTGCCGCGCTCGACCAGCCGGAACAGCTCCGAGCGCAGGAACTGCAGGCACAGCGCCCGCGTGTGGTCGGGATCGAGCACGATCCGCCCGCCGCCCGCCGATGGCACCGTGTAGCGCATCGCCGGCGGCAGGGTGTCGGTCAGGCTCCAGGCGATCGCCGGCCGGTCCGGCTCGACCGCCAGGTGGTAGCCGAGCAGGTCGCCGCGCAGGCCGGGGGTGCAGTCGAGCAGCCAGGCGAGCTCGGGGTCCGGCGGCAGCGTCGGCGCCAGGATCACCCGGTCCCAGAGCTGGCCGAACAGGACGGCGCAGGCGGAGCGCAGGGCCGGCCGGAACGGATCCACGAGCTGCAGGGCGTTGTTGCCGAGGTAGCGAGCGTCGCGGTCGACGTACCAGATGCCGGCATGGCCGTCCTCGTGCAGCAGCTCCAGCGCGATCACCGGGGCCAGGCGGGTCTGCACCCGGTCGATCCGCCAGCCGGGGCCCAGCACCATGACGTGGCCGTCCTGCACGATGTCGCGGCCGCGCAGCCAGCCCAGCGCGTCCGGGGCATCGGAGAGGACACGCTCCAGCACCGCGTCCGGCAGCGGCGGGGCGTCCGGCGGCTGCGCTGCGCGCGCGACCTCGCGGCGGACGTCGGGATGCAGGCCGAGCAGCGCGCGCACCGCGTCCGGCGGGTCGCAGGGCATGCCGGGGGTGGCGGTCGCCTGCAGCCAGGACAGGGCGGGTGCGGTGCGGGCGCGCACGATGTCGAGCAGCGGCGCCGGCAGGCCGGCGATGTCGTTGCCGAGGAACCGGCCGTCGCCGTCCAGCAGCCAGAACCCGGCCCGGCCGGACGCGTGCCGGAACTCCAGCACCAGCAGCGGCCGGAACAGGGTCAGCAGGGCGCCGGGATCCCAGCCCTCGACGAAGTCGCGCACCGGGGCGTCGTCCTTGACCAGGGCTACCACGAGCCCGGGCCCGAGGCGCAGGCGGTAGCCGTCCGGGCCCGGCTCCACCGCGTCGTGAACCAGCGGGGACAGTCCGGCCGACTCGGTCCGGGTCAGCATGGGCGCCTGCCGGCCCCGATTTCGTGAACGACGTTCACGGCAGGAAGCCGTTCCCGCCGCGCCCCAGCCGCTCCTGCCCGGTGGCGACCGACACGCTCAGGCTGCTGCCGTAGGGCAGCGCGGTCTGCACGCCGACCGCGACGCTGCTGCCGCTCACGGCGGGCAGGTCGTGGAAGTGCGGACCCTGGCCGCTGGCCGCCTGCAGGAAGGCGCGCGTGCTGCCGCCGAGCAGGCCGCTGTCGAGCTCAATCGCGGTGCTGTGCAGGCCGCCAGAGCCGAACGACTGCGACACGGCGCCACCCTGCAGCAGCGGCGGGGAGGCGCCGGGCAGGGCGCCGGCGAGCGGTCCCGACGGGGCTCCGGGCTGGACCGGGGCCAGCGAGAAGTCGCCGGGCGCGCTCAGGGGGCTGTCGTCGCCGGGAGCGCCGGCGCGGGCCGGCGCGCGCCAAAGGAAGGCGGACAGGAACGCGCATGCCAGCAGGATGCCGGCACGCCGCATCAATCGGTCACCTTGGCCACGCGCAGGGTGTTGGTGGTGCCGGCGCGGCCGAACGGCACGCCGGCGGCGATCACCAGCAGGTCGTCCACCTTGGCGATCCCGGCCGCCTTGGCCACGTCCACCGCGGCTTCCACCACGTGGGCCATGGTCTCGTTGGCGCCGTGCTCGCCGGTGACCAGCGCCTGCACCCCCCAGACGGCCGACAGGCGACGCGCGGCCGGCAGGTTGGCGGCGAGGCCCAGGATGGTGCAGGGCGGCCGCTCGCGCGAGATCCGCACCGCGGAGCGGCCGGACAGGGTGTAGGCGACGATCGCCACCGCGCCGATCGACTGCGCCACCTGCTGCGCGGCATAGGCGATCGAGTCGGCGGTGGTGCCGTCCGGCGCCGGGCGGGAGGCCTCCTGGCTGAGCTGCCAGCCCTGGTCCGCCTCGACCTGCTGGGCGATGCGCTTCATGATCGACACCGCCTCGATCGGGTACTGGCCGACCGCGGTCTCGCCCGACAGCATCACCGCGTCGGCGCCGTCGAACACGGCGGTGGCCACGTCGGAGGCTTCGGCGCGGGTGGGGGTCGGGGCGGAGATCATGCTTTCCAGCATCTGCGTCGCCACCACCACCGGACGGCCGAGCTGACGGGCGGCGCGGATGATGCGCTTCTGTTCCAGCGGCACCCGCTCCGGCGGCAGCTCCACGCCGAGGTCGCCGCGCGCCACCATCACCGCGTCGGACAGGCGCAGGATCTCGTCCAGGTTGTCGAGCGCCTGCGGCTTCTCGACCTTGGTCATGATCCAGGCGCGGCCCTTCACCAGCTCGCGCGCCTCCTGCACGTCCTCTGCGCGCTGCACGAAGCTCAGGCCGATGTAGTCGACGCCGTGCTCCAGCGCGAACTCCAGGTCGGCGCGGTCCTTCACCGTGAGTGCGGGGATCGGCAGCACCACGTCGGGAACGTTGACGCCCTTGCGATCGCTCAGGATGCCGCCGGTGACCACCTCGGTTTCCAGGCGGTCGGCGTAGCAGGCGGTGACGCGCAGGCTCAGCCGTCCGTCGTCGAGCAGCAGCAGCGAGCCGACCCGGGCGGCCTGGATGATCTCGGGATGCGGCAGCTGCACGCGTCGCTCGTCGCCGGGGGCGCCGTCGAGGTCCAGGGTGAAGGTGTGGCCGGGCACCAGGGTGGTGCGGCCGCCGGCAAAGGTGCTGACGCGCAGCTTGGGGCCCTGCACGTCGGCCAGGATGCCGATCGGCCGGCCGCGCCGGCGCTCCACCGCGCGTATGGCGGCGATGCGGGCGCCGTGCTCGGCGTGCAGCCCGTGCGAGAAGTTGACCCGGAACAGGTCGACCCCGGCCTCGGCCAGCGCCGCGATTCGATCCTCCGAGCTGCTTGCCGGACCAAGGGTGGCGACGATCTTGGTGCGTCGGGACAGGATGGAGGCGACGGGAAAGGCGGACACGGCAGATCTCCTGAACGCACCAGAACCGGCAGGGGCGATGGAACGCGGTTCTCAGGGTGCCAGAATTGCCCCCAAGGGCAAAAGCCCCCCGGCAACGCGCATCGGGACCGGCCCGGAACGCGCCGCGCGGGGCAGGACGGCAGGGAAGGAGGCGATCATGGCGGAAGGATGGCCTCGCCGGGCAGCATCCCCCACAACGCGGAGCGCTCGAGCCAGCCGGAATAGGTGCGGACGCTGACCCGGCACCAGTCGGACCCGGCGGCGCAGCTGCGCAGGCGGCCGATCACGCCGGGCTTGAGGATCGCCACCACCGCAGCGTCCGGCCGGGGTTCCGCCCGGAGGGTGCGGCTGCCGGGCGGCGGCTCGGGAGCGTCGTCCGGCAGC
>CAXUEL010000292.1:0-4018 GCA_964249915.1 uncultured Acetobacteraceae bacterium | reverse complement strand
CTGCGCGGCAAGCACAAGCCGCAGTTCACCCCGCACGTCGATTGCGGCGACAACATCGTCGTCATCAACGCCGAGAAGGTGCGGCTGACCGGCAACAAGGCCGGGCAGAAGCTGTTCCACTACCACACCGGCTATGCCGGCGGGATCAAGCAGCGCACGATCGCGCAGCGCCTGGAGGGCAAGAACCCGGGCGAGGTGATCTCCAAGGCGGTGGAGCGGATGATCACCCGCGGGCCGCTGCAGCGGGCGCAGATGAAGCACCTGTACGTGTATGCCGGCACCAGCCATCCGCACGATGGCCAGCAGCCGCAGGCGCTGGATGTCGCCGCGATGAACCGCAAGAACTCCGTCACGTCGACGCGCGTGGAGGCCTGATCATGTCCGAGACCCAGACCCGTACCGGCTCGCTCGCCGACCTCAAGGACCTGGCGGTGCAGGCCGGCGTCGCCGTGACCCCGGACGAGGCGGTGGCGGTGCGCGAGCCGAAGCGCGACGCGCAGGGGCGCTCCTATGCCACCGGCCGTCGCAAGAACGCGGTCGCCCGCGTGTGGATCAAGCCGGGGCGCGGCGACATCAGCGTCAACGGCCGCAAGGTCGGCACCTACTTCGCACGCCCGGTGCTGCGCATGCTGATCACCCAGCCGTTCCTGGTGGCGGACCGCTACAACCAGTTCGACGTGTACTGCACCGTCACCGGCGGCGGGCTGTCCGGACAGGCGGGCGCGCTGCGGCACGGCATCAGCCGGGCGCTGACGTACTACGAGCCGTCGCTCCGCGGCATCCTGAAGGTGGCCGGCTTCCTCACCCGCGACAGCCGCGTGGTCGAGCGCAAGAAGTACGGCAAGGCCAAGGCGCGGCGGTCGTTCCAGTTCTCCAAGCGCTGAGGCCCGGGCCTCAGCGGCGGCGTCGGGACGCCAGGCGGGGCACCAGGCTGCCGAGCAGGACCAGGAACGCGGACGCGGTCAGGAGCTTGCCGGCCAGCAGCGAGGGCCGGTAGGCGAACTCCAGCACGCGGGCGCCGGCGGGGAGCACGACGGCGGGGAAGATGTCCTCGCGGCCGGTCACGGTCCGCCTGCCGTCCACGCGTGCCTGCCAGCCGGGGTAGGAGGGCTGGGCGAAGACCAGGCGCGTGCCGGCCGGCAACGGTTGGAGGGTGAAGCGCACGCGATTTGCGGTCCAGTCGGCCGCGAGCACCGGGGCGCGTCGTGGCGGCGTGTCGCCGGTCCCGTCGATCCACAGCACCGACAGCGCGCCGGGCCGCTCGTAGATGCGGTAGCCCGGGCCCTGTTCGACCAGGGGCAGGCCGTCGATCGGGTGGTCGGACAGGAGCCAGCGCACGCCGAGGCGGTCGAGGCCGGGCGAGGCGACCGGGCCCCAGTTGCGCGACAGGTCGTCGAACAGCGGGACCAGCATGGTGGCGCGCTGGCCCATGAGGTTCAGCACCGGAAGAAGGTCGCCGGCGTTGGGCGGCACCAGGTCACGGGGCAGGGCGTCGTAGCGGTCGACCAGCGGGCTGCGGTTGGACAGGCGCAGCAGCGCGTCCAGGGCGGGGTTGCGGTTGTAGTAGGCGGGCGCGAACTCCGGGTTGGCGGCAGGCCGGCCGACGCCGCGGTCGAACTGCGCGACCTGGACCAGCACGGCGAGCAGCAGGGCGACGGTCGCCGCCAGGGCGGTACCGGGATGAAGCCGGGCGAGCAGCCCGCGCACCGCGTCCAGGCCGGTCGCGGCCAGCACGGCGACGGCGAAGCTGAACAGGTAGACGGCGCGGATCGGGCTGCGCAGCTGCGGCAGCAGCGGCAGGTGGAAGAACAGGTGCACCAGCGGGCCGGCCCGGCCGCCGAGCGCCGCGGCGAGCGCGAAGACGGCCAGCAGCGTCATCGACACCGACAGCGTGGTCCGGCGCAGGAGGCCCAGCGCGCAGAGCGGCAGGGCGACCACCGTGAAGTACAGGCTGCCGTCCATCATGCGCAGCGTGCTGGGGTGCAGCAGGCCGGAAAGGTCGGGCCAGGTGAGAGACGCGGCGGTGGCATAGGCGTCGGCCGGCACCGCGTGCGGCCAGCGGCTCATGCCGGTGGCGTACCAGCGGTAGGACAGCTCGAGGTACTGGCGGGCGAGCTCGATCGGCACGGCGGCGAAGCCGACCGCCATGGCCTGGCCGAACGCGGCCAGCAGCAGCGGCCGGACCGAGCGGAGGGCCAGCGCGGCCACCAGGGCGCAGATCATGGCGGCGTAGGAGCTGTGCACGAACGGCTGCATGTGGCCGGCGGCGATCTGCAGCGCGCCGGCGAGCCCGGCCAGCGCCGCGAACGGCAGCGCGTCGCGCGCCCGGTCGGCGGCCCAGGCGCGTCGGTGCAGCAGCAGCACCAGCGGCAGCCAGCACAGGGAGGCGAAGATGTTGGGCTGGGCGTTGGCCTGGAACGGCAGGTAGCCGCAGAAGGCGAACAGGGCGGCGCCGAGGATCGCGGCGAGCCGGGACGCACGCTCGGCGCGCAGCAGCAGGTGCATGAAGCCGGCCGCCAGCGCGAAGTGCAGCAGCACGAAGGCGTCGCACAGCGCGATGCCGTCCAGGCCGAGCAGGCCGAGCAGCCAGGTCGGGGGATAGAAGGGCGCCGGCTGCAGCTCGCCGGCGAAGCTGGTGCCGGCCTGGGCGCCGAACTCCCACAGCACGAGATGGCCGTGGCGGGCGGCGCGGGCCACCGCCAGCAGCCAGGGGTAGCTCTGCAAGGAGGAGTCGCCGAAGTCGAAGAAGCTGCGGTCGCCGACGATCGCCCGGGCGAACAGCAGCAGGGCGGCGGCGCCGTAGGCCGCGAACAGGCCGGGGAGGCGGAGCGAACGCGGCATCGGCAGGCGGCGGGTCATCGCGCCGGTATGCCGCATCCGCGGTGGGCGCGCAGGGGGTCGGGTTCCGCCGGGCGGCGTTTGCGGGCATCGTGGCGCGGTGGCAGGCGTGGAAGGGTGGAAGCTTGGCAGCAGCGGCGACCGTGTTCATCGATGGCGAGGCCGGCACCACCGGGCTCGGGATCAGGCGTCGCCTCCAGGCCCTGCCGGTCGAGCTGCGGTCGGTCGAGCCGGGGCTGCGGAAGGACCCGGACGCCCGCCGGGCGCTGATGGCGGAGGTCGACCTGGTGGTGCTGTGCCTGCCGGACGCGGCGTCGCGCGAGGCGGTGGCCCTGGTGGCGGAGCTCGGCCGGCCGCCGCGGCTGCTGGATGCCAGCACCGCGTTCCGCACCGATCCGGACTGGGTGTACGGCTTTCCCGAGATGCGTCGCGGCCAGCCGGACGCGATCGCGCACGCCCAGCGGGTGTCGAACCCTGGCTGCTATGCGACCGCGGCGGTGGCGCTGCTGCGGCCGCTGATCGAGGCCGGGCTGCTGCCGGGCGACCATCCGGTGGCGATCAACGCGGTGAGCGGCTATTCCGGCGGCGGCCGCGGCATGATCGACGCGCACGAGGGGGAGGGCGGCCCCGCCTACGTGCTGTACGGGCTGGACCTGGAGCACAAGCACGTACCGGAGATCAGGGTGCAGGCCGGGCTGACGCGGCGGCCGATCTTCGTGCCCTCGGTCGGGCACTTTCCGCAGGGCATGATCGTGTCGATCCCGCTGCACCTCGACGGGCTGCCCGGCCACGTGTCCGGCGCCGACCTGCATGCGGCGCTGGCGGACTGGTATCGCGGCTCGACCCGGATCGCGGTGCTGGACGCGGCCGAGCCGGTGGTCCTGGCGGCGGACGCGCTGGCGGGGAGCGACGCGATGGAGCTGCGGGTGCACGCCCATGACGGCTACCGGCACGCCCTGCTGACCGCGCGCCTGGACAATCTCGGCAAGGGCGCGTCCGGGGCGGCGGTGCAGAACATGGCGCTGATGCTGGGGCTGGCGCCGGACGCATGAGCCGGCGCGTGCTGCAGGCGATGGTGGCGGTGCTGGGCCTGGTGCCGGTGTTGGCTGGGCTGGCCGGCGTGGTGCTGGGCATCTCCATGGCGGGGCCGGCGGGGGCTGGCGCGCTGCCGGGGGTGGAC
>CAXUEL010000291.1:0-4036 GCA_964249915.1 uncultured Acetobacteraceae bacterium | reverse complement strand
AGCAGCACGTGCTGCTCGGCATCCGCGAACACGCCCGCCGTGCGGCGCCCGGCGCGGCGGTCGGTCATCAGCACCAGGGCGTGGCCGCGGGCGGCGAGCTCGGTCGCCAGCGCCTCGGCCGGGAAGAAGTGGCCGCCGGTACCGCCGGCGGCGATCACGATCGGTGCCGTCATGCTGCCACCCTGCGACGGCGCGGCGCCAGGACGGCGAGGCGGCTCGCCTGGGTGCGCCTGCGCGTCAGGGCCAGCACCATGCCGATGGTGAGCGCCACCGACATCGCCGAGGAGCCGCCGTAGGAGATGAACGGCAGGGTCATGCCCTTGGTCGGGATCAGGTGCAGCGAGGAGGCCATATTGACGAAGGCCTGCAGCCCGAAGCCGCACACCAGGCCGGCGGAGGCCAGCACCACGAACGGGTCGTCCTCGGCCAGCAGCTTGAGCAGGGTGCGCACGACGATCAGGCAGAACACGCCGATGATGAACAGGCAGACCAGCAGCCCGAACTCCTCGCCGGCGACGGCGAACACGAAGTCGGCGTGGGCATCCGGCAGCAGGTCCTTGACCCGGCCCTCGCCGGGGCCGCGCCCGAGCAGGCCACCGTTGCCGAACGCCTGCAGCGCGGTGTCGATCTGGTAGTGGTCGCCCTGGCCGGGATGGAGGAAGCGGGTAACGCGGGAGCGCACGTGCGGGAAGGCGACATAGGCGCCGGCAAAGGCCGCCATCATGCTGCCGACGCCGCAGCCGACCAGGAACAGGTTCAGGCCGCCCAGGAACAGCTGGGCCATGAACACGCAGGTGATCACCGACAACATGCCGATGTCGGGCTGCGACTTCAGCAGCAGCAGGATGGCCGCGAACACGCCGAGCGCCAGGATCGTGCCCGGAAACGCGCGGGTGCGCCGGCCTTCCGCCAGCAGCCAGGCGGTCACCACGGCGAAGCAGGGCTTCAGGAACTCCGAAGGCTGAATCGACATCATCGGCAACGCGATCCAGCGGCGCGCGCCCTTGATCTCGACGCCATGCACCAGGGTGAGCGCGGTCAGGCCCAGGGCCACCAGGCAACCGATCAGCCCCAGCCGTCGCACGCCCCTGGGCGAGAGCATGGAGGTGGACAGCACGATCGCGCCGGCGATGCCCAGAAAGATCACCTGCTTGAGGATGAACATGTCGCGCGACGCGCCGATGCGCGCGGCGACCGACGGGGAGGCGGCCAGCATCAGCACGTAGCCGAAGCCGATCAGCAGGCCGATGCAGCCCAGCGTCCAGCGGTCCACCGTCCACCACCAGCGGCCGAGGATCGAGTTGTCCGCGCGGGAGAACTGCGCCATCAGCCTGCTCCCCCGGAATGGTGGGCGATCTGGTGGGTGAGGTCGGCAAAGCGCTGGCCGCGGGCCTCGAAGCTCGCGAACTGGTCGAAGCTGGCGCAGGCCGGCGACAGCAGCACCACCGGCGCGTCGAGCGCCCGGGCGGCCGCGAAGGCCTGCGGCACCGCGTGCTCCAGCGTGCCGACGATGCGGTGCTCGACCTTGTAGGCGGACAGGGTGCCGGCAAGACGCGGCGCGTCGCGGCCGATCAGCAGGGCGAGCGGGATGCGGTCGAACAGCGGCGCCAGGTCGTCGATGCCCCCGGACTTGGCGAGGCCGCCGGCGATCCAGATCAGCCGGTCGTAGCAGGCCAGCGCGCGCGACGCGGCATCGGCGTTGGTCGCCTTGCTGTCGTCGACGAAGGCGATGCCGTCGATCCGGGCGACCTCGCGCTGGCGGTGCGGCAGGCCGGGGAAGGAGGCGAGGCCGGAGGCGACCTGGACGTCGGACAGGCCCAGGTGGCGCGCCATCGCCGCGGCAGCGAGCGCGTTCTGGGCGTTGTGGGTGCCGGGCAGGGTCGGCGGCAGCAGGCCGGACAGCGTGCCGGGCTCGCTGCCGGAGACCGTGCGCAGGCGGGCCACGGTGCCGGTCCTGGCGATGGCGCGGCAGGCGGGGTCGTCCTGGCCGATCACCGCCAGGTCGTCCGGGGTCTGGCGGGCGAACACCTGGAGCTTGGCTCGGGCGTAGCCGTCCATGTCGCCGTGCCGGTCGAGATGGTCGGGGGACAGGTTGAGCAGGCAGGCGACGTCGAAACGCAGGGTCTCGAGGCGCTCGAGCATGTAGGACGACATTTCCAGCACGTAGACGCCGTCGTCGGGCAGCAGCGGCAGCGCCAGGGCGGCGGGGCCGAGGTTGCCGCCGGCGGCGACGGGCCGGCCTGCCTCGGCCAGGATGTGGGCGAGCAGGGCGGTGGTGGTGGACTTGCCGTTGGTGCCGGTGATGCCGGCGAACCGGGCGCGGCTGCCGCTCGCGCGCACCGCCTGGAACAGCAGCTCGGCGTCGGACAGGATCGAGATGCCGGCGTCCTGCGCCATGCGGGCCACGGGATGCGGGGTCGGCAGGCGGTGCGGGATGCCGGGTGACAGCAGGAGGGCGTCGTGGCGGTCCATGCTGTCGAACGGCGCCACCACGACCTGGTCGGAGGCGAGATCGGGGCGGTCGCGGTCGTCCCAGGCCTGGACGTGGGCGCCCATGGCGGCGAGCGCGTGCACGGCGGGCTCGCCGTTGCGGCCGAGGCCGAGCACGGCATAGCGGCGGCCGGCGAACAGGGCGGGGGGGAAGGTGCCGCTCATCGTATCTTCAGCGTCACCAGGCCGAGCAGGCCCAGCACCATGGAGACGATCCAGAAGCGGATCACGATCTGCGCTTCCTGCCAGCCCTTCTTCTCGAAGTGGTGGTGCAGCGGCGCCATCAG
This sequence comes from uncultured Acetobacteraceae bacterium, assembly GCA_964249915.1. Classification (GTDB taxonomy): domain Bacteria; phylum Pseudomonadota; class Alphaproteobacteria; order Acetobacterales; family Acetobacteraceae; genus Lichenicola. The sequence continues at coordinate 1,259 of CAXUEL010000291.1, read as the reverse complement.
GAACACCCGCCGGCCGGTGCGCTTGAACCAGCCGACCTGGATGATCACCGACAGCGTCTCGACCACGAACAGGCCGCCGACGATGCACAGGACGATCTCGTGCTTGACCGCGACCGCCACCGCGCCGAGCGCGCCGCCGAGTGCCAGCGAGCCGGTGTCGCCCATGAACACCGCGGCGGGCGGGGCGTTGAACCACAGGAAGCCGAGGCCGGCGCCGATCAGGGCTGCCAGGAACACGCCGAGCTCGCCGGTGCCGGGAACCGGATGCAGCTGGAGATAGTCGGCGAAGATGCGGTTGCCGACCAGGTAGGAGATCAGCGCGAACACCACGGCGGCGATGATCACCGGCACGATGGCGAGCCCGTCGAGCCCGTCGGTGAAGTTCACCGCGTTGCCGAAGCCGGTGATCACCAGCATGGCGAAGATCGGGAACGCGTAGGAGAGCGGCAACAGCGCCTCCTTGACGAACGGAAAGGCGAGCGCGTCCGACAAGGGTGCCGGCATCAGGCTCTCGATCCAGAAGCCTGCAACCAGCGAGGTGCCGAACTCGGCGCCGAGGCGGATGCGCTTGGACACGCCCCTGGTGTTGCGCCGCGACAGCTTGAGGTAGTCGTCGGCGAAGCCGACCAGGCCGAACGACAGGGTGGCGAACATCACTGCCCACACGTAGCCGTTGGACAGGTCGGCCCAGAGCAGGGTCGAGACGAGCCAGGTGGTCAGGATCAGCACCCCGCCCATGGTCGGCGTGCCGGCCTTCTCGGTGACGTGCCGTTCCGGGCCCAGGGTGCGGATCGGCTGGCCCTCGCGCTGGATCTGCCGCAGCCGGGCGATCACGCGCGGGCCCATCAGCAGGCTCAGCACGAAGGCGGTCAGGCAGGCGGCGCCGGACCGGAAGGTGATGTAGCGGAGCAGGTTGAACAGCGTGTAGTGCGCGGCGAATGGGTGGGCGAGGTCGTAGAGCATCAGGCGGCGTCCGCCGTCGCCGCGACGAGGGTCGCGACCACGTCGCGCATGCGGCTGCCGTAGGAGCCCTTGACCAGCACCAGGTCGCCGGGACGAAGTGCTGCCCGCACCAGCGGCGCCAGGCGGGCGGCGTCGGGGGCGTGGGCGCCACGGCGCGAGGCGGGCAGGCGGTCGAACAGGGTGCGCATCATCTCGCCGGAGCAGAACAGGAGGTCGGCGGAACCGGCGGCGGCGTCGGCCAGGGATTCGTGCTCGTCGCGGGCGAAGGCGCCGAGTTCCAGCATGTCGCCGAGCAC
>CAXUEL010000290.1:0-4045 GCA_964249915.1 uncultured Acetobacteraceae bacterium | reverse complement strand
CCGCGCCGCCATCGGCATGTCCCGTGCGGGAATCAGTCGCTCCCCCGTACCTCGTCGTCGCCCGGCAGGTCGGCGACGTCGGTCTCGCCAACCATCCCGGCGGCGGCAAGCGGAGTGCCGGGGCGGATCGACGCCAGCATCCGGCCGGCGGGCAGCCCGGTCCGCGCCGCCAATCGGTCAGCGCCGCACGGGGTGGCGCCGGGCAGCACGGCGAAGAACGGCGGCATCGCCGCCGCGGACAGCGCCGCCATGCGCGGGACCGGGGCGGTCCGCGCGGGCGGGACGCCGATCACCACCGGCGGCTCGGCATCCTCCCGGTCGGCGACTGGATCGGCGGCAGCGTGCATCGTCGGCATCCGGCTGGAACGGCCGGCATTGTCACGCAGATCGGCTGCCCCCGCGAGGGCGCCGCCCCGTCGGGGAGGTCAGAACAGGAAGTGCAGCAGCCAGTACAGCACGCCCGCGAGCGTGATCGCGACCGGCAGCGTCAGCACCCAGGCCAACGCCAGGTTGCGCAGCGTGCGCGTCTGCAGCCCCGACCCGTTCGCGGCCATGGCGCCGGCGACGCCGCTGGACAGGATGTGGGTGGTGGACACCGGCAGACCATACATCTCGGCCAGGCCGATGGTGGCGGCGGCGACGATCTCGGCCGACGCGCCCTGGCCATAGGTCATGTGGGTCTTGCCGATCTTCTCGCCGACCGTGACCACGATCCGCTTCCAGCCGACCATGGTGCCCAGCCCGAGCGCCACCGCGACCGACACCTTGACCCAGACGGGGATGAAGCGGGTGCCGTGGTTGAGCTCGCCGGCGTAGCGCTTCAGCGTGCCCTGCTCGGGGGCGGAGAAATGGCCGCCCGCCTTGGGCAGGAGGCGCACCGCCTCGGCGGTCAGGTACATGTCGTTGCGGACGTTGGATACCGCCTCGGCCGGGACATGGCTGATCGCGCCGTAGTCGCGGATCTGCGTGGCCACGTCGTCGGATATCGAGGCCAGGGCGGCATACACGCCCGGCCGGTCGAGCTGCCTGGTCTTCAGTGCCGTGTCGACGACGCCGCGCGCGTGGCCGGGATCGGTGGGCGGTGCGCCGGAAGCGTGCGCATGGAAGATCGCCGCCGCCTGCTGGCTGGTCTGCACGAAGGCGGGAGTCTCGGATTCCGGGATGGCGCGGTTCAGCGCGAAGGCGGTGGGCGCGGCGCCGATCAGGATCAGCATGATCAGGCCCATGCCCTTCTGCCCGTCGTTGCCGCCGTGGCTGAACGACACGCCGGTGCAGGTCAGGATCAGCAGGCCCCGGATCCACAGCGGCGGCGGCTGGTCGCCCTCGGGCGCCTTCCACAGCTCCGGGCGACGGATCAGCAGCTTGCCCAGCAGCAGCAGCCCGCCGGCGGCGACGAAACCGATGATCGGGCTGAACACCAGCGACTTCAGCACCTTGAACGCCTGGTCCCACTGCACCCCGGAACTGGCGACGCCCGGCGGGGTCATGAGCTGGTTGGCCAGGCCCACGCCGAGGATGGAGCCGATCAGGGCATGCGAGGACGAGTTCGGGATGCCGAATGCCCAGGTGGCGAGGTTCCAGATGATGGCCGCCAGCAGCAGGGCGAAGATCATCGGGTAGCCGCTGGTGCTGCCCGAGTTCAGGATCAGGTCGATCGGCAACAGGGTGATGATCGAGTAGGCGACCGCGCCGGTCGAGACCAGCACGCCGAGGAAGTTGAAGAAGCCCGACCACACCACCGCCACCGACGGCGCCAGGCTGCGGGTGTAGATCACGGTGGCGACCGCGTTGGCGGTGTCGTGGAAGCCGTTGACGAACTCGAAGCCGAGCGCGATCAGCAGCGCCAGGCCGAGCAGCACCAGGGTGCCGATCGCCAGCGGTGCGGCGTGGGTGTCGTGCATGGCGCTGACCAGCCCGTAGACAGCGTAGCCGAGGCCGCCCGCCAGCAGCACCGTGAACAGGATCGCGCTCGGCAGGCCCGGCATGCCCGACCGGTCGCGGGTGCGCGCGCCGCTGCCGGCTGCGAACGGGCTGTCGCGGTTGAGGGTGGCGTCTGACATGGACAGTCCTCGATCCGGTTCGGGGTCTTGTAGCCCGATGGCGTGCAGCGGTGTCGGCATCCATGTGACGGTTGCATGAAGACTGTGGCGGCAGGCCGGGGATGCCGCCGCGCTTTACGAACCGGGTCCTGCAGGCTGACCGTGCAGGCTCAGCGCACGCCGGCTACCGGACCTGCCGGCGCTGCTCCCGCCGCCGGGGACGCGATGCCGAATCACCCCTGGTTCGGACCCAGAGATTCGGCTGGGGATGGACGCCCATCACCTGGCAGGGCTGGCTGCTGACCGCGGCGTTCATCGTCGTCATGGCGGTCTCGATGCTGCCCGGCGTCCGGTGCCGCCTCGCCCTCGTGTCAGGCCTGACGCTGGCCTAACCTGCTGGCCGTGGTGGCCACCGGCACCAGGCCCGGCGGCAACTTCTGAGGCAGCCCGGGTCTAGCCGGCCAGCCGCGGCTGCGCCGCCTTCTCCTCCGGCACGAGGTACTTCGCATACTCCTTCGGCACCACGTGCCAGAACCGCGGCAGCGCCTTGTTCCACTCGTGCAGCAGCAGGGCGGCGAAGCGGCTGCTGGTTTCGCGCGCATGGGTCTCCACCAGCCGGAGCAGCTCGTCGTGCCAGCGCGGCTCGGTGACGCGGCTCCAGGTCAGGGTGTCCGGGTTGGCGCGTATCTCGAAGTCGCCGTCGCTGTCGTAGACGAAGGCCATGCCGCCGGTGAAGCCGGCGCCGAAATTGTCGCCCACCGGCCCCAGCACCACCACCGTGCCGCCGGTCATGTACTCGCAGCCGTTCGAGCCGCAGCCCTCCACCACCGCGACCGCGCCCGAGTTGCGCACCGCGAAGCGCTCGCCCGCCTGCCCTGCCGCGTACAGCGCGCCTGAGGTCGCGCCATACAGCACGGTGTTGCCGATGATGGCGTTGTGGTTGCTCGGCAACTGCGACGACGGCGGCTGCCGCACCACGATCGTCGCCCCGGACAACCCCTTGCCGACATAGTCGTTGGCGTCGCCGATCACCTCGAGCTTGAGCCCCTTGACCGCGAACGCACCCAGCGACTGCCCGGCCGAGCCGCGCAGGCGCACGGTGAGGTGGCCGTGCGCCAGCGTGTCCTGGCCGAAGCGGCGCACGATGCGGCTGGAGATCCTGGTGCCGATTGCGCGGTGCGTGTTCTGCACGTTGTAGTGCAGCTGCATCTTCTCGCCGTGCTCGAACAGCGGGCGGGCGTCGGTGACCATCTGCGCGTCCAGCGTGTCCGGCACCTCGTTGCGGCCCTCGCGGGTGCAGTAGCGCGCATGCGGACCGGGATCGGCCTGCGCCAGCAGCGGGTTCAGGTCGAGGTCGTCGAGGTAGTCGGCGCCGCGGCTGACCTGGTGCAGCATATCGGTGCGGCCGACGATCTCGTTCAGCGTGCGCACGCCGAGGAAGGCCAGGATGTTGCGCACGTCCTCGGCGATGAAGGAGAACAGGTTGATCACCTTCTCCGGGCTGCCGTCGAACTTCTCCCGCAGCGTCTCGTCCTGGGTGCACACGCCGACCGGGCACGTGTTCGAGTGGCACTGCCGCACCATGATGCAGCCCATCGCCACCAGGCTTGCGGTGCCGATGCCGAACTCCTCCGCGCCCAGCATCGCGGCGATCACCACGTCGCGTCCGGTCTTGATGCCGCCATCGGTGCGCAGCTTCACCCGGTGGCGCAGCCGGTTGAGCATCAGCACCTGGTGCGCCTCCGCCAGCCCCATCTCCCAGGGCAGCCCAGCGTACTTCACCGAGCTCTGCGGGCTGGCGCCGGTGCCGCCGGAGTGGCCGGAGATCAGGATGCAATCCGCACGGGCCTTGGCGACGCCGGCGGCGATGGTGCCGATCCCGGACCGCGCCACCAGCTTCACCGTCACGGTGGCCTCGGGGTTGATCTGCTTGAGGTCGTAGATGAGCTGGGCCAGGTCCTCGATCGAGTAGATGTCGTGGTGCGGCGGCGGCGAGATCAGCGTCA
>CAXUEL010000289.1:0-4074 GCA_964249915.1 uncultured Acetobacteraceae bacterium | reverse complement strand
GCGGTGGCCCCGTCCTTGCTCACCGTGGGCTGCGCCACCGCGCCGACGCCCGGCGCGGGCTGCGGCGCGGTGGCGGGGCGCGATGGCGCCGGGTTGCGGAGCCGCGTGCTGGTCGCCGATTCGGCCGAGGTGCGTGCGGTGGTCTCCGGGGCGCTCCGTGCCGCCGGCTACGCGACGCTGGAGGCGGGCGACGACGCGGAGGCGGTCGGGCTGATCGAGGGTCCGGCGGGGATCGGGCTGGTGGTGACCGACATCGACATGCCGGGCTTCGGCGGCCTCGACGTGGCGTGCCAGGCGCGCGCGCGCGATCCGGCGGTGCCGATCCTGTTCATCACCGAGCACACCGACGCCGTCACCGACCGCGTCACCGCGCCGCCCTGCTACTGCCTGTCCAAGCCGTTCACCGCCGCGGTCCTGGTGGAGGTGGTCGATCGCCTGCTGGCGCCGCCGCGAACCTCGATGTCGGGCCCGGAAATGGTTGATTAAGGTTCTGTCGGCATGATCGCGGTCCTGACGCCGATGGAGCCGCACGTGACAATCGACACAAGCCTGGATGTCCTTATCGTCGACGACTACAAGACGATGCTTCGCATCATCCGCAACCTGCTCAAGCAGATCGGCTTCGAGAACGTCGACGAGGCCGCGGACGGCACCGAGGCGCTGGGCAAGCTGCGCGCCAAGCGCTACGGCCTGGTGATCAGCGACTGGAACATGTCGCCGATGACCGGCCTGGAGCTGCTGCAGGCGGTCCGGGCCGACGCCAAGCTGGCCAGCCTGCCGTTCATCATGATCACCGCGGAAAGCAAGACCGAGAACGTGGTCGCGGCGAAGCAGGCCGGCGTGTCCAACTACATCGTCAAGCCGTTCAACGCCGAGACGCTGCAGGGCAAGATCGAGAAGGTGCTCGGCCATGGTTGAGACAGCCGCCGACGCCGCCGTGGAAGCGAGGGTCGACGTCAGGGCGCTGGCCGAGAAGCTGACCGACATCTGCGCGTCCTACCCGTCGGTGCGCCCGCAGATGGTGGCCGACGTGGTGCGCGCGGTGATCGACACGCTCGGCGGCGAGCTGTCGGCGCACGAGACCGAGCTGCTGGGCGAGATCGAGGACCTGGGCCGCACCATCGCCCTGGCCAAGGAGGAGATCGCGGCGCTTCGCACGGAATCGTCGTCCGACACCGCGGTGTCGAGCGCCAGCGAGGAACTGGACGCCGTGGTCTCGCACACCGCCGATGCCACCAACGCCATCCTCGAGGCGTGCGAGCGCCTGGACGACGCCTGCGCTTCTGCCGCCGGACCGGACGCCGCCACGGTGCAGGACGCGACCATGCGCATCTACGAGGCGTGCAGCTTCCAGGACATCACCGGCCAGCGAATCACCAAGGTGGTCACCACCCTCAAGATCGTCGAGAGCAAGGTGAACCGCATCATCGAGACCTTCGGGCGCAGCCGCTGGGACGACGTCCAGGCCGCCTCGCTCTCGTCGGACGGGCGCCCGGATGCGCACCTGCTGAACGGGCCGCAGCTTCCGGTCGCCGCGATGGGACAGGCGGCGATCGACGCGTTGCTGGCAGACTTCTGAGGCAGCGGCCGGAGGCGGATCGGTTCGGCCGGAGCCGCCCGGTCAGGTCGGCTGCCAGCTGCGGACGACGTGGCCGATGTCGGCGCGGCTGAGGTTCATGTCGGCCAGCTCGCGATCGCTGCACTGCGACAGCTCGGCAAGCAGACGGGCACGCTCGCGACGGGCGGCGCGGGCGGTGCGGACACTGGCCAGGAACGAGCGGACGAGGGCAGGGACGCCGCTTTCGATGACCGGTCGGAAGGTGTTGGTGGTGCTGGTGTTCATGTGAGCCTCCTGGCTTCCTGTTTTGCTGCAATGCAACATAGGATGGCTGCCAGGAATTGTCGAGGGTTCATGCTGCAGTGCAGCATTCTCGCGTCAACGTGATACCAGTTGCCGGTTGTGGCTGTGGATCGCGTCCCCGGCGGAGCACGCAGGCGTGCCGATGACGGGCCGGCCTGGCGCCCGCGACCTCCGGCAGCCCACGCGGAGCATCCGCACGGCATGACGGGGTGCGGGTGGCGGGTGCGGTGCCGCCGCTGGCAGGATCTTCCAGCGAATCGATGCCGGCGGGCGGAAGGATCCTGACGTGGACGGCAAACCGCACCAGGAACCGAATTGCCTGCGCCGGGGCGTGCTTGTTGTCGGCTTCGTCGTCACGATGGTCGCGTCGTTGAGCGTCCACGCGGCGATGATCCAGTACCTGCACGTGCCGTATCCGTACACGCTGCCGCACATGGGACGGCCCGTCCTTCCGGGCTTCGTCGCGTTGAGCTGCGCCGCCGTCGCGATCTACGCGCTCGTGCGGCCGAGGCTGGCGTCGCTGAGGTCCGCGGCGCGGATCCTGGTCCTGTTTCTTCTCGTCGCCGGCTTGAACGAGGAGCTGTTCAGGGACGTCTTCATGGACATGCTCAACGCCAAGCCGGTCACGATCTATCCGATCGTGCAATGGCTGCCGAAACTGGTTCCGTTCGCTGCGCTGGCTGCGATCGTCGCGTGGTCTTCCGCGATGATGCCGACGACGTTGCGGAGAGTGTTCGGAGGGCTCCTGATCGGCAGCCTGGTCTTCGTGATCAAGATCGCGACGGACGGCGTGTTCGCGCACTTGCTAGCGTCCATCGCATATCTCGACTCACCGAACCGCTTCGATCCGCCGTACGACTACCACATCCTGATTCCCGCCTACCTGTCCTTCGCGGAACCGGTCGCGGCAAGCTTCGCCGTCGGCTTGCTGGCCTGGGACCGGCTGTCCCGGCACGTGCCGTTGCGGATCGCGCAACTGGCCGCGTTGATCCTGCTGGCCACGGGACCCGTGTTCAAGCCCTTCATCAACATCCTTTATGCCCGGACGGATGTCGCGATGGCGATGCTGAGCGTTGGCCAGTTCTTGTTCGAGTCGATCGCGCTCGGCGTGCTGACCGGGCTGTTCCTCGCCCTGTCGCTGCAGCGCCAGGCATTGGCGGGATGACTGCCGATGCCTGGCGTCTCCTGCCGCCCGTCAGGCGGATCCGGACGATGGAGCGCTCTGGCGCGCCCTGGTGGACTCGAACCACCGACCCACAGCTTAGAAGGCTGTTGCTCTATCCGACTGAGCTAAGGGCGCGCGGAAGCCGGCGGAAGGGATCAATGGGTCCAGTTCTGCCGGCGGTCGTAGCGGAAGTTGTCGGCATAGGCCTTGGGGCGGCGGACGCGCGGCACCGGCAGCTCGATGTCGTAGGCGATGCCCTGACGCTCCGCATAGGCCACCGCGTCCTCCCGGCTCGGGAAGCGCAGCGCCACCTGGCTCCTGGTGTCGCCGCTGCCGAACCAGCCCATCAGCGGGTCTTGCTGGCGCTGCTCGCCCTGGCCGTAGTCGAGGATCCAGTCATGGGTGTTGGCCTGGCCGGACTGGCTCGAGTCCTTGGGCTGCTGGAAGATTCGGGCTCGCGTCACGTTGCCACCTTTCTGGGTCGCCTCTGCCCTGGGTCGCCTCTGCCCGGCCTGGTCGGGGCGCCCGGACTCGAACCGGGGGCCTCGTGTACCCAAAACACGCGCGCTACCAGGCTGCGCCACGCCCCGATCCGCCAGAACCTATGGATCCGGGCTACCCCTGGCAAGGGCGGCCGCGGCCAGCGCCGGGCGCAGGCGGCCGCCACCGTCGCCCAGCGCCGCCGCCGCTTCCCGTGCCGACAGCCCGAGCGCCACCAGCACCGCGGGCTTCACCCGTCCCTCGGTCGCGGCCAGTGCGTCCGCCGCCGCATCCGCGTCGCAACCCGCCAGCTCCGCCACCATCGCGACCGCACGCCGGCGCAGCTTGACGTTGCGCGCCTGCATGTCGACCATGCGTCCGGCATGCACCCGGCCGAGCCCGGTCATCATCGCGGTGGACAGCAGGTTCAGCGCCACCTTCTGCGCGGTGCCGGCCTTCAACCGCGTCGACCCGGCAACCGGCTCCGCGCCGGTGGCCAGCAGGACCGGATGCTCGGCCGCCCGCAGCAGCGCGCTGCCCGGACTGTTGGCGAGCCCGACCGTCAGCG
>CAXUEL010000288.1:0-4096 GCA_964249915.1 uncultured Acetobacteraceae bacterium | reverse complement strand
GCCAGGATCTCGCCCTTGAAGATCCAGACCTTCACGCCGCAGGTGCCGTAGGTGGTCTTGGCGGTGGCCACGCCGTAGTCTATGTCGGCGCGGAGCGTGTGTAGCGGCACCCGTCCCTCGCGATACCACTCGACCCGGGCGATCTCGGCTCCGCCGAGACGTCCGCCGCAGTTGATCCGGATCCCCTGGGCGCCAAGACGCATCGCCGACTGCACCGACCGCTTCATCGCGCGGCGGAAGGCCACGCGACGCTCCAGTTGCTGGGCGATGTTCTCCGCCACCAGCTGCGCGTCGATCTCCGGCTTGCGTATCTCGACGATGTTCAGCGCCACGTCGGACTTCGCCATGCGCGCGAGATCCTTGCGCAGCACGTCGATGTCCTGGCCCTTCTTGCCGATCACCACACCGGGACGCGCCGCGTAGATCGTCACGCGCGGCTTCTTGGCCGGACGCTCGATCACCACGCGCGACACGCCGGCACCAGACAGCTTCCGGCGCAGGTAGGAGCGCAGCTTCAGGTCGTCGTGCAGCAGCTTGGAATAGTCGGCGCCGGCATACCAGCGGCTGTCCCAGGTGCGGTTGATGCCGAGCCGGAGCCCGATCGGATTGACCTTGTGACCCATCGATCAGGCCGCCTTCTGCTCGGTGTTGCCGCCGTCGCGAGGACGCCGGGGCGCACGCGCCGGCTTCTCCTCCGCCGCCTTCTCCGCCACCACGATCTTGAGGTGGCTGAAGAACTTCTCGATCTGCGCCGACCGGCCGCGGCCGCGCGCATGGAACCGGCGCATCACCATCGCCTTGCCGACCTCGGCGTGGGTGACAACGAGCTGGTCCACGTCGAGCTGGTGGTTGTTCTCGGCGTTGGCGATGGCGCTTTCCAGCGTCTTGCGCACCGCGAGCGCGATGCGCCGCTTGCTGAAGGTCAGCGTCGCCACCGCCTTTGACGCCGGCTGGTTGCGGATCAGCCCTGCCACCAAATTCAGCTTGCGCGGGCTGACGCGGATGTTGCGGGTGATCGCCTGCGCCTCGGTCTCGCCGAGGGCGCGCGGCGCCTTGGGCTTGCTCATCCCCGCCTCGCCTTCTTGTCGGAGGAATGGCCGGTGAAGGTGCGCGTGGGCGAGAACTCGCCGAACTTGTGCCCGACCATGTTCTCGTTCACCTGCACCGGCAGGAACTTGTGGCCGTTGTAGACGCCGAACGTCAGCCCGACGAACTGCGGCAGGATCGTCGACCGCCGCGACCAGATCTTGATCACCTCGTTGCGGCCCGACGAGCGCGAGGCCTCGGCCTTGTTCAGCAGATACCCGTCCACGAACGGGCCTTTCCAGACGGAACGTGCCATTGCTGCGCGCCCTCCTACTTGCCAGTCTTGCGACGGCGGATGATCAGGCTGTCGGTGCGCTTGTTGACACGCGTCTTGTAGCCCTTGGTCGGCTTGCCCCACGGCGTAACCGGGTGGCGGCCACCGGAGGTGCGGCCCTCGCCGCCGCCGTGCGGATGGTCGACCGGGTTCATCACCACGCCGCGGTTGTGCGGACGGCGGCCCATCCAGCGTGCGCGACCGGCCTTGCCGATGCTCTGGTTCATGTTGTCGGGGTTCGACACCGCGCCGACCGTCGCCATGCACTCGCCGCGCACCACGCGCAGCTCGCCGGACTGCAGCTTGACCTGGGCATAGCCGCTGTCCTTGCCCACCAGCTGCGCATAGGTGCCGGCGGAGCGCGCCACCTTGCCGCCGGCGCCCTGCTTCAGCTCGATGTTGTGCACGATGGTGCCGACCGGGATCGCTGCCAGCGGCATCGCGTTGCCCGGCTTGATGTCAACCCTGGCGCCGGCCACCACCTGGTCGCCCGCCCTGATGCGCTGCGGCGCCAGGATGTAGGCCAGCTCGCCGTCGGCATACTTCACCAGCGCGATGAAAGCGGTGCGGTTCGGATCGTACTCCAGCCGCTCCACCGTGCCGACCACGTCGAACTTGCGTCGCTTGAAGTCGACGTAGCGGTAGGTCTTCTTGTGCCCGCCGCCACGGAAGAACGACGTCGTGCGGCCGTGGTTGTTGCGGCCGCCGGTGCGGTGCTTGCCCTCGGTGAGGGTCTTGACCGGCACGCCCTTCCACAGCTCGCGACGGTCGATCAGGACCGTGCCGCGGAGCGAGGCCGTGACCGGCTTGAAATGCTTGAGCGCCATGAAATTCTACCTCGCGTCAGGCGAGCCGCGCGGACAGGTCGATCGACTGACCTTCCGCGAGCTGCACGTACGCCTTCTTCACGTCTGACCGGACGCCGGGACGGCCGCGGAAGCGCTTGGTCTTGCCCTTCTGCACCAGCGTGTTCACGCCCAGCACCTTGACCCCGAACAGCCCCTCGACCGCCGCCTTGATCTGCAGCTTGTTGGCATCGATCGCCACCCGGAACACCACCTGGTTCCGCTCCGACAGCGCCGTCGCCTTCTCGGTGATCACCGGGGCGCGCACGATGTCGTACATCGCCTCGCGCGACAGGCGCTCCGCCTGCCTGCGCAGGCCCAGGATGTCGGTCATGCCAGGCGCTCCTTCAGGCCCTCGACGCCGGCGCGCGTGATCGCCAGCACCTCGTGGTTGAGGATGTCGTAGACGTTGGCGCCGACTGACGGCAGCACGTCGATCTTGGGGATGTTGCGCGCCGCGCGCAGGAAGCCCTCGTCCACGGTGCCGTCCACGATCAGCGCCGAGGTCCAGCCGAGCACCTTCAGCTTCGCTGCCAGCTCCGCGGTGCGGACCAGGCCGGCCGCCTCCTCGAGCACCACCAGCTTGCCGTCCGCCAGCTTCTGCGACAGCGCCGAGATCAGGCCGAGGCGACGCACCTTCTTGGGCAGGTCGAAGCCGTGGCTGCGCACCACCGGCCCGTGCACGGCGCCGCCGGTGCGGAACTGCGGCGCGCGCAGCGAGCCCTGACGGGCGTTGCCGGTGCCCTTCTGCTTGTATGGCTTGCGGGTCGTGCCCGACACCTCGCCCATGCCCTTCACCTTGTGGGTGCCGGCACGGCGCTTGGCGAGCTGCCACTGCACCACGCGCGCCATGATGTCGGCGCGCGGAGTGGTCGCAAAGATCTCGTCCGGCAGGCTGGCTGAGCCAGCGCTGCCGTTGTCGAGGGTCCTGATGTCGACGTCCATCGTTTCTCTTCCTCAGCCGGCGGCCACGAGGGCTGCCGGGTACGGCGCGTCCGCATGCCGTGCCTTCTTGACCGCGTCGCGCACCAGCACGAAGTCGTTCTTCGCACCCGGGATCGCACCGCGGATCATCAGCAGGTTCTTCTCGACGTCCACCAGCGCCACCTCAAGGTTCAAAGTGGTGACCCGCTCGTGGCCGAGATGACCCGGCATCTTCTTGTTCCTGAAGGTGCGCCCCGGATCCTGCCGGTTGCCGGTCGAGCCGAGCGAACGGTGGCTGACCGAGACGCCGTGCGAGGCTTCCAAGCCGCGGAAGTTCCAGCGCTTCATGCCGCCGGCGAAGCCCTTGCCCTTGCTGGTTCCGGTCACGTCGACCTTCTGCCCGACCACGAAGTGCGCGGCGGACAACGTGCCGCCCGCCTCCAGCACCGCATCCTCGGACACGCGGAACTCCGCCAGCCTGCGCTTCGGCTCCACCTTCACCCGGGCGAAATGCCCGCGATTTGGCTTGGACACGTTCTTCACCTTGGGCGTGCCGATGCCGAGCTGCACGGCGGTATAGCCGTCGCGCTCGACCGTGCGCGTGTCCACAACCTGCACCGCGTCGAGGTGCAGCACGGTGACCGGCACGTGCGTGCCGTCGTCCCTGAAGATCCGGGACATGCCCAGCTTGGTCGCGATCAATCCGGTTCGCATCGCTCGGGCCCCTTACAGCTTGATCTCGACGTCCACGCCGGCGGCGAGGTCGAGCTTCATGAGGGCGTCCACCGTCTGCGGCGTCGGCTCCACGATGTCGAGCAGGCGGCGATGCGTCCGGATCTCGAACTGCTCGCGGCTCTTCTTGTCCACGTGCGGCGACCGGTTGACGGTGAACTTCTCGATATGCGTCGGCAGCGGGATCGGACCCCGAACCCGCGCACCCGTACGCTTCGCCGTGTTCACGATCTCC
>CAXUEL010000287.1:0-4097 GCA_964249915.1 uncultured Acetobacteraceae bacterium | reverse complement strand
GCGCGGCGGGCGTCCTGCGCGCCCTTGCGGTGCATGATGTTCTTGAACTGGGAATGGCCGGCCATGGTCGCCTGTTCGGTGCTGGCTGCGTCAGGCGACGCGGCCGTGGCAGTGCTTGTACTTCGCACCCGACCCGCATGGGCAGGAGGCGTTGCGCGGGGTGTCGATCCAGCTCGCGGGATCGGCGGTCAGGATGGGATGGCGCGGCGCCAGGTGCACCGCGTCGGGCGGCGGCTCGACGGTCGCCTGCAGGCTGGCGCCGGCGAACGGGGCCGGACCGCCTGCCATCGCCAGCTCGCGCGCCGCTTCCTGCGGGTGCATCGGCATCGCCGCGAGGGCGGCCTGGCCCTGGAGCTGGCCCTGGAACTGGCTGGGGAACGGATCGTCCGGCGGGGGCCCGAGCTCGACGCGGGACAGCATCGTCGTCACCCGCTCGCGCAGCTCGTCGAGCATGACGTTGAACAAGGTGAAGGCCTCGTTCTTGTACTCGTTGAGCGGGTCCTTCTGGCCGTAGGCGCGGAGCGAGATGCCCTGGCGCAGCTGGTCCAGCAGCAGCAGGTGCTCCTTCCACACCGTGTCCAGGGTGCCGAGCAGGAGCTGCTTCTCGACGTAGCGCATCACCGAGGGGCCGAAATTGGCGGCGCGCGCGGCGGCGGCCTCCCGTGCGGCGGCGAGCGCGCGCTCCAGCACCTCGTTCAGGCCGATGCCGTCCTCGGCGGCCCAGGCCTCCACGGCCAGGTCGAGGGCGAGCAGGCGCTTCAGCTCGGCGGCCAGCTCGGCGCTCTGCCACTGCTCGGCGAAGGCGCGCTCGGGGACGTGCGCGCGCACCAGCTGCTCGACCAGCTCGGCGCGCATGGTGGCGACGATCTCGGACACGTCGTCGGCCGACATGAACTCGCGGCGCTGGGCGTACACCTCCTTGCGCTGGCTGTTGTTCACGTCGTCGTACTTGAGCAGGTTCTTGCGGGTGTCGAAGTTGCGCGCCTCGACCTTCTTCTGCGCCTTCTCCAGCGCCCGGTTGATCCAGGGGTGGATGATCGCCTCGCCCGGCTTCAGCCCCATCTTCTGCAGCATCCCGGCCATGCGGTCGGAGCCGAAGATCCGCATCAGGTCGTCCTGCAGCGACAGGAAGAAGCGCGACGCGCCGGGGTCGCCCTGACGGCCGGCGCGGCCGCGCAGCTGGTTGTCGATTCGGCGGCTCTCGTGCCGCTCGGTGCCGACCACGAACAGGCCGCCCGCCTGCTTCACCACCTCGTGCCAGGCGGCGACCTGCTCGCGGAGCGCTGCCTCCCGGGTGGAGCGCTCCGGCTCCGGCAGGTCGGCCAGCTCCTGGCGTATCCGCATCTCGACGTTGCCGCCGAGCTTTATGTCGGTGCCGCGCCCGGCCATGTTGGTGGCGATGGTGATGGCGCCGGGCGCGCCCGCCTGGGCGATGATGGTCGCCTCCATCTCGTGGAAGCGGGCGTTGAGCACGCTGTGCGGGATCGCCTCCGCCTTGAGCAGGCCGGACAGGTGTTCGCTCTTCTCGATCGAGGTGGTGCCGACCAGGATCGGCTGTCCGGTGGCGTGGATCTCCTTGATCAGGCCGGTGACGGCGAGGAACTTGTCCTGCTCGGACAGGTACACCTCGTCGTCGCCGTCCTGGCGGACCACCGGCACGTTGGTCGGGATCTCGACCACGTCGAGCTTGTAGATCTCGGCGAACTCGTCGGCTTCCGTCATCGCCGTGCCGGTCATGCCGGACAGCTTGGGGTAGAGCCGGAAGTAGTTCTGGAAGGTGATGGAGGCCAGCGTCTGGTTCTCCTGCTGGATCTCCTGGTGCTCCTTGGCCTCCAGCGCCTGGTGCAGGCCGTCGCCGTAGCGCCTGCCTTCCATCATGCGGCCGGTGAACTCGTCGATGATCACCACCTTGGCCCCGCGTACGATGTAGTCGACGTCGCGCGAGAACAGGGTGTGGGCGCGCAAGCTCTGCTGGACGTGGTGCACCACCGAGATGTTGGCGACGTCGTAGAGCCCGCCCTCGGACACGATGCCGGCCTCCCGCAGCATCTCCTCCACCGTCTCGGTGCCGTGCTCGGTCAGGATCACGGTGCGGAATTTCTCGTCCTTGTCGTAGGTGGACGCGTCCTTCGCCAGTTCGGCCACCACCGAATCGACGCGTCGGTACAGGTCCGAGCTGTCCTCGGCCGGGCCGGAGATGATCAGCGGCGTGCGCGCCTCGTCGATCAGGATGGAGTCCACCTCGTCGACGATGGCGTAGTTGAACGGCCGCTGGACCATGTCCTCCAGCCGGTACTTCATGTTGTCGCGCAGGTAGTCGAAGCCGAACTCGTTGTTGGTGCCGTAGGTGACGTCGGAGCCGTAGGCGGCGCGTCGCTCCTCGTCGGGCAGGTTCGGGACGATCACCCCGGTCGACAGGCCGAGAAAGGCGTAGAGGCGGCCCATCTCCTCGGAGTCGCGGCGGGCGAGGTAGTCGTTCACGGTGACCACGTGCACGCCCTTGCCGCCGAGCGCGTTGAGATACACCGGCAGGGTGCCGACCAGGGTCTTGCCCTCGCCGGTGCGCATCTCGGCGATTCGGCCGGAATGCAGCACCATGCCGCCGACCAGCTGCACGTCGAAGTGGCGCAGGCCGAGCACCCGGCGCGACGCCTCGCGCACCACGGCGAACGCTTCGGGGAGCAGGGAATCCAGGCTGGCGCCGTCGGCGAGGCGGGTGCGGAACTCCGCGGTCTTGGCCGTCAGCGCCGCGTCGTCCAGCGCCTGGACCTGCGGCTCCAGCGCGTTGATCTCCGGCACCCGGCGCTGGTGCGCGCGCAGCGAGCGGTCGTTGGCGGAGCCGAACAGGGAGCGGGCGAGAGAAGCGAACATGCAGTTCTTCCGGATGGCGTCCGCCCACGGCGCTGCCTGGAAGCCGGCCCCGACGACACCGGTCCCGGCGCGCCACCGCCCCGGACCCGCTGCCCCGGACTTGCCGCCCAGACCGGGCCGCTTGCGCGCGATCGATGTGTCCGGCGGCAGCCGGGCGTCACGCGGTGTTCAGATAGGACCGGGGCCGCCGCCGGTCAACCAATCCTGCCCGGGACGGCGGCCATGCCCGGAGGGGGTCGCTTGTGACGGCGGCGCAGTTTTGCCATCATCGGGCACGCGTCACTCGAGGGTTCCCTGTCCATGCGGCTTTCCAGCCCGGCTGCTGCCATCACGGCGGCAGCCTTGTTCGTTTCTGCGACGTCACTCGCTGCGCCTTCCCACAAGAAGGATGCCGCCGCCACGCCGGCCGCGGCCGCACCCGCCGCGCCCAAGAGCGAGAACCCGGTGGTGGCGTCGGTGAACGGCGACCCGATCCGCCTCGACCGCGTCCGTGCGGCGGCGCAGTCGCTGCCGGACAACGTGCGCGGCATGCCGCCGCAGATGCTGTTCCCGATGATCGTGAACCAGCTCGTCGACCAGAAGGCGCTGCTGCTTGAGGCGCAGAAGGAAGGGCTGGCCAAGGACCCGGACGCGCAGAAGGCGATGCAGAACGCCGCCGACCAGGCGCTGCAGAACGTCTACCTGACCCGGATCGTCGGGCCGCAGATCACCGACGACGCGATCAAGGCAGCCTACGCCAAGGACTATGCCGGCAAGCCGGGCGAGAAGGAGGTGCACGCGCGGCACATCCTGGTGGCGGACGAGAAGACCGCGAACGACATCATCAAGAAGCTGAAGGGCGGCGGCGACTTCGCGGCCCTGGCGAAGCAGTATTCGACCGACAAGGGCACGGCGGCCAGCGGCGGCGGCGACCTCGGCTGGTTCAAGCAGGGCGACATGCTGCCGGACTTCTCGGCCGCCGCGTTCGCCATGGGCAAGGGGCAGGTGTCGGACCACCCGGTGCACACCCGTTACGGCTATCACGTGATCCAGGTGCTCGACACCCGCATCTCCACGCCGCCGGCGTTCAACACCGTGGCGGTGCAGATCCGGCAGAAGCTGATCCAGACCGCGGTGCGCGCCGCGGTGGACAAGGCGGTCGCCCAGGTCAAGGTGGTGCGCTACAACCCGGACGGCTCGCCGGTCAGCGACAAGACGCCGCCGGCCGCCGGCGCCGCGGCGTCTTG
>CAXUEL010000286.1:0-4130 GCA_964249915.1 uncultured Acetobacteraceae bacterium | reverse complement strand
GAACCGAGGACCTACTGATTACGAATCAGTTGCTCTACCCCTGAGCTATGTCGGCGTCCGCAAGACCTATACAAAGCCCCGGACCGCACCGCAACATGGGTCGTCCGGCCCGATCGTGCCGGCAGCGCGGCCATCGGCGCCGCGTCGTCCCTTGAGGTTCTCCTGCGCATGAGTGCTGCCGGCTCCGTTTCCGTGCGTTCCAGGCGGTTCCGGCCCAAGGTGAAGCTGAAGGGCTTCCGGATCCGCCGGCGCAGCAGCCGGGAGCCCACGCTCAAGCTGCATGCGCTGGACGGCCTCGTCGAGTGCACCTTCTGCGGCTACTTCCAGCGCATGCCCGACCTGGCGCCCGGCCAGGTCGCCGAGTGCGGCCGCTGCCACGGGCGTCTCGGACGGCGGCGCACCAACCCGCCGGTCGCCACCCCGCTCGCGTTCTGCATCGCCTCCGCCATGCTCTACCTGGTCGCGGCGACGCTGCCGCTGATGACGCTGGACCTGTACGGGCGGGTGCACGAGGTGACGCTGCTGACCGGCCCGGTGGAGCTGTGGCAGGAGGGCTGGATCCTGGTCTCGATCCTGGTGGCGATCGCGACCGTGCTCATGCCGCCGATGGTGATCGCGCTGATGCTGGCGGTGCTGGCGGGAGCGTCGCGGCAAAAGCTGCCGGACTGGGCGCCGCGGCTGATGCGACGCTACGAGCAGCTCCGGCCCTGGTCCATGGTCGAGGTCTACATGCTCGGCGTCTTCGTCGCCTATACCAAGCTGATCGACCTCGCCCACGTCACCCTGGGCCCGGCGGTGTTCGCGCTGGCGGCGCTGATGCTGACCATGGCGGCGACGGACTCCACCGTCGACATCGACCTGATCTGGCGCAAGCGGCAGGTGTCGCGCTTCGTGCGCCGGGCGGACGGCCGGCGCATGATCCTGTCCACCGTGGACGCGTCCGAGATCGAGCTGCCGCCGGCCTGCCAGATGGTCGGCTGCCCGACCTGCGGGCTGGTGATGACCGGCCGGCGCGACCTGCCGCAGGAGGACCTGCTCGGGCGCTGCCCGCGCTGCGACGCCTCGATCCGCCGGCGCAAGCCGCAGGCGGTGCTGCGCTGCATGCTGCTGGTCGGCTGCGCGGTGATCCTCTACATCCCGGCCAACCTGTTCCCGGTCATGACCATCATCAAGCTCAACCGGGGCGGCGGCCACACCATCCTGAACGGGGTCATCGAGCTGTATCAGGCGCACATGCTGCCGCTGGCGCTGCTGGTGTTCTTCGCCAGCATCACCGTGCCGGTGCTCAAGATCACCGGCTTGTCGCTGATGGCGTTCGGCGCCTGGCGCGGCTCGGAGGTGCGGCTGGTTGACCGGTCGCGCTTGTTCCGGCTGATCGACTTCATCGGCCGCTGGTCGATGATCGACGTGTTCATGGTCTCGATCCTGTCCGCCCTGGTGCATTTCGGCGGGCTGGCCAACATCAACGCCGAGGCCGGCATGGTCGCCTTCGCGTCCGTGGTGGTGCTGACCATCTTCGCCGCCGACAGCTTCGACCCGCGCGTGATGTGGGACGCCGCCGGCCTGAACGGGCCGATCCGGCTGCCCGGCGCGGCACAGGCGTCGCCGGTGCGCAGGAAGCGGGCCGGACCGGCGTCGCTTCCGAACAAGGGCATGGAGTCGCTAAGCGCGTGAGTGGACACGAGGAGCATCCGAACCGCCCGCACGCTCAGGACCAGCCCGACGACCAGACCGCGCAGGCGGTCATACGCCCGGCGCGCTTCTCCCTGATCTGGGTCATCCCGGTCGTGGTGGTGGTGATCGCCGCCTGGCTTGGCTGGACCACGCTGTCGCGGCGCGGCCCGGAGATCACGCTGCAGTTCGAGACCGCGGACGGCATCACCGCCGGCCAGACCCAGGTCAAGCACAAGGCGGTGGCGCTCGGCACGGTGGAGTCGGTCGGGCTGTCGCGCGACCTCAAGCAGGTCGACATCCAGGTGCGCATGAGTGCGGCTGCCAAGCCGTTCCTGACCTCCAACGCGCAGTTCTGGGTGGTGCGGCCGCGCTTGAGCGGCGCCAGCATCTCCGGCCTCGACACCCTGCTGTCCGGCGCCTACATCGCGGTCGATCCGGGTGCCCCGGGCGGCCCGCCGCAGGACGTGTTCAAGGGTCTGGAGTCGCCGCCCGGCGTCCGGTCCGACGAGCCGGGCCGTACCTACACCCTGATGAGCGACGACGTCGGCTCGCTGAGCCAGGGCTCCACGGTGTTCTTCCGCGACGTGCCGGTGGGCGAGGTGCTGGGCTACACCATGCCGCCGGGCGGCCACGGCCCGATCCCGATCCAGGTGTTCGTCCGCGAGCCCTATGACCACTACCTGCGTGCCGACACCCGGTTCTGGGACGTGTCCGGGGTGCGGGTCGACGTCGCCGGCGGCGGCTTACGCCTCAAGGTCGAGTCGCTGCAGGCGGTGCTGTCCGGCGGCGTCGCGTTCGGCCTGCCGGAGCAGCGGCGCGGCACGCAGGCGCTGGAAGCGCCCGACAACGCGGTGTTCAAGCTCTATGCCAGCCAGGACGACGCCGACACCGCGAGCTACCGCGACCGGCTGTCGATGGTCACCTACTTCAAGAACTCGGTGAAGGGCCTGGCCGCAGGCAGCCCGGTGGACATGTTCGGGCTGCAGGTCGGCAACGTGACCGAGGTCAAGCTGCAGGTCGATCCGAAGACCGGCAACGCCCAGGTGCGCGTGGCGATGGAGGTCCAGCCGGAGCGGGTGTTCTCCGAGGAGGAGATCGACAGCGGCGCCATCGGCAACGTCACCCAGGCGCTGGTCGACAACGGGCTGCGCGCCGAGACAGACACCGGCAACCTGTTGACCGGCTCGTCGATCATCTCGTTCGCCTTCGTGCCGAACGCCCCGCCGGAGAAGCTCGGCCACGAGGGCAACGCGATCGTGCTGCCGAGCAAGTCCGGCGGCATCAGCGGCATCGTCGACAGCCTGTCCACGGTGGCCGACAAGATCGCGTCGATGCCGCTGCAGCAGATCGGCGACAACCTCAGCAACCTGCTCGCCCATACCGACAGCACGGTCAACGGCGCGCAGCTGAAGCAGGCGATCGCGGCGCTGACCGACACGCTCCGGAGCGCGCAGCACCTGACCGCCCACGCCGACCAGGGCCTGACGCCGCTGCTGCGGCGCCTGCCGCAGATCGCCGACCAGCTGCAGCAGACGGTCAGCCACGCCAACGCGACGCTCGCCTCCTATGGCGGCGACTCCGACTTCCACCACAGCCTGCAGCAGACGCTGGACCAGCTGAACGAGACCGCGCGCTCGATCCGTCTGCTGTCGGACTTCATCAGTCGCCACCCGTCCTCGCTGCTGCTCGGCCGAGGCAAGCCATGAGGTCGTTCATGAGGCGTCCGCCGAGGGGGATCGTCCCGGTCCGGGCAGTGCTGGGCCTGGCGCTGCCAGTCTCTAGGCTGCCAGTCCTTGCGTTGCTGGGCCTGCTGCCGCTGGCCGGGTGCGGCTCGTCCGAGCCCGACTACTACACCCTGAAGCCGTGGCCGGGGACGGCGCAGGGCGGCGGCCCGCTGTCCCTGAAGCTGCGCACGCCGGCGGTGGCGAGCAGCCTGGACCGCGACTACATCGTCCGCAGCGATCCCGGCTACAAGCTGACCCTGGCGCACGACGCCGCCTGGAGCGAGCCGCTCGGCGACATGATCGGCCAGACCCTGGCGCAGGACCTGCAGCAGCGCCTGCCCGGCACCACCGTGTTCACGGAGGCCGGCGCCATCTCGACCGAGGCGCAGGCGGTGCTGGAGCTGGACATCGGCCAGTTCGCCCAGGATGCGGCCGGCAACGTCGGGATCACCGCCACCCTGTCGGTGACGCGCCCGGACGGCGCGCCTGGCGGGAGCCACGCGCTGCACCTGGTCGTGGCGCCGAGCGGTCCGAACGTGGACGCGCTGGTCGCCGGCCTCAGCCAGCTGCTGGGCGAGGTGGCGGACCAGGCCGCCCGGGACGCGCGCCTGCTTGGCCCGGCCCCGGCCGCGCTGCTGGCGCCGGAACCGCCAGCGACCTGACGGCTGCCGGCCGCGTCAGACCTTCTCGACCTGGCTGTACTCGAGGTCCACCGGGGTGGAGCGGCCGAAG
>CAXUEL010000285.1:0-4142 GCA_964249915.1 uncultured Acetobacteraceae bacterium | reverse complement strand
GGCGGCGGCGGCGGCGGCGGCGGGCAGGCTCCACGGGTGCCAGTCGAGCGGCAACGGCAGCGGCGAGACGGTCCGGCTGCGTCCGCCGGACAGGTAGTGGCTCAGCGGCGGCACGCCGCGCGCGGCGGCCTCGGCGCAGGCGGGGTAGCAGGACCGGTAGTAGGCCGGGTCGAACCCGTCGCTGAGCCGTTCCAGATGCGCCTCCGGCGTCGCCAGGAAGTGCGCCAGCGGGCCGGCCGGGTTCGCCCGCGCCTCCGGATGCCGGTCGAGATAGGCAGCCGCCGGAAAGAACGGGTTCGGGTCGCGGCCCTCGCAGGCGCCGTAGCGGAGGTAGTGCAGGAAGGGCGGCATGCCGCTGTCCGCCACGTCGGCGTTCTGGCCGCGATAGAACCAGCTGTCGAACAGCGGATGCGGATCGCGGTTCTCGGACAGGCCGAACTCCAGGAAGTGCAGGAACGGGTCCATGCCGGAGCGGGCGACGTCGGGGTGCTCGCGCACGTAGTGGGCGTCGTCGAACAGGGCGTTGGGCGACCGGCCGGGGCCGCAGCCGAACGTCGCGAAGTGCAGCAGCGCTTCGGCCGGCGTCACGGCATCCGGGCAGCCGGCGAGGTAGTGCACCGGGTCGAACAGCCAGCTCGGCCTGGCGCCCTCACGGTGGCCGGAACGGAGGTAGTGCGCGAGCGGGTCGAGGCCGACCCCGGACACGTCCGGACGGTCCTCCGCGTAGGTGAGGGGATCGAACAGCGGATGCGGCTGCAGCCGGTCCCGCCAGCCCGACGCCGCATAGTGCACCAGGGGATGCACGCTGCGGTCCAGCGTGCGGTTCTGCCGGCGATAATAGGCGATGTCGAACAGCGGGTTGGGCCGACGGTTCTCGCGCCGGCCGGAGCCGAGCAGGTGGGTGAGGGGGTTGGTGCCCGGCTTGAGCCGCGGAGGCTGCGACGCGTAGAAGCCGGCATCGACCAGCGGATGCGGATCGATCTCCAGCCGGACGCCGACCGTGAGGTAGTGCAGGAACAGGAACCCGCTGGTGTCCGGCGCGCCGGGCTGGTCCAGGTAGAAGGCCGGGTCGAACAGGATGCAGGGAGACCGGCCTTCCGCCAGTCCGGAGGTCAGGAAGTGGTCGAACGGGTCGATGCCGGACTCGGCGACGTCCGGATAGCGCAGCAGGTACCAGCCGCGGTCGAACAGCAGGCGGATCGCCGCCAGCGCGAACCGGTCGAGCAGCGGGACCGGCGACGTCAGCGGCGCGACGCCGATCCACCCCGCCGCTTCCGGGCGCACGACGGTCGCATCGGTGGCGACGATGTGCCCGGCAGGGAACATGACTGCCTCGTGCGTGATCGCGTCCATGGCCTCGCCTCGTGCTGCTCCGGGGCCGAAGGTGACGAGGCGTGCTTAAGAGATGATTAAGGTCACCCGGAACATCTCGGGAACTTGATCACCTCCTGATCCGTTGGGTGAGCCCGGAACAGGATCCCCGAGATGCCCTTCGTCAAGGCCGCAGACGGCACCGACCTCTTCTACAAGGACTGGGGATCGGGACCGCCGGTCGTCCTGCTCCACGGCTGGCCGCTGAACGCCGACATGTGGGAATACCAGACGGTCCCGATGGTCCGTCGCGGCCTGCGCGTCGTGACCCCCGACCGGCGCGGGTTCGGGCGTTCCGGCCAGAACGCCGGCAGCTACGGCTACGACGTTCTCGCAGACGACGTCTCGGCTCTTCTGGAGGCGCTCGACCTGCGCGACGTCACCCTGGTCGGGTTCTCGATGGGCGGCGGCGAGGTGGTGCGCTACCTCGCGCGGCACGGCAGCGCGCGCGTGTCGCGCGCTGTGCTGGTGGCGTCGGTGACGCCGTTCCTTCTGAAGACGGCGGACAACCCGGACGGCGTGGACCGCAGCGTGTTCGACGCCATGGTCGAGCAGCTCCAGGCAGACCGTCCGCATTTTCTCGCGACGTTCGGCAAGGCGTTCTTCGGCGCCGGCCTGCTCAGCTCGCCGGTATCGGCCGAGCTGCTCGAATGGTGCAGCGACATGGCGCTGCAGGCCTCGCCGCTGGCGACGCTGGACTGCGTGCGCGCGTTCTCCGAGACCGACTTCCGCGCCGACATGGCGACGGTGCAGGTGCCGACCCTGGTGATCCATGGCACGTCCGACGCCACGGTGCCGTCGGAGGTGTCGGGACAGCGGGCGGCGGCGTCAATCGCCGGTGCGCAACTGCTCGAGTACAAGGGCGCGCCGCACGGCCTGTTCTATACGGAGAAGGACAGGCTGAACGCCGACCTCGTTGCCTTTATCGGCACCTAGGTCTCACCGCCGGGACTGGACGCATCAGGACCGTGCGCCTCAGGACTGGGCGCCTCAGGATTGGGCGCCGACCAGCGTCGCGTCGGCGACACGCCAGCTTTCCCCGTCCGCAATCAGCTGCTCGATCTCCGCCGGGTCGTCGAGGAACTGGGCCTCGCGATATCGGCCGAAGGGATGGATCACGATCACCCCGCGTCGTGGCTCAGGCAGCTGGCTTGACATGGGTCACCGTGCTCGCAGTGGACTGGTCGGGAAACATGCGTGCGTAGAGGCGGTGTTTCGCAGCGTCCGACCAGCTGCCGCGCGATCCCGCGGTCGTCGGCCGCGACAGGGCGCGCACGACGATCCGCTCCAGGCTGGGCGGCAGGCTCGGCCGTTCGGCGGCGGCAGCGTCGCTCTTCGTCACGCAGGTCCTCCCTGGCTGTTCAGGCCACGTCCCATATTCTACGGCGGGTTCATGGCGGGCTGATGGCAGGAATATTGATTCGGAATCGATAAGAAATGATTAAGCGTCCGGGTGTTGTCGTCCTGGCCACACTAGCCTTTGCCCAGACTGCGTCGGCCGGCTCCGTCCTGCCCCTGCGGCCGGGAGTTGGCGCGGTCGACCGCCGGGTTCCGGTGCCGCTGGACCAGGCACCCTGGACCGCGCTGGCACGCGTGCAGACCGAGCTCGGCGAGCGGTGCAGCGGCTTCCTGGTGGCGCCCCGCGTGGTGATGACCGCGGCGCACTGCCTGTTCCTGCCGCGGGTCCGCCGCTTCATCCAGCCGGGTTCGGTGCACGTGCTGGTCGGCTACGACGCCGGGCGCTACCGGGCGCACGCGCGCGTGTCGGCGTTCCGGGTGGCGGAGGGCTACCAGCCGCTGGACGAGGCGGGCAGCGGCGGTGCCGACCGCGCGGTGCTGGTGCTGGACCACGACGTGGCACCGGAGTCGGCGGTGCTCGGCACCATGTCTGCGCCGGCGGGCCCGCTGCCGGTGCGGCTCGGCGGCTACGGGCAGGACCGCGACGAGCGCGTGGTGGCGGACCCCGGCTGCACCCTGACCGGCCGGGTGACGGACGGCGCGGGACGTCCATTGCTGGCGCATGACTGCGACGCCACGCGCGGCACCAGCGGCGCGCCGCTGCTGTGGCGGCAGCCCGACGGGCGCTGGGCCGCGATCGGGGTGCAGATCGCGGCGTCGGCCGGCGGTGCGGGCGGCGTCGCGGTGCCGCTCGGCCCGCCGTCGGACGCGTTCACTCGGTCGGATAGCTCCGCGGGTAGGTGATCCGGTTGCCCGGTCCAGGCGATTCCGGCGCGCCCTTCTTGCCGCAGCCGGCCAGTCCCAGCGCCAGGCCGGCGCAGACCAGCAGGATCGCCGCCGCCCTCACGAGGCCGGCTCCGGCTGCAGGCGGGCGATCCAGCCGGCCGCCTGCCTGAGGACGTTGTCCGGCGCGGTGCCGCCCTCGCTGGTGCGCGAGGCGATCGAGGCTTCCACCGTCAGCACCGCGAACACGTCCGCGGTGATGCCCGGCTCCTCCGCCCGCATCTCGTCCAGGCTGAGCTGCGCCAGCTCGACGCCGCGTGCCTCGGCGCGCGCCACCAGCCGGCCGGTGACGTGGTGCGCGGTGCGGAACGGCAGCCTCGGCACGCGCACCAGCCAGTCGGCGAGGTCGGTCGCGGTGGCATGGCCGGAGCCGGCCAGCGCCCGCATCCGGTCGGTCCGTGCCACCATGTCGCGCACCATGCCGTCGGTCGCGGCGAGGCACAGCGACACCGCCTCGGTGGCACCGAACACCGGCTCCTTGTCCTCCTGCATGTCCTTGGCATAGGCGAGCGGCAGGCCCTTCATCACCG
>CAXUEL010000284.1:3612-4152 GCA_964249915.1 uncultured Acetobacteraceae bacterium | reverse complement strand
GCCCACGGGTCGGCGGACAGGTCGGGCGTGGCGACGCCGTGCGCCGCGGTGGGCCGTCCCGGCAGCGGGATCGGCACGCGCAGCACGCGTCCCGCGCCGGCACCCTCCGCCAGGCGCAGCTCGGCGGTCAGCGTGGCCACGCCGTAGCGGTGCGACACCGACCACGGCAGCCTGGTGTGCCAGGCGAGGTCGGTGGCAGCACCAGGCGCGCCGTTCCAGCGCGCCACCGGCATCGGCACCGGCTGCACCGTGATGTGCCAGTCCGCCAGCCGGTAGCCGGCGGCGCGCACGACCACCGCGGTGTCGACCGTGAGCACCCGGTCCAGGGTCCAGCTCCGGTCGGACAGGGCCTGGAAGCGTCCGGATCCCGACCCGCGCAGGGTCAGCGCCGGCCGGGCGGCGGTGCCGGTCAGGCTGGCGCTCAGGCGCGCACCGGACGGCACCACGTAGCGTCCGTTCGGGTCGGTGAGGAAGACCGGCGCGCCGCCGGACTATGCCGGCGGGGTGATCCAGGCCTGGAGCAGCGGCCTCGCGCCGAGC
>CAXUEL010000284.1:0-3602 GCA_964249915.1 uncultured Acetobacteraceae bacterium | reverse complement strand
GCCGGTCATGCGCGCGCAGGCCGAGGTGCGGCGCACCGGCAGACAGTTGCTGCAGCCCGGCCTCGGTGCGCCGCAGGTGCGCCTGCCAGATCAGGCCGGCCTCGCCGTCCGGGCCGCCGGCCAGCACCGGATGGTCGGACAGGGTGGACACCGGGCGGTGCGGCAGGCGCGAGGCCTGCTCGATGCGCCGGTCCCGTGCCGGCACGGCGGGCGAGCGCAGGCACCCCAGGCGGCGGTGCAGCAGCCGCGCCACCACGGCGGCGGTCGCCAGCAGCAGCACGGCGTGCAGCCACACCGGCAGCCGCTGCGGCACGGTCAGCAGCGACAGCACCACCAGCCCGAGCAGGATGCCGAGCCCGGGCAGCACCGCCGGCCAGAGCTGCTCGATCCAGAGCACGCGTCCGGCGCTGCGTCGCGCCCGGTCAAGCAGCGGCATCGGGGCGCCGGGAACGGGAGGCGACAGGCTCATCCGGCGGTGCCGTCGGCGTCGCGCCCGAGCCAGTCCGGCACGCGTTCCCCCTCCCACAGCGCCGCCACCGGCTGCCGCGCCCGGGTGGTGGCCCAGCGGGAACCGTCCACCAGCGCCTGCGCCGCCAGCGGTCGCGCGTTGTAGGTCGAGCTCATCACCGAACCGTAGGCGCCGGTGTCCAGGATCGCCACCCGTGCGCCGCAGCCGAGCGCCGGCAGCAGCCGGTCGCGCGCCAGGATGTCGCCGGTCTCGCAGACCGGCCCGCCCCGGTGCGCCGGTGCCGCCGGCGCCACCGCGTCGCGCGCCGACAGCGGCACCACGCCGTGCCAGCTGTCGTACAGGCTCGGCCGCAGCAGGTCGTTCATGGCGCAGTCCAGCACCACGAACGGCGGCGCCCCGGCCTGTCGCTTGACCCGGATCACCTGCGACAGCAGCACGCCGGCCGGCGCCGCCAGCCAGCGCCCCGGCTCCACCAGCAGCCGCAGGCCGAGCCCGCCCAGGGTCAGGCGGATCGCGTGCGCCAGCGCCCGCGGCGATCCGGCGGGCTCGTCGCGGTAGCCGATGCCGAGGCCGCCGCCGCAGTCGACGACCGAGACCGGGCATCCCGCCTCGCGCACCTGGCGCACCAGCCCGGCGACCCGGGCGTAGGCGGCGTGGAACGGCGCCGGGTCGGCGATCTGGCTGCCGATATGCACCGCGAAGCCGACCAGCTCGATCCCCGGGAGCCCTGCGGCCAGCGCGTAGAGCCCGGCCGCCTCGTCATGCGCGATGCCGAACTTGGTCCCGGCGCCGCCGGTGGAGATCTTGGCGTGGGTATGGGCGTCCACGTCGGGGTTGACCCGGAGTGCCACCCGCACCGTCCCGCCGGCGCCGGCGGCGAGTAACGACAGTCGCTCGAGCTCCTCCCGGCTTTCGACGTTGACCTGCGCGACCCGCGACCGCAGCGCCAGCATCAGCTCGTCGTCGGACTTGCCGACGCCGGAGAACACGATCCGCTCCGGCGCGATCCCGGCCACGAGTGCCCGGTGCAGCTCGCCGCCGCTGACCACGTCGGCGCCGGCGCCCTCGGCGGACAGCACGCGCAGCACCGCCAGGTGGTCGTTCGCCTTGACCGCGTAGTGCAGCCGCGCGTCGAGCCCGGCCTCGTCCAGGGCGGCCGACAGGCGGCGGTAGCGGTCGCGCAGGGTGCCGGCGCCGGTCACCCAGGTGGGCGTGCCGAGCTCGGCGGCGATCGCACCGAGCGCCACCCCCTCCAGCATCAGCCCCTCGAACGGGTCCAGGCGCAGCTGCGGACGCGCTGCCACCAGCTCCGCCACGGTCGGGTCGGGCTCGACAAGGGAACGGGTCGTGGCGCTGGCCATGCCGGCAGGATAGGGATCGACCTGCCGTCCTCCAAGTGCCGCGTTCCCGGGCCGGTGGCACCGGCCGCGGGATGCGGGGTAGGCTGAAGGCTGCGGGGCGGGAGGATGACGGTGGACGGCATGATCGAGGCGGCGCTGGCGGCGCGGGAGCGGGCGCACGCGCCCTACTCGCGGTTCCGCGTCGGCGCCGCCCTGCTGTGCGAGCGCGGGATCGTCCACGCCGGGTGCAACGTCGAGAACGCCGCCTATCCCGAGGGGACCTGCGCCGAGGCGGGCGCCGTCGCCGCCCTGGTGCTGTCCGGCAGCCGGCGGATCAAGGCGGTGGTGGTCGCAGCCGGCGGCAGCGCGGCCTGCGTCCCCTGCGGCGGCTGCCGCCAGAAGATACGCGAGTTCGCCGAGCCCGACACCCCGCTGCGCATGGTCGACGCGTCCGGCGCCGTGCTGCTGGTGCGCAGCCTGGACGAGCTGCTGCCGTACGCGTTCGGCCCGGACCTGCTGCCGCTCGCCTGAAGCAGGGTCGTTCGACCACGTCCTGCCTCGTTCAGCTCCGGCCGGCGCCGGCGCGCACACCCTCCTGTGCCAGCAGCAGTCGCAGCTCCGCGTGCCAGTCGGCCCAGCTCGGCCCCGACTGCCTGGTCTCCAGGCCAACCCGGTTGCGCCGGGCCGGCCGATTGCCGCGCGTCATGATCGCGTCGCTCATGGCCTCGAGGTCCAGGTAGCCGACCTCGACCAGGTCCGCGCGCTCCTCCGCGCCGATCGACTGGCCGCAGCCGTCGAAGCCGATCACCGGCAGGCCGCTGCCCTGCGCTTCCAGGATCGCCGCACCGGACGCCCCGTCGCGCGCGGTCAGCAGGAACAGGTCGGCGCCGGGCAGGATCCGGGCCGGCGCCTGCTGCGGGTCGATCAGCCGCACCCGCTCCGACAGGCCGAGCCGGTCGACGTCGTGCCGGCAGAGTGCCGCGAACAGCGGGTCGCAGGTCTCGCCCAGCCACAGGAAGAAGGCCTGCCGCAGGGCGCTGCCGGCCGCCGCCTCGCGCCCGGCGCGGCCGATCACCTCCCGGGCGATGCGGACGAACAGGTCGGTGCCGCTGCGGAACTCGATGCCGCCGCGACCCAGCACCACCAGCGCGTCCGGCGGCAGTCCCAGCGCCTCGCGCAGCTCCAGGCTGGCGACGCGGGAATCCAGGCTCGCCGGCATCAGCGTCACCCCGTCGGCCAGCGAAGCGACCTGTCCCGGCGGCAGCCGGTAGTGCC
The DNA here is from genome assembly GCA_964249915.1 of uncultured Acetobacteraceae bacterium. Classification (GTDB taxonomy): domain Bacteria; phylum Pseudomonadota; class Alphaproteobacteria; order Acetobacterales; family Acetobacteraceae; genus Lichenicola. The sequence continues at coordinate 518 of CAXUEL010000284.1, read as the reverse complement.
GGACCAGCGCGTCCCGGTCCGCCTCCGACTGGGTGAGGATGCGGAACGCCACCCCCGACAACGCCTGCATGGTCTCGTCGCCGCCATGCACGCTGTCGATCGTCACCGGCACCTCGTGCAGCCAGGCCAGCGTCCGCAGCCCGAGCTGCCCGGCGAGCACCGCGGCGCCGGCCGCGGCGGTGCTGTTGACCAGCACCACGCCGCGCGGGTCGTGGTCGCGGAAGGAATGAAGGATGTCGGCCGTCTGGTCGCGCCGGACCGCGCCGTCCGACCACCGGTCCGGCGACAGCACCAGGGTCGGGACCAGCGACTCCATCCTCGCCGCGAGCGGCCCGTCGTGGCAGATCACGACGTGACAGGACAGGGCGGGATCGCTCGCCATCTGCTCCAGCGCACGCAGCGCGCACAGTCCGGCCTCCCCGTGCGAGGCGTCCTGCACGATCATCAGCAGCTGCGTCGCGTTCGCGGCGCCGTCGACGGCGGCGGCGGCGGCGGCGGCGGCGGCGGCGGGCAGGCTC
>CAXUEL010000283.1:252-4186 GCA_964249915.1 uncultured Acetobacteraceae bacterium | reverse complement strand
CCCGGCGCGTGGTCAGCACCGCGCACGCCCGCCACGCTCCCCAGGTGCTGGAGGCCGCTCCGCCCGGCGCCCGCCTGGTGTTCCTCGGCAGCACCCGCAAGTTCACCCGCTGGCCCGACGCGCACGGCAACGGCGTCCTGGCCGGCGAGCGCGCCCTGCTGGCATCCGGCCGCGACGGCGTGATCCTGCACCCGACCATGATCTACGGTGCGGAAGGCGAGAACAACGTCCGGCGCCTGGCCGCCCTGCTCCGCCGCCTGCCATTCGCCCCCCTGCCCGGCGGCGGCCGCGCCCTGGTGCAGCCGATCCACCAGTCCGACCTGACCGCCTCGATCCTGTCCGCGCTGGACCGCGACTGGCACGGCCCGCACGCGCTGGTGGTGGCGGGGCCGGACGCGATGCCGTATCGCGACTTCCTCGCCGCCGTGGCCGAGGCGGCCGGGCTGCCGCCGCGACCGGTGCTGCCGGTCCCGGCGTTCCTGCTGATGGCCGCCGCCCTGCTGTCCCGGCCCATCCCGCGCCTGCCGCGCATCGGGCCCGACGAGATCCGCCGCCTGCTGGAGAACAAGGCGTTCGACGTCGCCCCCATGCGTGGCAAGCTCGGCGTGGCGCCGATCCCGCTGCGCGAGGGCCTGGCCCGCACCTTCGACCGTGCCGGCTGACCCCCGGGGAGGCAGGCCTCACCGTTCCCGATCGCCCTCGTCCGCGACGAGGTCCGGCGCCTGCGGATCGAGCACCAGGCGTCCCTCGTGGAACACCTGCGCCAGGAGGTCGAGCACCGCGCGGATCGCCGGCGTCCGCCGGAGGTCGGCGTGCACCACCAGCCAGATCTCGCGTCGCAGCTCGGTGGGGGCCGGCACGGCGGACAGGCCCGGATCGTCCGCGGCCATGAAGCAGGGCAGCGCCGCCACGCCCAGCCCAGCACGGGCGGCGGCCAGCTGGATCGCCAGGTCGCTGCCGCGGAACACGATCGGACGCGCGCCCGCGATCCCGAGCAGCCAGGCCTGCTGCGCCACCCCCTCCAGCGTCCTGCCGAAGGCGATGAACTCCCAGGCCGCGTCGCCGCCCCGCCGCCGGAGGTAGTCGGGAGCGGCGAACAGGCCGAACGCCATCATGCCGACCCGGCGCACGGCGACCGCGGCCTCGTCCGGCCGGCTCAAGCGCACCGCGATGTCGGCCTCCTGGCGCCCGAGCGACGCGGCGAGGGATTCGCCGGCGAGCTCCAGGCGGAGGGCCGGATGCAGCCGGCGGAGCGGTGCCAGCCGGGGCGCCAGGAAGTGGCTGGCGAGGCCGGGCGGCGCGCTGACGCGCACGTCGCCGTCCACCGGCGCGTGCAGGGCGCGCGCCGTGCGCAGCACCGTGCGCGCTTCCGCATCCACCCGCAGCGCGGCGTCGGCGACGATCCGGCCCGCCTTGCTGAGGGCGACGCGCCGCCCGCGGCGATCCAGCAGCTCCGTGCCCAGCGTGCGCTCCAGCGCGGCGATGCGGCGCCCCACCGTCGCATGGTCCACGCCGAGCACGCGCGACGCCGCCGACAGGCTGCCGCGCTCGGCGAACGCCGCCAGGTGCTTCAGGTCCTCCCAGTCCATACGTGTGCAGTCCTGCACATGCGGTCCGCGCCCGTCAAGAATTCCGGTCGCCGCCCGCACCGGGCACGAACCGGGATCCGAGCCCTCGATCCCTGGACACCAAACATGCTCATCCAGCACGCCTTCAGCCGCGGCGTCGCCCCGGCGGCACCGGACGCGGCGCCGATCGCCGAGAACCGGCGCATCCACCACGTGGACGTCATCCGCGGCTTCGCCCTGTTCGGCGTGGCCTGGATGAACCTGTATGCCATCACCGACTTCGCGACCCCGTCCGACAGGCTCCGGCAGCTCTGGACCGCTCCACTAGACCGGGTGATCGGCTTCGGCGGGCAGTGGCTGATGCTCGACAAGGCGCAGACCCTGTTCGGCATCCTGTTCGGCTTCGGCTTCGCCGTGTTCGTCGACCGCTTGTCGGAGCGGCGCGACGACGCGACCGCCGTGTACGCCCGGCGGCTGTCCGCCCTGGCCGTGTTCGGCATCGCCCACTTCGTGCTGCTGTGGTGGGGCGACATCCTGCACGACTACGCCCTGGTCGGCTTCGTGCTGCTGCTCACCCGGCGCTGGCCGGGATGGCTGCTGGCGTCGCTGGGCGGCGCCCTCATGCTCCTGGCCGGACAGCTGCTGCCGCTGGCGCTGCACCTTCCGGGGGGACGCGAAGCCGGAGCGGCGATCTCCGCCTCGCTCGCCGCGCAACGGCAGGTCGCCTGGCAGGCGCTCGGCAGCGGCGACTACCGGCTGCTGCTGGAGCTCGTGCGCGAGCGCGCCCTGCTGTTCTACACCACGCCGTTCGTGCTCACCGCCTGGCCGCTGATCCTGGGCCAGTTCCTGTTCGGCGCCTGGCTCCACCGCACGGGCTGGCTTCAGGCGCCCGAACGACACCTGCCGGTGTTCCGCCGGGCGGCCGCGATCGGCCTGCCGATCGGCCTGGCGCTCGCCCTGCTGCGCCCGCTGCGGGCGGTGCTCGTGGCCGCCCATCCCCATCCCGCCGGCCCCGTCCTGGAGCTGCTCGAGGACGCCGCCCTGCCGGTGCTGGCATCCGGCTACGCGAGCCTGCTGGTGCTGGCCGGGTGCCGTCCGGGCGGGCAAGAACGCCTGCGCGGCCTGGCGGCGTTCGGCCGGATGGCGCTGACCAACTACGTGCTGCAGAGCGTGTTCTACGTCCTGGTGCTGGACGGCTTCGGCCTCGGCCTGATCGGGCATGTCGGCCAGGCCGCCGACTTCGGGCTGGCGCTGGCGCTAGCCGGCCTACAGGTCGCCTTCAGCCTGTGGTGGCTGAAGCGCTACCGGTTCGGTCCGCTGGAATGGCTGTGGCGCTCCGTCACCTACCGGTCGTGGCAGACGCTCCGTCGCCAGGCGGCGTGAGGCCCTGTGCCGGGCGGGGCCGAAGCGATGCGGGCGTCCCTTTCCCGGGACCCCGCCGCTGCGCCGCCGGGCACGGTTCGCCGCCAGTAGTCGTGCGGGAGCATGTCGGCTACGCATCCGGACCAGGCCGCCCGGTGGCGCGGCCGTCACGGAGCATCCCATGGCCATCGTCAGGCAGGTGATCACCGCGCTCAACCGCGACGGCACCGACATGCTCGGCACCCGCAACGTGGCGATCAAGATCGTCGACGAGAGCATCGTCTCGGGGTCGCTGCTGACGGTGGAAAGCAACCATTTCTGCATCCTGAAGTCGCGCGGCGCCGTGCTGCAGGTCTACGACACCGGCCAGCACACCCTGGTCACGCCCGACAAGCCGATCGTCGGCTCGGTGGTGCAGGGCTTCTTCGGTGGCGCCTCGCCCTGGGTGTACGAGGTGATCTACGTCAACCGGGCCAAGCTGCTGGTCCGCTCCAGCGGCATCGCCACCAGCGCCGAGATGGCCGAGGTGTCGTACCAGGCCGACTACTACATCCACATCGACACCCGCGACGCGGCGCTGGACCTGATCACCCACATGCCCTTCACCGGCCGGGTGATCGACACGGCCGAGATCGCCGACTACGCCGGGCCCGCGATCGAGCAGGCGATCAACCAGGTGATCCAGGTCACCCGCCTGGAGCACATCAACGAGCGCATCCACGAGCTGCGCGAGACCGTGAAGTCGCACCTGTCCGACTTCCTGCGCGTGTTCGGCATCCTGCTCAACGACCTCAAGATCCTGGTGCTGCCGCGCGACCAGCGCATGCGCGAGCTGATCGCGCTGCAGGCGATCGGCCTGTCCCCGATCGAGGCGGTGCGCCACTACCTGGCGCTGCAGATGGCCGAGCGCGGCCTCCTGTCGGCGCCCAACGCGGCGATCGGCGCACCCTTCCACATCGGCGCCGGCACGATGCCCGACCTGTCGCCGCCGCGGCCGGCAGGGG
>CAXUEL010000283.1:0-242 GCA_964249915.1 uncultured Acetobacteraceae bacterium | reverse complement strand
CCGCCCCCCCCGCGGCCCCCCGGGCGGGCGCGCGACGCCGACACGCCAGCGGCGTGATGCCGCCGATCGACGGGCTGGTCGCCACCCTGCGCGGCCTGGTCGACCAGGCGGAAGCCGACTGGCGCCGCCGCCACCTGCCGCCGCCCTCGCGCGACATGCCCCGTCCCGATCCGGACGCGCTGCGCGGCGCGCAGGCGCTGGAAGCGGCCGGCCGCGAGCTGGACGCGATCGGCGGCCAGCTC
>CAXUEL010000282.1:0-4225 GCA_964249915.1 uncultured Acetobacteraceae bacterium | reverse complement strand
GGTCGGATGGAGCGCCGCGTCGGCACGGCGGCGCGGTGTCGAAGGCGTAGCGCAGGCCGAACAGGATCGAATGGTGGAACACGTTGCCGACGCGTTCCAGGCCGTCGCCCTTGAACTCGCCGGTGCGCGAACTGAAGACGGTGAACGGGATCGAGTCCGATGGGTCGGGAAGACCGATGAAGCGATATTCGGCCGTCAGCGCCAGCCCGCGCAGGTAGGGGACTGGCAGCGACACGCCGGCAATTCCCTGGTAGGCAAAGCTGCCGATCTCGCTCGCGCCGCCCTTGTAGGGGAAGCGGAACCCCGGCGTGGACGAGTTGAGGTTGTCGAACCCCACCGTCTGGCCACCGATGCCGACGCCCACGTAGGGCGTGAAAGCCAGCGCCACCGGAATGTCGTACAGCACGTTGGCGAAGCCGCCGTATTGCTGCTGATAGCCGCCGGCGCGTCGGATCTCGTCGCCCGGGAAGGATATCTTGCGGATGTGGTCGTTGAGGTAGTTTCCCTCGATCTCCACGCGCAACCCGTTGCCGAAGCCCCAGCCGGCACTGGCGTCACCGGCAAAGCCGGGCAGGTCCAGGTGGACCTAGCACTTCGGCTCCAGTGCGGCGATCGGCTTCAGCGTCTCGTCCTGCTGCAGGTCGATGCCGGCGCCGAGGCCGACATAGGGGCCGATTACCGGCGTCCCTGCCGCGGCGGTGCAAGTGCCGGCGCCGATCAGGCCGCCCGCCAGAGCAGGGCCGACAGGCCGCGGGCTGGACCAGAAGGGCGACGGCATCAGCGGGAACTCCAAGGGTGGAGCGCCTATAACCGGACAATCCTTTGCGGGTCGATAGGAAATCGTAACGACAAGCGCCCGGTGCCGGGGCTCCTCAGAAGCCCAGCGTTTCCGACGCGCTTTGCAGCGTCTTCGCCGCACCGACCTCGTACAGGCTCGCCAGCCAGCGCCCCACCGTCCGGACCAGGACCTCGTTCTCGCCCAGCTCGCCGAACAGCGTGGTGATGCCGAGCAGGGGGCGGGGGTCTGGCCCGCCCTCGATCGCCTTTTCGCGCAGCGTCGCCGCCAGCGGGTGGCGGATCTCGATCGGATTGCCGCCTTCGTCCTCGCCACGGATCCGGCGCATCCAGGCCGCCAGCGCCAGCGCCAGCAGGTCGATCCCGCCGCCCGACCCCGCGGCTCCCTGGCCCAGCCGGTCGCGGATCGGGTCCACCAGCACGTTGAGCGGCGCGTCGGTGTTGACCCGCTCCACCGTGTCCTTCACCCGTGGGTTGGCGAAGCGCTCGATCAGGGTGCGCTTGTAGGCGTTGAGGTCGATCCCCGGCACCGGCGACAGGGTCGGCTCGGTTTCCCGCTCCATCAGCGCCGCCATGTAGCGGGTGACCAGCGGGTCGCGCATCGACTCGTCGATGAAGGTGTAGCCGATCAGCCGCCCCAGCCCGGACACCGCCAGATGGCTGCCGTTGAGCAGGCGCAGCTTCATGAACTCGTACGGAGTCACGTCGTCGACGAACTGCGCGCCGACCTCCTCCCAGGCCGGGCGTCCCGCCACGAAGCGGTCCTCGATCACCCATTGGGTGAAGCGCTCGCAGAACACCGGCCAGCGGTCGGCGATGCCGTAGTCGCGCTCCAGCGCCGCCACGTCGTCCGCCTGCGTCACCGGGGTGATCCGGTCGACCATGGTGTTGGGGAACGAGGCGTTGCGTTCGATCCACTCCGCCAGCGCCGGGTCGCGCAGCCGTGCGAGCGTCAGCACCGCCTCGCGCAGGACGTTGCCGTTGTGCTGGATGTTGTCGCAGGTCATGGCGGTGAAGGCCGCGGCACCCGCCGCCATTCGGCGCCGGTACGCCTCGACGATGATGCCCGGCGCGCTGTGCGGACGCTCCGGGTCGGCCAGGTCCTTCGCGATCTGCGGGTGCTCCGGGTCGAGCCGCTTGGTGGACCGGTTCAGGCAGTAGCCGTGCTCGGTGACGGTCAGGCTGACGATGCGTATCTCCGGCCGGTCGATCGCCTCCAGTAGCGGCCCGGAATCTTCGGCTGTGAACAGCACGCCGACGAGCGAGCCGATGATCGTGACGGTTTCCTCGTCCGCGGACCGCTCCACCAGGCTGTACAGACCGTCCTGCGGCACGAGCGCGTCCAGCATGCGCCGGTCGCCCGGCAGCAGCCCGGCGCCGATGATGCCGAAGCCGCGCTGGTCGGTCCGGCGCTGGATCAGCTCCTGGGTGTAGCGGGCCATGTGCGCGCGGTGGAAGTTGCCGAGCCCGAGATGCACGATCCCGGCCGACAGCGCGGCCGGGTCGAAGCCGGGACGGCGCACCGATCCGTGAACGCTGTTCAAGGTCTGCCGGTTGAGCGGCTGGGTTTCCATGGCCGGACGGTCTCCTCGCTGCCGCGGGCTCGATCCTCCCGCGCCGGAGGCCGCGGCCCCCGTATGGCGTGCAGCCTAGGCCGGGATCGCGCCGGCTAGAAGAGCGCCGGCAGCGGGAGCGCGCAGTTCACACCGTGTAGATCGGGCTGCCGTCCGGCGCGGTCCGCGTCGGCACGATCACGTCGCCCTGCGTGTTCCCGGCGCCGAGCAGCGCCTTGGCCTTGACCAGGTAGGCGGTGCGCTCCTTGAGCCCCAGCATGCGCTTGCCGTTGACCCGCCGGGTGATCGCCTGGATGTCGTCCAGGTCGGCGAACTTGTTCAGGTGGTGGTCGGACCAGTACAGGCAGGCGGTGTTCACCGCGACCGGAGCGGTCTCCGCCAGCCCCGGGTCGTCCACCAGGTTGAGGTTCAGCTCGCGGCCCGTCTTGGTGTAGTTCGCGCGCCCGGTCAGCTGCACCAGGCCGCGGCCCTTGTAGCGCATCCCGTCGCCCGGCCGGGTGTTGCCCAGGTCCTTGCGGCCCTCGTACTCCTTCCCGCTCGCCTCCTCCTTGAGGTCGGACAGGCCCCAGCTTTCCTCGCACACCTGGGCCAGGAAGTGCGCCTGGCGCAGGGAAGTGTTGATGGAGAACCGGGTCAGCGTTGCCGGCAGGTACAAACCGACCTGCCGGATGTTGCCCTGCTGTCGGATCCCCCGCGCGCCGTGGTAGGTTGGAACCAGCTGGGACAGCAGGGTGGCATCCACCAGGCGCATGAGACGCTCCATGACGAGGTCGGACGGATGAACGGTCGGGTACGCGGGATCGTGACGGGGGCGATCCTAGGTCTTGGGGGTGCCGGATGCCAGGCGGATCGCGCGCTCGCCGCGGACTGCAATGCTCCCGCGTCGATCCGGTTCCGTCACGACGGGACCGGCGCGTCGGTGGGCGGCGGGATCGTTCGTGCCGAGGAGGTTTGCTACGTGCTGGCCGCGCGGGCCGGGCAGACCATGGAGGCACGCCTGACCAGTTCCGACGAGAACGTGGTGTTCTCGCTCTACCGGCCCGGCTACAGCGTCAAGCCGGCCAGCGACGGGCCGGACATCAGCGGCCCGACGGTGCAGGGCGCCGGCGAGCGGGACGACGCCACCGCGGTCAAGGCGACGCTCCCGGCCTCGGGCCGCTACCTGTTCGTGCTCGGCACCACCCGCGGCGGCGGCGGCGAGTACACGCTCCGGGTGTCGGTGAGGTAGCGGAGCCCGCCTACCGCGCCTGCTGGATCGCCGACAACAGCCAGGAGCCGCCGCGGGCGCGCACGAAGGTCCACAGCTCGGTCGCCGTCTGCCGCTCGTTCGGGCTGCCGTCCACCACGCGCCCGGTCAGGTCGGTGGTGACGTCGATCATCGAGTAGCGCATGGCGACGGTGGCGAAGTCGCGGTTGTTCTCGCTCCAGGCTTCCGACAGGTCGCCGTGCTCCATGCGCACCGCGCTGACCACGTTGCGCAGGTTGCGGCTCGACAGGTCGGTGAGCTGCTCGGAAAAGTAGCTGACCATCTCCGGGGTGGCGAAGCGGCCCAGGCTGCGCAGGTCCTGCATCGACCAGGCCTGCTGGATGTCCAGCAGCGCCTGCTCGAACTGCCCGTAGTCGGCCGGCGTGACCGGGATGGCGCCGCCGCCGGACCCACCGCGGGCGACGCCGCCGGCGGCGGAGAACGGCACCGCGCCCGGACCGGCCATCGCGCGGCTGCCGGCGAAACGGCGGAACAGCCAGCGGCCGACGAAGAACAGGATCGCGAGCTGGATCAGCAGCCCGAACAGCCCGGCGGAATGGAACCCGCCGCCATAACCGTAGCCGCCGCCGAAGAAGCCGTGGCCGAACAG
>CAXUEL010000281.1:0-4259 GCA_964249915.1 uncultured Acetobacteraceae bacterium | reverse complement strand
GAGCAGCAGCGCCGGACGCGGCGCGAACGCACGCGCGATCGCCACGCGCTGCTGCTCGCCGCCCGAAAGCTGCCCCGGCAGGTGTCCGAGCCGCTGCCCCAGCCCGACCTCGCGCAGCGCCGCCTCCGCCACCGCGAACGCGTCCGCGCGTCCCGCCAGCTCCAGCGGCACCGCCACGTTCTCCAGCGCGGTCATGGTCGGGATCAGGTGGAACGACTGGAACACGATGCCGATGTTCCGGCCGCGGAACCGGGCGCGCGCGTCCTCGTCCAGCGTCGCCAGGTCGATGCCGTCCACCAGCACCTGCCCCCGGCTCGGCCGCTCCAGCCCGGCCAGCAGCATCAGCAGGCTGGTCTTGCCGGAGCCGGACGGCCCCACCACCCCCACGGACTCGCCCGCCGACACCGTCAGCGACATGGCGCGCACGATGTCGAGCGCCTCCGCCGGCGCCGCCCTGCCGCGCCTCGTGTTGACCGCACCGGGGCGCGCGGGCACCGTCAACCAGAGGTCGCGTGCTTCCACCAGCGCGGGCCGGTCACCCAAGGGCATCTGTCCATCCATGAAGGCTCCATATGGCCGTGCCCGACGTTCCACCAAGGGACGGCGCGGGGCGATCCGCCGGATCGCCGCCGCCCTGCTGCTGTCCTTCGGAGCCACCACGGCGGTGAACGCCGATCCCGCGCCCCGCACGGTCCGGATCATGGCGCTCGGCGACTCCCTGACCGCCGGCTACGGCCTGCCGCACGACCAGGGCTTCGTGGCGCAGCTCCAGGCGGCGCTCGACAGGGCGGGCGCGCACGTCACCGTTCTGGATGCCGGCGTGTCCGGCGACACCAGCGCCGGCGGCCTCGCCCGGCTGGACTGGGCGCTGGGCGACCACCCCGACGCCGCGATCCTGGAGCTCGGCGCCAACGACGGCCTGCGCGGGCTCGACCCCGGCCAGATGGAGCGCAACCTCGGCGCCATCCTCGACCGGCTGGCCGCCCGGCACATCCCGGTGCTGCTCAGCGGCATGTATGCGCCGCCCAACCTCGGCCCCGCCTACGGCCAGGCGTTCCGCGACGTGTTCGACCGCCTGTCGCGTCAGCCCGGCCTGCTCTACGACCCGTTCTTCCTGCAGGGCGTCGCCGGCAACCACGCCCTCAACCAGGGCGACGGGATCCACCCGTCGCCGCCCGGCGTTGCCATCATCGTGCGCCGCCTGACCCCGATGGTGCTGCGTCTGGTCGACGAGGCCCGCGCGCGGCCGGCGGCCGGCTAGACCGCGACCGGTTCACGTTCGTTCACCGGTCAGGGTCCAGCTGTTTGTTTTGACGAGCATCTTCACCGGTCAGGCGACCACGCCTGATGCGGTGATGCTCCAAGGAGCCAGACGATGGACTGGAACACCGGACCCGCACCGAAGCGTCCCTGGTCGCTCTCGGTCGTCAGCCCGAAGGCGATCGCGATCAGCCTGGGCTGCCTGCTGGTCGCCGCCTGCATCCTCAGCACCGGCTACGAGGTGCAGCCGAACCAGCGCGCGGTGATCACCAATGCCGGCGCCTATGCCGGCATCGCCGACCCCGGCTTCCACCTCAAGTGGCCGTTCTTCGGCGCGGTGCACTACTTCCCGACCGACACCCAGCAGTTCGAGACGCCGCAGCTCAACACCTACACCATCGACAACCAGGAGATCGACGCGGTGCTGACGGTGCAGTACCAGGTCCCGGTGGACGAGGTCGGCTACCTGTTCGTGCACAACCAGGGCTACGAGCAGAACCTCCGCTCGATGGTGATCAACGAGTGGAAGATCGCCGCCGGCACCGTCAACGTCAGCGACGTCGCCGAGAAGCGCGGCGCGCTGGTGTCGCGCGTCGACGCGATCGTCAAGGAACGGGCCCGGGCGCTGTACCACCTCGACGTCACCGACGTGCAGCTGACCAACCTCGACTACGCGCAGAGCTTTCGCGACGCCCAGGCCCAGGCGGCGGTGGTCAAGACCCAGATCGAGCAGGCGCAGGGGCTGCAGCGCAAGGCGCAGATCGAGGCCGACACCGCACGAATCACCGCGTCGGGCCAGGCCAACCAGGCGATCGAGCAGGCGCGCGGCCTGGCCGAGTCGACCCACCTGCAGGCGGACGCCACCTCGTACGCCACGCAGAAGAACGGCGAGGCCCAGGCCGCTGCCACCCGCCTGCTGGCCGCCGCCGTGGCGTCGGATGCGGCGCTCGCCGACTACACCCGCGCCCAGCGCTGGGACGGCCGGCTGCCGAGCTCGATCTATGCAGGGGCGCCGATCCCGTTCCTGCAGACCGGGCACTAGGCCGTCGGGGCGCTCATCCCAGCGTCCGGATCGGCGCCCCCTTCAGCCAGGCCTCGATGTCCTCGAGCCCCTCGCCGAAGAAGGTGCGGTAGTTCCGCTCCGACACGTAGCCGAGATGCGGCGTCGCCAGCACGTTCGGCAGGCGACGGAACGGATGGTCCGCCGGCAGCGGCTCGGTCTCGAACACGTCGAGCCCGGCGCCCGCGATCCATCCCTCCTGCAGCGCCTGCACCAGCGCCGCCTCCTCCACGATCGGCGCCCGCGCGGTGTTGACCAGGAACGCCGCCTTGCGCATCCGGCGCAGCGCCTCCGCCCCGATCAGCCCGCGCGTCGACGGCGACAGCACCATGTGGATGCTCACGACGTCGCTCGATTCCAGCAGCGCCTCCTTCGACGGCGCCAGGACCGCCCCCGCAGCCTCGGCGCGCTCCGCCGTCAGGTTCGGGCTCCAGGCGACGATCCGCATCCCGAACGCCTGCCCGATCCTGGCGACGTCGCTGCCGATCCTGCCGAGGCCGACGATGCCGAGTTGGCGGCCGTCGAGGTCGATGCCGACGCTGTCCTGCCACCGCCCGTTCGCGCGCAGGCTCGCGTTCTCCGGCACGATCCGCCGCGCCAGCGCCAGGATCAGGCCCCAGGCCAGCTCCACCGTCGGCCGCAGGCTCCCCGCGGTGCCGCACACCACCACCCCGTTGGCCCGCGCCGCGTCCAGGTCGACCGCCGCGTTCGCCATCCCGCTGGTGACCAGGAGCCGGAGCTTCGGCAGCCGGTGCAGCAGGCTGGCCGGGAACCGGGTGCGCTCGCGCATGATCACCACGATCTCGGCGTCCGCGAGCCGCGCGGCCACCGCATCCTCGTCGGGAAGGACGTCGCGGACGCTGGACACCGCCACCTCCCCGGCGAGGCGTCCCCAGTCGGCGAAGCCGAGCGCCGCGTCCTGGTAGTCGTCGAGGATGACGCAGGTCTTCATGGGAACCCCTCCTGTCGGCTGCGGCCGATCACGCCGCCTGGATCGCCGCCCAGATGGCGATGGCGCTCGCTGCCGTCGTGAGGCCACCATAGCGCGCATAGATCGATGCCGCCTGCTTCGCCGCCGTCCCGATGTTTCCGGAAGGATTGTCGATCTGCGGATCCGACGCGTTGCGTATCGCGTGGAAGGCGACGTGCGGGAACGCCGACAGCGCCTGCGCCACCATCGCGTCGCCCATGTCGCAGGCCTGCCCCAGCCCCTGCAGCCCGTAATGGTCGGTGGAGTCGTCGAACGCGAACACGTCGGTGGTGACGATCGCATCGGCTGCGGTCGCGAACACCTCCGGTGCTGCGCGCGCACCCGGAATCCGCAGGGCGTTCACCCCCGTCAGCGCCGGCGTGAGCAGCGCCAGCGCCGCGGCGGACAGCGGCGTCGCCGCGTAGGCCGCGGTCGCCCAGGGCTCGGCCTTGAACTGCGCGTGGCAGTCGAACCGCACCGTGCCGCCCGCCACCACGTCGCCGAGCTTCACCCCGGCACCGATGCCGCCGCCGGTGCCGGTGGTGATGAAGGTGGCAGGCCCCACCGTCTGCGCGATCTCGGTCATCAGCCGCCGCACCGGCACCGCCGGCCCGTTATAGGCCAGGTGCAGCCCCGACTTGAACAGCAGCACCCGCTTGGCCCCGATCGTGCACGGTAAGTACAGCCCCAGGCTGTGGTGGTAGCGCACCTCGTCGGCCCCGGTGCCGTTGAACGGCGCCTCCCTGCCGGTCACCAGGGGGATGTAGCTGGCGACGTCGTGCCGGTACTCGTACCAGGACGACACCGGATGGCCCGGGGTGAACAGCGTCGCCAGCGCCGCCGCCTCCGCCGCGGTCCAGGTCACCACCACCGCGTCGTATCCTGCGAACCGCGACAGGTCGGCGGTCGCGGCCGCCGCCCTGGCCAGTGGCGCCGCGGGCGGCGCGGGCCCCGCCGGCCCCGGCCCCG
>CAXUEL010000280.1:0-4284 GCA_964249915.1 uncultured Acetobacteraceae bacterium | reverse complement strand
GGGCAACGCCGTGCTCGGCCAGGCCAACGCCGTGCTCGCCCGCTTCGCCGACGCGATCGCCACCAGCTTCGCCCGCGTCGCCCGCCTGCCCGCCGGCGCGGATCCGGTGCTGACCGGCATGCCGGTGCGCGCCGACATCGCCGGCGCCGCGCGCAGCCCGTATCCGGACCCGACCGGCCCGCTGCGCCTGCTGGTCTGGGGCGGCTCGCTCGGCGCCCGGGTGTTCGCCGACGTGGTGCCGCAGACTCTGGCCGCGCTTCCCCCCGGGCTGCGGGACCGGCTGTCGGTGACGCAGCAGGCCAGGACGGAGGACGTGGACCGCGTGCGCGCCGCCTACGCCGCCGCCGGCATCGAGGCGGAGGTGGCGCCGTTCCTGCACCGCATCGCCGAGCGCCTGGCGGCGAGCCACCTGGTGATCGGCCGCGCCGGCGGCTCCTCGGTGGCCGAGCTGGCGGTGGTGGGGCGTCCGTCGATCCTGGTGCCGCTGCCGATCGCCGCCTCCGACGAGCAGGGCGCCAACGCCGCAGCGCTGGTGGACGCCGGCGGCGGCTGGATGCTGCGCCAGGCCACACTGTCGGCCGACACGCTGGGCGCGCTGCTGCAGGGCCTGCTGGCCGACCCCGCCCGGCTGCGCGACGCGGCGGAATCGGCCGCCGTCCTCGGCCGGCAGCACGCCGCCCTCGCGCTCGCCGACCTGGTCGAACGCCAGCTCACGATTCCGCGAGATTCACGCTTGCGCTCCGCGCCCGCAGCCTCCATCCCCGGGCGCGCGACTCGGGAGATGCCAGCATGAGAGCCCTGCCGCTGACGATCGGCACCATCCACTTCGTCGGCATCGGCGGCATCGGCATGTCGGGCATCGCCGAGGTGTTGCACACGCTCGGCTACGTGGTGCAGGGCAGCGACATCGCCGAGGGCGCCAACGTGCAGCGGCTGCGCGCCGCCGGCATCCGGGTGATGGTCGGGCACGACGCCGCCAACCTCGGCGACGCCCGCGTGGTGGTGACCTCGACTGCGGTGAAGCGCGACAACCCCGAGGTCGCCGCCGCCCGCGCGCGCCTGGTGCCGGTGGTGCGACGCGCCGAGATGCTGGCCGAGCTGATGCGCCTGCGCTGGTCGATCGCCATCGGCGGCACCCACGGCAAGACCACCACCACCTCGCTGGTCGCAGCCGTGCTGGAAGCGGCCAGGCTCGATCCCACCGTGATCAACGGCGGCATCATCGAGGCGTACGGCACCAACACCCGCATGGGCGAGGGCGACTGGATGGTGGTGGAGGCGGACGAGAGCGACGGCTCGTTCCTGCGCCTGCCCGCGGTGATCGCCGTGGTCACCAACATGGACCCCGAGCACCTCGACCACTGGGGCACGCCGGAAGCGATGATGCAGGCCTACGACCAGTTCGTCGGCAACATCCCGTTCTACGGCTTCGCCGTGCTGTGCCTGGACCATCCCAACGTGCAGGGCATGATCCCGCGCCTGTCCGACCGCCGCGTCATCACCTACGGCTTCTCCCCGCAGGCCGACGTGCGTGCCGAGCGCATGGTCGCCGACAAGCGCGGCGCCACCTTCGAGGTGATCGTCACCGACCGCGCCCGCAACCGCAGCCGCAAGATGGGCCCGTTCCGCCTGCCGATGCTGGGCAGCCACAACGTGCAGAACGCGCTGGCCGCGGTCGCGGTGGCGGTCGAGATGGAGATCGACGAGAGCACCATCCGCTCCGCCTTCGCCGACTTCCGCGGCGTCAAGCGCCGCTTCACCCGCACCGGCGAGGCCGGCGGCATCACCGTGGTGGACGACTACGGCCACCACCCGGTGGAGATCGCCGCCGTGCTCAAGGCCGCCCGCCAGGCCGGCGCCCGCGACGTGGTGGCGATCGTGCAGCCGCACCGCTATTCGCGCCTGCAGACCCTGTTCGCCGAGTTCTGCACCTGCATGAACGACGCCGGCACGGTGATCATCGCCGACGTGTACGCGGCCGGCGAGGCGCCGATCGACGGCATCGACCGCGACGGGCTGGTGGACGGGCTGCGCGCGTCCGGCCACCGCTCGGTGGTGCCGCTGCCGGGCCCGGAGCACCTGGCCGAGATGGTGCACGCGAGCGCCCGGCCGGGCGACTTCGTGATCTGCCTGGGTGCCGGCAACATCACCGCCTGGGCGCAGGCGCTGCCGGGGCAGCTGATGTCCCTGCAGAAGAGCCGCGGCGGCCACGCGGCGTGAACGTTGTTCACGCTCCTTCCCCGGACCGACGCGACGTGCCCACGGGCCTGGGTCGCCTGATGCCGCCGGTGCGCGGCCGCCTGGAGCAGGCGGCGCCGCTGGGCGCGCAAACCTGGTTCGGCGTCGGCGGCGCCGCCGAGCTGCTGCTGCGCCCGGCTGACGCCGAGGACCTGTCCGCGTTCCTGGCCGCGCTGCCGCCCGAGCTGCCTGTGACCACCATCGGCAAGGCGTCCAACCTGATCATACGCGACGGCGGCCTGCCCGGCGTGGTGATCCGGCTCGCTCGCGGCTTCGGCGAGGTCGCGGTCGAGCCCGACGGCGTCGTCTGCGGCGGCGCCTGCCTCGACATGACGGTGGCAGAGCACGCCGCCGGCGCCGGCCTGCGCGGGCTGGAGTTCCTGGCCGGCATCCCGGGCTCGGTTGGCGGCGCGGTGGCGATGAACGCCGGCGCCTACGGCGCGGAGATCACCGACGTGCTGGACTGGGCCGAGATCGTGAACCGCGAAGGCCAGTTCCTGCGCTTGGCCGTCGAGGCGCTGGGCTTCGGCTACCGCCGCTCCAGCCTGCCGGAGGGTGCCGTGGTGGTGCGCGTCCGCCTGCGCGGCGAGTCCGGCGACCCGGCGATCCCGCGCGCCCGGATCGCGGAGATCCGCGCCGCCCGCGAGGCCTCTCAGCCGACCCGCGCCCGCACCGGCGGCTCGACCTTCCGCAACCCCGACCCGTCGCAGACCGCGTCCAAGGCCTGGCAGCTGATCGACGAGGCCGGCTGCCGCGGGCTCCGGCTGGGCGGCGCGCAGGTCAGCGAGAAGCACTGCAACTTCCTGCTCAACACCGGCGACGCCACGGCGGCCGACATCGAGGCGCTGGGCGAGACGGTGCGCCAACGCGTCGCCGACAGCTCGGGCGTGGAACTCGCCTGGGAGATCAAGCGGATCGGCGTCCCCGCGAGCCGGGGGATGGACGCATGAACCGCCGTCCCACCGTCGCGGTGCTGATGGGCGGCATCTCGTTCGAGCGCGAGGTCAGCCTCAGCTCGGGCCGCGGCGTGCTGTCGGCGCTGCGCGAGGCCGGCTACGAGACGCGCGCGATCGACGCCGGGCCCGACCTGCCGGCGCTGGCGGCCGACCTCGCCGCCGACCGCCCGGACGTGGTGTTCAACGCCCTGCACGGCAGGTTCGGCGAGGACGGCGCGATCCAGGGCGTGCTGGACTGGATGGGCATCCCCTACACCCATTCCGGCATACGGGCCTCGGCGCTGGCGATGGACAAGGACGCGGCACGCGCGGTGTTCGCCGCCGCCGGCCTGCCGATCGCGCGCGGCCGCGTGGTCGAGATCGCCCGCTTCGCCGAGGCCGACCCGCTGCCCGCCCCGTACGTGATCAAGCCGCTGAACGAGGGCTCGTCGGTCGGCGTCGACATCGTGCGCGCCGGCTCCAACCGGCGCGGCGACATCGTCTCCGCCTGGCGCTACGGCCCGCTCGCCCTGGTCGAGGAGTTCATCCCCGGGCGCGAGATCACCGTCGGCGTCATGGGCGGCAACGACGGCGACGTCGGCGCCCTGACCGTGACCGACATCGCCCCCAACCCGGAGGTCGCGCACGGCTTCTACGACTACGACGCCAAGTATGCCGCCGGCGGCTCCCGGCACGTGCTGCCAGCGGCGATCCATCCCGAAGCGTTCGCCGAGGCGATGCGCGTGGCGCTGTCGGCGCACCGGGCGCTCGGCTGCCGCGGCGCCACCCGCACCGACTTCCGCTACGACGACACCGTGCACGGCAACGACCGTCCGGGCCGGCTGGTGCTGCTCGAGGTCAACACCCAGCCGGGCCTGACGCCCACCTCCCTGCTGCCGGAGCAGGCCGCGCATCGCGGCATCGCCTTTCCCGCCCTGTGCGCCTGGATGGTGGAGAACGCCGCATGCCGCGCGTGAAGCAGCCGAGCGCGCCCGGCGGGCTGATCGACCGCCCGTCGCGCTACAGCATCTTCGCCAGGCGGCAGCGCCGGCTGCTGCGCCCGGCGCTGTGGTCGGCGGCGGCGGTGGCCGGGCTCGGCGGCGCGCTGCAC
>CAXUEL010000279.1:0-4324 GCA_964249915.1 uncultured Acetobacteraceae bacterium | reverse complement strand
AGCTGATGGCGACCGACGCGATCGTGGCGATCCAGGACATGGGGGCGGCCGGGCTGACCTCGTCGGCGGTGGAGATGGCGGGCAAAGGCGGGGTCGGCATCGAGTTCGACCTGGACACCGTGCCGCAGCGCGAGACCGGCATGACTGCCTACGAGATGATGCTGTCGGAAAGCCAGGAGCGGATGCTGATCGTGATCCGGCCGGACCGGACCGAGGCGGCGCGGGCGATCTTCGACAAGTGGGAGCTGGAGTTCGCGGTGATCGGCCACCTGACCGACACCGGCCGGATCGTGCTGCGCCATGCGGGCCGGATCGAGGCGGACATCCCGCTGGCGCCGCTGGCCGACGAGGCGCCGCTGTATCGCCGCCCGACCGCGTCCAAGGCGCCGCCGGCGCCGCTTGGGCCGGTGCACGATCCGGTGGGCATCGAGGACGCGCTGGTCACCCTGATCGGCTGCCCGGACGTCGCCTCGCGCGCCTGGGTGTGGGACCAGTACGACAGCACCGTCGGCGGCCAGACGGTGCGGCGCCCGGGGGCCGCCGACGCCGCGGTGGTGCGTGTCGAGGACACCACCATCGGCCTGGCGCTGACCACCGACTGCACGCCGCGCTACGTCGCCGCCGACGCCAGGCTCGGCGGGGCGCAGGCGGTGGCGGAAGCCTGGCGCAACCTCACGGCGGTGGGCGCGCGGCCGCTCGCGGTCACCGACAACCTCAACTTCGGCTCGCCGGAGAAGCCGGAGGTGATGGGCCAGTTCGCCGACGCCATCGCCGGCATGGGCGAGGCCTGCCGGGCGCTGGACTTCCCCGTGGTGAGCGGCAACGTGTCGCTCTACAACGAGACCAGGGCGCCGGACGGCTCCACGGTGTCGATCCTGCCGACGCCGGCGATCGGCGGCCTCGGCGTGCTGGAGGATGCGGGCGCCGCGATCGGCATCGGGCTCGAGCCCGATCTCGACCTGGTGCTGCTGGGCTGCACCGCCGGCGCGCTCGGCCAGTCGCTGTGGCTGCGCGAGATACACGGCCTCGAGGAGGGGGCGCCGCCGCCGCTCGACCTGGCGGCGGAGCGTCGCAACGGCGACTTCGTGCGGGCCCGTATCCTGTCCGGGCAGGTGTCGGCGTGCCACGACCTGTCCGATGGCGGCCTGCTGGTCGGCATCGCCGAGATGGCGATGGCGGGGGGCACCGGGATCGACCTGGACGTGCCGGCCTCCGGACTCAGCCCGCACGCGTACTGGTTCGGCGAGGACCAGGGGCGCTACCTGATGGCGGTCGCGGACGGTGCCGCGCTGGTCGAGCAGGCCCGGCGCGCCGGGATCGAGGGCCGGCTGCTCGGGCGCTCCGGCGGCGACGGTTTGACTTTGCCGAGCGGTGCCACAATATCGCTGCAACGGCTGAGACAGGCCCATCACGCCTTCTTCCCGCGGCTGATGGACCGCTGATCGGCCGCAGCGTGGAGTGCGGGTTTATGCCGATGGCTGCGTCAGAGATCGAGACGCTGATCCGTGCCTCCCTGCCCGACGCGCTGGTGACGATCGAGGACCTGGCGGGCGACGGCGACCACTACGCCTGCTCGGTGGTCAGCGAGGCGTTCCGCGGCCGCTCGCGGGTGCAGCAGCACCAGCTGGTGTATGCGGCCCTCGCCGGGCAGATGGGCGGCGCGCTGCACGCGCTCGCGATCCAGACCAGCGCACCCTGAGCTTCCATCCACCTTCCAGGAGCAGTCCCATGGCCGACACCGTGTTCCAGCGAATCCAGGGCGAGATCGACGCCAACCCGGTGATGCTGTTCATGAAGGGCAACGCGATGTTCCCGCAATGCGGCTTCTCGGCGCGGGTGGTGCAGATCCTGTCGCACATGCAGGTGCCGTTCCAGACCGTGAACGTGCTGGAGGACGCCGAGCTGCGCGAGGGCATCAAGGTGTTCTCAAACTGGCCGACCATCCCGCAGCTCTACGTCAAGGGCGAGCTGGTCGGCGGCTGCGACATCGTCACCGAGATGTTCCAGTCCGGCGAGCTGGAAACGCTGCTGACGGAAAAAGGCGTGGCGTTCGTTCCGGCCTGATCGCGAAGGCTTTACCGCGGCAGTGGGTTCGGGTTATCGAGGTTCCGAGATCGAACGATCCGGGAGACGCTCCGTGACCCTCCGCCTTGCCGCCGCCAGGAGCCTGTTCGTCGGCCTCCTGATCGTTGCCACCGGTGCCGCCGCTCCCGCTCTCGCCCAGCACGTCGTCACCGACGGCGAGGCCAGCAAGTTGACGCTGGACGCCCTCACCGCGACGCCGCGTCTGGTCGTGCACCGGGCGGCGTACCGTACGGTGCGCATGAGCTGGCTGCAGGGCTGGGCCCGGGAGCGGGGCCACGGGCGGTCCGCCGGCCTCGTGCACGAGGCGTCGTTCCACCGCGGCTTCGCCCACGAGGCGGCGTTCCGGCGCAGCATACGCGCCACCGGCACCACCCTGCATCTCGGCGTCAGCCGGCGTCGCCGCTGGAGCTGAGGCTCCCGGCCTGTCAACTGCGGATCAGCCCGCCGACCGGGGATGCGTTGCGGCTGGACGGGAACACCTGATCCAGCGCCGCGGCGTCCAGCCCGAGATGGTCGGACAGCACGCCCTTGGCCAGGCCGCGCAGGTCGGTGGTCGGGGCCAGGTCGCGGTTCTCGAACAGGCGTGACGCCTTGAGTCCCGGCCAGGTGCCGGCGACCCGGCCGCCGTCGACGGCGCCGCCGGCCAGGAAGGCGACCGTCCCGGTGCCGTGGTCGGTGCCGCCGGTGCCGTTGACCCGGACCGTCCGGCCGAACTCGGTCATGACCAGCACCGCGGTGTCGGCCCAGGCGCCGCCGAGGGCGTCGCGCAGCGCCAGCATCCCGGCGTCGAGCTGCGACAGCGGCGAGTCGAGCCGGTGCCGCTGCGCCGCGTGCGTGTCCCAGCCGCCGAGCTCCAGGGCGGCGATGCGGGGTCCGTCCCATGCCGCCAGCAGTTGTCCGGCGGCGCGTGCCAGGGCGGCGAGCGCCAGCGAGACCGGGCCCAGGCTCCAGGCGGCGGACAGGCCGAGCAGCGCGGCGCGTCGGGACAGCATCGGCATCTCAGCGCCTTTGGAACTCGGGAGAGGAGAACAGCAGGGTGAGGGCATCGCGGCGGGCGCCGGCGCCGGCGACCTGGGCCAGCGTCGCCGGGCGCAGCGCGTTGCCGAGGCTGGCGCGGGCGATGCCGATCGGGTCGGTGGCGGTGCCGCCGGCTCGGCCGCTGGTCCGGTAGCTCCAGTCGATCCGCGCCATCATCGCCGATGGCGAGGCCCAGTCGGCGGCCCGGTCCGGCCAGCCGTCCGGCAGCGGCGCCCCCCAGACCGGCTGGCCGAGCGCCCGCATCGCGCCGGCCAGGCCGTGCCCGGCAGCGGGCGGCTCCGGGTCGGCCGGGACGCCGAGCGCGCGCAGGGTGGCGACGACCAGCTCGAACGGGGTGCGGAACTTGGTGCCCGGCTGCCGGGCGTCCGGCAGCTCGACCAACGCCAGGGCGACCGCGCGGAGGTCGCCGCGCGTCCGCCGCAGCACCGCGTCCAGCGCCGCCACCGCCGGCGCGTGCGGCGCGTCGGACACGAAGTGCAGCGCCAGCTTGGCCGCCAGGTGCCGGAAGGTGGCGGGATGGCTGCCGAGCCAGTCGAGCGCCAGGATGCCGCCGGCCTCGCCCTCCGGGAAGCTGCGGCCCATCAGGGTCTTCGCCCCGGGCTCGTGCGCCCGGTCGCAGAACAGGTAGCCGGGCTCGGCGGCCTGGTGGTCCACCGACCATCCGGTCAGGATCGCGGCGAAGGCGGTCACGTCGGCCTGGCCGTAGCCCGACCCGGCGCCGACCGTGTGCAGCTCCAGGCACTCGCGCGCCAGGTTCTCGTTCAGGCCGCGCCGGCCGTTGCGGCCGGCCGGGCTGTCCGGGCCGACCGACCCGGCGTTGTCGAGATAGATCAGCATCGCCGGGTGGCGGATCACCGCCAGCAGCATGTCGCCGTAGCGGCCGAACACGTGCGGGCGGATCGCCTCGCGCACGAAGCTGCCGGCGACCGGCCGGATCTCGCCCCGGCGGGTGCTGACAGTGAAGTGGTTGGCCCAGAACCAGACCAGGCGCTCGCGGAACGGCGCTTCGGAGTCGAGCAGCACCGACAGCTGCGCCTGCGCCTCGGCGCGGTACAGCGGCTGGACCAGCGACTCGCCCGGCGGCGGCCGCAGCCGGCGCTGCTCGCGCAGCAGCACCAGCCCGTCCGCGGTGCTGGGCAGCGTGTCCGGGAACCGCCCCGGGTCGGCGCCGGTCGCCTGGCCGCGCCGCCCGCCGTGCCGG
>CAXUEL010000278.1:3885-4341 GCA_964249915.1 uncultured Acetobacteraceae bacterium | reverse complement strand
CGCTCTACCGGCTGCGCACGATCTTTGCTGCGTTGCACGATGATGCTGTCACACAGGATGCCGACGCGCTAGGCTAGGCATCCATGCTGACACACGCCGCGCTGTTCCAGGACCCGGAGGAGGCCGCCCGCATCCTCGCCTCGGCGCTCGCCAGGCCGGCGGACGCGGCACCGACCCCGCGCGCTGCTGCGCTGGCCGTGTTCCGGCGCCACCTGGCGCGGATCCAGGGCAGCGTGCGCGACGCCTTCGAGCAGCACCGGCTCGACGGCGAGGGTGCGGCGCACGCGCTCGCCGCCCTGACCGACGGGCTGATCCGCGCCCTGCACGACTTCACCCTGCACGACGCGCTCGCCGCTTTCGATCAGGTCGACCTGCCGCTCGATCTCGTACGCCAGCGCGGCGCGGATGTAGCGGAAGCTGTTGACGTTTTTCACCTCGGCCTTGGTGCCGTACCGC
>CAXUEL010000278.1:0-3875 GCA_964249915.1 uncultured Acetobacteraceae bacterium | reverse complement strand
GCCCTGACCGACGGGCTGATCCGCGCCCTGCACGATTTCACCCTGAACGACGCGCTGCACGACGCGCTCGCCGCGGGAGCGCCCGGCTCCGGCGGCGCCACCCTGGCGATCGCCGCCACCGGCGGCTACGGCCGCGGCACCCTGGCGCCGTTCAGCGACATCGACCTGCTGTTCCTCACCGACGAGACGCCGGCGCCGTCGGTCCTGTCGGCGGTGGAGTTCATGCTCTACTTCCTGTGGGACCTGGGCCTGAAGGTCGGCCACGCCACCCGCTCGGTGAGCCAGTGCCTCGCCGAGGCGGCCGAGGACGCCACGGTCCGCACCACCCTGCTCGACGCCAGGCGCATCGCCGGCGATGACAGGCTGTTCTCCATGTTCCAGGCGCGCAGCATCGTCGCCTGCGTCGAGGCCGGCCCGTCCGGCTTCATCGCCGACAAGCAGCGCGAGCGCGCCGTCCGGCACGCCCGCTACGGGGAAAGCCCGTTCCTGGTCGAGCCGAACATCAAGGAAGGCCGCGGCGCCCTGCGCGACCTGCAGACCCTGTACTGGCTCGGCCGCTACGTGCTCGGGATCCGCTCGCTGTCGGACCTGTCGCGCCCGGTGGGCGGCGTCGCCCCGCTGCTGACCGAGCAGGAAGCCAAGCGCGCCCGCCGCTCCTGGGACTTCCTGTGGACGGTGCGCTTCCACCTGCACTACGTCGCCGGACGCGCCGAGGAGCGGCTCACCTTCGACATGCAGCCGGTGGTGGGCGCCCGCATGGGCTACACCCGGCACGGAAGGCAGGTCGGCGTCGAGCGGTTCATGCGGCACTATTTCCTGACCGCCCGCGAGGTGATGCGGCTGACCCACGTGCTGGAGCCGCAGGTGCTGCGCGAGGCGCTGGGACCGCCCGCCGTCGTGCCGGCCACCGACGCGGCGCTGCGCGAAGCTGGGTTCGTGCTCGCCGACGGCCAGATCATGCCCGCCCCCGGCGTCTCGTTCGACGAGCAGCCGATCATGATGCTGCGCCTGCTCGCCCTGGCGCGGTCCCGCAGGCTCGCCATCCACCCGCTGGCGATGCACGCGCTGATCCGCTGGGAGCGGCGCGCCGCCTCGCTCCGGGGCGACGGGGAGGCCAACCGCATCCTGCTGGACCTGGCCTGCGGCGAGCGGCCGAGCCGCCGTGCGTCGCCCGAGCGCGACCCGCCCGCGCTGCGCGGCGAGATCCGGCACGGCGAGCCGTGGCACTCCGGCGCACGCTGGCTGCACGTGCTGAACGAGACTGGGCTGCTGGGCCGGCTGATCCCGGCCTGGTCGCGCATCGTCGGCCAGATGCAGTTCGACACCTACCACGTGTTCACCGTGGACGAGCACATCATCGAGGCGGTGCGGATCCTGGGCACCCTGGAAGCCGGCCTGCTGCAGGGGGAGACCCCGGTCGCCAACGAGCTGGTCGAGGACCTGCAGTCCAGGCGCGCGCTCTACGTCGCCACCCTGCTGCACGACATCGCCAAGGGCAGCGGCGGCGACCATTCCGAGCTCGGCTCGGAGATGGCGCTGGAGCTGTGCCCGGCGCTCGGCCTGTCGGCGGAAGAAACCGAGACCGTCTCCTGGCTGATCCTGCACCACCTGCTGCTGAGCCAGACCGCGTTCCGCCGCGACATCGACGACCCCAAGACCATCCTCGACCTCGCCGACACCATACAATCGCCCGAGCGGCTGCGCCTGCTGCTGATCCTGACCGTGATCGACATGCGCGCGGTCAGCGCCAAGGTATGGAACGCGTGGAAGGCGACGCTGCTGCGCGAGCTGTACGCCCGCGTCGCCGAGGTGCTGGCCGGCGGCCTCGCCACCACCGAGCGCGACGTGCGGGTCGCCCGCGCCAAGCAGGCGGTGACGGTGCTGCTGGAGGAGGAAGGCTTCACCCCGCCCGAGATCGCCGCCTTCCTGCAGCTCGGCTATGGCGGCTACTGGCTGTCCTTCGATCCCGAGACCCAGGCCCGCCACGCCCGCATGATCCGCGACAGCCACGCCCGCGGCGCCCCGCTGACGGTGGAAACCCAGCCGCTGCCGGCCCGCGCCGTGACCGAGGTCACGGTCTACACCAGCGACCATTCCGGCCTGTTCTCCCGCATCGCCGGCGCGCTGGCGGTGGCCGGCGCCTCCATCGTCGACGCGCGCATCCACACCATGACCGACGGCATGGCGCTCGACACCTTCTGGGTCCAGGACGCGGCCGAGGACACCTTCGACGCACCGCACCGGATCGCCCGCCTGTCGGTGCTGGTGGAGCAGGCGCTGTCCGGCCGGCTCGACCTGTCCGGCGAGATCGCCCGCTCCTCGGTCGGCCTGATGGGGCGGCGGATGCGCGCCATCCACGTGCCGCCGCGGGTGGTGATCGACAACCGCGCCTCCAACGCCCACACGGTGATCGAGGTGAACGGCCGCGACCGCCCCGGCCTGCTGCACGACGTCACCGCCGCCATCAGCCAGCAGGGCCTGCAGATCGCGTCCGCCCACGTCACCACCTACGGCGTGCGCGCCGTGGACGTGTTCTACGTCAAGGACGTGTTCGGGCTGAAGGTGTCCAGCGAGCGCAAGCTGGACGAGCTGCGCGACGCCCTGCTCGGCGTGCTCACCCGCGCCGAGGAGGCGCTGACCGCGCCGTCTCCCGCCGTTCCCGCCCGCAGGCGGAGCCTCACCGGCAGCTGACGCCCGGGCGATCGCTGTATCCAGCCGGCTCGCGTCGCGGCTAGTGTGCCGCCGCAGGCACCACCCGGCCGGGAGCAGGATCACGTGATCGACATCCGCCTTCTTGCGTGCAGCCTCCTTGTCGCCGCCGCGGCCGCGCTGTCGCCGGCCCTGGCGTCGCCCTACACCGGGCTCTACGTCCTGGGCGACAGCTTCTCGGACCAGGGCAACCTGCTCGTCGCCAGCACCGCGCTGCAGCCGTCCACCGGGCAGCCGGCGCAGCCGGCCCCGGACCACTACTTCGCCGGCCGGTTCTCCAACGGCCCGATCTACACGGACGTGCTCGCCTTTGGGCTCCGGACCGGGCTGGCACCCTCCTTGAGCGGCGGCAACGACTTCGCCTTCGGCGGCGCGCTGACCGACAGCGACACCGTGGAACTGCCGCCCTACGGCACCGGCTTCTACCCGCATGCCGCCTTTCCCTGGTCGCTGGACGGACAGCGCCAGGCCTTCGCCGCCAGGGTCGCCAGGACCGGCGCCAACCCGGACGCGCTCTACGTGGTGTTCTCCGGCCTGAACGACGTCGCCTCCATCCTGCAGGACCGGCTGGATCCCGCCGCCACCATCGCCAGCACCGTCGCCGGCATCATTGGTGCGGTGGACGCGTTCAAGGCGGCCGGCGCCAAAACGGTGCTGGTGCCGAACCTGCCCGACGAGGGGCTGCTCCCCACCGTCACCGCCCTGGCCTCCGTCGTGCCCGGCATCGCCGCCCTCGCGACCGCGATCACCGAGCAGTACAACGCCGCCCTGGAAGCCGCGCTGGAACAGGAGAAGGGGATCAGGATCATCCGGTTCGACGCCTTCCACCTGCTGCAGGATGTGGTGGCGCACCCGGGGCGCTACGGCTTCACCGACGCCACCACCCCCTGCTACTCCGGCACCGTGCTGCCCGATCCCGGCGCCACCGTCTGCCCGGACCCGAACCGGCACGTGTTCTGGGACAGCGAGCACCCGACCTCGGCGTTCCACGTCATCCTGGGCGTCGAGATGCTGGCCACCGTCATCCTGCAGAAGTAGCCGCGCCGGCAGCGGCCTCCCGCAGCGCCCGCGCCAGCGCCGCCAGCGGCGCCTGCCAGGCCCGCTCCGGCGGCAGCGGCTCTGCCTGGCGGAACTGGCGCAGCGTCGGATACCAGAGGCTGCTGCCG
>CAXUEL010000277.1:0-4416 GCA_964249915.1 uncultured Acetobacteraceae bacterium | reverse complement strand
GCGTCCGGCCGCGATCGCCGCTTCCGCCAGGGTCACGCCCATGGCGCCGCCCGGCTCGACCGTGCCGGGCCAGCCGGGCCGGGCCGCAGCCTGCGCGTCGTGTCCCAGCAGCGCCGGGCCCAGCAGCAGGGGCAGGCCGGCCAGCACCGCGGCCGCCACCGGCAGGGCGCACAGCAGCGACACCAGCCGCACGGTCAGGCTGCCCAGCCCGCCGCGGGAGGCGATGCGCCAGGCCCAGGCCAACAGCGCCAGCACCGGCAGGGCTCCGGCCAGGCCGAAGAACTGCAGCATCACGTCGGCATAGACGGCACCGGCCGATCCGGCCAGGTTGCTCATCGGCCTCGGGGCCGACGTCGAGGTGTCGGGCGACGGGTCGCGCGGGTTGTACGTGACGAGCGCCACCAGCATCGCGACCGCAACGCCGGCCAGCAGCAGGCCGCCGAGCTCGGCCAGCCGGCGGCGCATCAGCGCCTGCAGTTGCGGCGAGGCGAACCGCTCTGGGATCAGGCGCCTGCGTAGGCCGACATGCATGGGCGCGGTTCCAGCCTTCCTTCGCGGATCGTCGAAAGCATAACCCAGAAGCCCCTGGCGGAAGAAGCGTCGCGGGCGGTCCGGAACCGTGCCGGCCGCCGCGCGATCCGGCAACGGGTCGTGTCCACGTGGGCCGGCGACCGGTCACCAACGGCGGGAAAGGTGCTCGCGCTGTCCGACGTCCTCCTTCCGGCCGACCAGGCCGGGCCGGCGCGCTCCGCCGGATCCGGCCCGACGATCGTCAACTCGGTCGGCAGCACCCTCCTGGTGATGGCTCCGCTCCGCATCCTCGCCGGCGAGCTTCATCTGGCACTCGGCGGCGACAGGCTCTGCGCGCTGCGGCAGCCGGACGGGGTGACGCTGCCGCCGCTCCTGCCGGGCTGGACCGCGGAGGCGCTGTACCTCGGCTGTCCGCAGGTGCCCTGGCTCAAGCTCAGGCACGAGGACGGCACCGTGGCCGACTGGTTCCTGGACCGCAACGGCAGGCTGGTCGCCAACGTCTACGAAGGCCTGGGGGCGGCCGAGCTCCGATGGCTGGCCACCCATGTCCGCGACCTGTCGGCGCTTCCGCCCGGGTCGTACCGGGAGGAAGCGCTCGCCGCCTACGAGACCATGAACCCGGCGACGCGCAAGGCCCTCGGGACCCTGCTGCCGTCGCCGGCCGAGGTGCTCGACGGCGAGCAGGTCCGCCTGCTGCTGCTCGCGACCCAGGCGCTGGCCGGCAGCCCGTCCGCCGCCCCCGGCGACACGAGGCGGATCGAGCCGGTGCTGCCGGACGGCGCGCCCCACCCGTGCCTCGGCGCCGGCTGGACGCTGCAGGACGGCCGGATCTGGTCGACCGGCGCGTCGAGCACGCTCTCGCTGGACGGCCTGGTGCCGATGGGCCGCCACCAGGTCCGGCTGTCGTTGCGCGACTGCCGGGGCAGCATGGGGCTGTGGCTGTGGGCCGGCGGCCGGCTGGTCGCCTCGGCGCGGATCGACGCGCGCTGGCGCAACGAGGCGGATGCGCTGTGCGTCTGGATCCCGCCGGACTGCGTGGTTGCGGACCGGCTGGAGCTCACCCTGCGCCTCGACCGCCCGGTGCCGGCGGAGCGGAACTACGCCCTGCAGGCGCTGGACCTGTCGTGGTGGGACAGCCCCCTGCCGGCGCTGCCGGAGGACCGCGACCTGCTCGCGCGGTTCGAGGGGATCGGCGACAACTGCCAGTTCGGCAACGTCCAGCGTCATTTCGGCATCGAGCCGCTGGGCCTGCTGCGCTTCGCCGGCGTGCGCGACCTGCACCGCCTGTTCGCGTCCCGCTTCGCCGGGCTGGGCGAGCCGGGCAGCCTGGTCGCCTATCTCGCCGGCACCGAGTACCAGGTCCGCGACCACGATTACGGGCTGTTCTACCATACGTTCCGCTACGAGAACGAGATCACCCATGACGCGGTGCTGGCCGAGAACGAGACCAAGGTCCGCTACCTGATCAGGAAGCTGATCGAGGACCTGGAGGACGGCGAGAAGATCTTCGTCTACCGCCGGTTCGTGGAGGACGACCTCGCCACCGTCGCCGAGCTGCACCGCATCCTGCGCGAGTATGGTCCGGCCAGGCTGCTTTGGGTGACGACCGGCGCTCCCGGGCGCCAGGCGGGCGACGTCGAATGGGCCGGCCCCGACCTGCTGCGCGGCCATCTCGGCCCCGGTGCCGACAACGATCCGTCCGTGTTCGACCCGGAGCACTGGATCGGGCTGCTCTGCAACGCCTTCCGGGCGTTCGCGCGGCTCCCGGCGCCCTAGCCGCTCCCCGACCCGCGACGGACGATCCCGTCCACGAACCGGCCGATCGCGGGCAGGACGCCGTCGAGGTCCAACCGGAAGTTGTGCAGCCCGGGATCGCCCGGTGCGGTGTCGACCAGCCGCGCCGCCTCCGGCTCGTCGGTGACCAGACCGGGATCGACGAACGTCACCGGCATGGGATCCTCCATGAAGCGCGGCGCGCTGTAGATGTGCAGCGCGTCCCGGGCGAGCAGGTTGGTGCGGTTGCTCAGCACGAAGCCGGACTTGTTGCAGACCCAGCGGTACTTCGCGAGGCTCGCCCCCCAGATCGAGACGAAGCCGTCGCTGGCGGCGGTCCAGGCCAGGCTGGTGGACATGACCGCGCCGACCGTGTCGAGGAGCGTGACCGGCAGTCCGGCGTGGCTGGCGCGCAGGCTCGCCACCAGCTCGCGCTCCACCTCGATCGGGCTGCGCCGCGCCGCGCCCTCGCCGTGGCTGCCGAGCAGCAGCGCCTCGCCGTCGACTCGCGCGTTGTGGCCGTCGAACACGACGACCAGGCCCGGATAACGCGCGGCCAGGAAGGCGACCAGGCTGCCCAGCGTGCCGACCAGGTCGCTCAGGGTGCGGTTCTCGACCCGCAGCCCGACCACGATCACGAGCGGGTGCCCGAGTTCCGCCAGGACCGTCCGCACCCGCCGCGCGATCGGCAGACTCTCGACCCGGGCCAGGATACGCTGCCGAAGTGCCGCGGACACGAACTCGTCGGTGACGCGCAGCACGAACAGCCCGTGCGCATAGGCGTGCGCGATCAGCTCGGCACCGGAGCCGATGCGTCGCTCGACCCGGCCGGACAGCTCGGGGAACAGCACGTCGATCGGGCCGTACAGCTCGCTGCCCTGCTCGCCGTCGATCGCGATCCAGTCGGGCAGGCAGCCGGGCGCGGTCCGCACCATCCGCTCGATGCCGCTCAGCTCGTTCCACAGCTGGTGGCCGAGGTGCAGGCCGGGCGGCCCGCGCATGACGCTGGCGAAGCGGGTGGCGCCGCGGCGCAGGTAGGGAACCAGCGCTTCCGCCCAGCGCAGCGTGTGCGCGGTGAACCGCTGCGGGAGGCTCGGCCCCAGCAGCCGCGCCAGGTCGTGCTGCGCCTGGCCCTGCGCCGCCAGCAGCCCCAGCGACGGGAACCACAGCCCGGCGATCCGCGACAGGTGGTCGGCGACGACCACGAAGAACACCAGCCGGTTGCGGGCGTCGGCGAAGCGGTAGGCGAAGTGGAAGTCGTCGAGCACCGCGCCGCCCTGGGCCTGCAGCGCGTGGCCGTCGACCGGGCTCGGCCAGACCATGCGCCCGTCGGCGATGTAGCCGGCGATGCGGTCCTGCCAGCCGGGACCGTCCAGGCCGCGGCGCAGCTGGTCGCGGTCGACCGCGCGCATCCCGCCGTGCCCGTCCCGGTAGACCAGCGAGCGCGGCATCAGGTGGTCGACCTGGCAGACGAAGGGCGGGACGACGAGGTGGTCGGAACACAGGGCGGCGATCGCCGTCCTGGTCGCCTGGTTGACGCGCAGGAACCCCGCCATCCGGTCGTCCAGCGACGGGACCATCTGCTCCAGCACCTGGTCCATCATCGCCCGGAGCAGCGGCAGCGCCTTCAGCCTCAGCATCGCCAGCAGGTCCGGGCGCAGCTGCGCCGGCTGGTCTCCCACCATCTGCATGCGCTGGTCGAGGAACCAGGTGGCCCGTGCGCCGGCCTCGGAATGCACCAGCTCGAGCAGGAACAGCGGCGCGAAGCCGGTGAACAGCGCCTCGGCCCGCCAGCCCGGCACGAACGCGCGCACCGGCAGGTCGCCAAGCAGCAGCGGCACCGTTCCGCCGCCGGTCCGGACGTGGAAGCTGCCGTCGATCGTGACCAGCGGGTCGTCGACCAGGACCGCCTCGTCCGGCGGCGCCGTCATCGACCGGTTCCCGTCGACGTCATCATGCAGGCCCCCGGCGGCGTGGTGCGGACGCAGCAGCATAGGCCGGATCGGACCGCCGAAGCGGCAACGATTCCGGCGCCGCACCGACCGTGCGGTGCGCCGGGCGGCGGCGAGGTCAGCCGGCGCTCCCGCCCAGGCGCCAGACGCACAGCCGCGC
>CAXUEL010000276.1:0-4424 GCA_964249915.1 uncultured Acetobacteraceae bacterium | reverse complement strand
CCTCGCCATGCAGCAGGATCGCCCGCAGCGCGCCCGGCGCCGACAGCAGCCTGGCCGCCTGGCGCGCGTCCACCTTCATGCGCGGCTGGCCTCGGAGCAGCATCGGGTCAGGTTGAACCGTCCCGCGGTTCCACCTGCCTGACGAGGCTGCTCGTCCTCAAGACGAAGCGCAGCACGATCGAACGATCATGTCCTAGGGGTTGAGCGGGCCGCGCCCGATCGCGCTGGCCGGCAACCCGTCCTCGCCCGGGGCGGTCAGCGGCGACTGGTCGGTGTCGCCGGGAACGTTGCTTGGGCTCAGCGTCGGTGCCGGCGCCACCGGGTGCACCGGCGCGCTGGCCGGCGGCCTGTGGTTGACGAACCAGGTCGCCAGCTGGGTGGAAACGATGTCGGCGAGGTTTCCGGCCAGCCGCTGCTGCGTGGTCTCGTTGGCGAGGTTGCTGGCGAAGTACTGCTCGTTGATGATGTTGAAGCCGTCCACCACCCGCGCGTCGCCGCTGGTCACCGGAGCGGCGGCCGGCGACACCGAGGCCAGCACCCAGTGCGCCCGCCCGACCAGCCGCGTGCGCTCCGAGCTGTTGTCGCCGTTGATGCCGATCGCCTCGCCGGCGATCGAGTACGACACTGCCAGGGTATAGCCCTGCGGCTCCGCGTCGCTGGTGCCGGCGAGCCGCTGCTGCAGCGCCAGGCGCAGCTCCTGGCCGCTGCGGTCGCCGATCGGCTGCACGAAGATGTCCGGCAGCCGGCTGAGCGCCGCCCGGTCGTCCGCGCCGTAGAGCGGGTGGAAGCCGCATCCGCCGAGCGCCAGCGGCAGCAGGAGCGGCGCCAGCAGGGCGAGGCGCCGCCGCGTCATCCCGCGACCACGAAGTTGACGATCCGGTTCGGCACGTGGATGCGCTTGACCACGCGCCTGCCGTCCAGCAGCCGCGCCACGTTCGGCTCCGCTTCCGCCGCCGCGATCACCGCGTCCGCCGGCTGGTCCGGCAGCGCCTCGATGGTGCCGCGCAGCCGGCCCATCACCTGCACCGCGATGGTGACGCTGCGCGCCGCCAGCAGCGCCGGGTCCGCCTCCGGCCACGGCCGGAGCGCCGCCAGCGCGCCGCCCGGCTCCAGCAGCGCCAGCAGCTCCTCGGCCAGGTGCGGCATCATCGGCGCCGTCAGCAGGCACAGCGACACCGCCGCCTCGCGACGCGCCCAGTCGAGATCCGGCGCTGCTCCGTGCCCGGCTGCCTCCGCCACCGCGCCGGCCAGCTCGTGCAGCCGGGCCACCGACACGTTGAAGGCGAACCCGTCCAGCGCCTCGCCGACGGCGGCAATGGCGCGATGCGTGGCACGGCGCAGCGCGTCGGCCGCCTCGCCGAACGAGCCCGGCTGCTCACCTGGCCGCGTGCTCTCCGCCACCGCGGCCACTAGCCGGAACAGCCGCTGGCCGAACCGCGCCGCACCCGCGACGCCGGCCTCGGTCCATTCCATGTCGCGTTCCGGGGGGCTGTCCGACAGCACGAACCAGCGCGCGGTGTCAGCGCCGTAGCGGTCGATGATCGCTTCCGGCGACACCGTGTTGCGCTTCGACTTCGACATCTTCTCGACGCGGCCGATCTGCACCGCCGCCCCGGTGTCGCGCCGCCTGGCGCCCCCGCCGTCGCGCTCGACCTGCTCCGGATACAGCCAGGTGCCGTCCGCGTCGCGGAAGCTCTCGTGGTTGACCATGCCCTGGGTGAACAGCCGCTGGAACGGCTCGTCCAGCCCCAGGTGCCCGGTCCGGCGCATCGCCCGGGTGAAGAAGCGGGCGTAGAGCAGGTGCAGGATCGCGTGCTCGATGCCGCCGACGTACTGGTCGACCGGGAGCCAGCCATCCGCCGCCGCCCGGACGGTCGGCGTGCCGGCATGCGGGGCGGTGAAACGGGCGAAGTACCACGAGCTGTCGACGAAGGTGTCGCAGGTGTCGGTCTCGCGCGTGCCGGGGCCGCCGCAGCGCGGGCAGGGCACGTGCTTCCAGTCAGGATGGTGGTCGAGCGCGTTGCCGGGCCGCGCGAAGTCGAACCGCCCCGGCAGCCGCACCGGCAGCTGCTCGTCGGGCACCGGCACCGCGCCGCACTCCGGGCAGTGGACGATCGGGATCGGGCAGCCCCAGGCGCGCTGCCGCGAGATGCCCCAGTCGCGCAGCCGCCAGTTCACCACGGAGCGCCCGGCGCCGGTCGCCTCCAGCCGCTCGATCGCCGCCCGCCTGCCATCGTCGGTGGGTAAGCCGTCGAGGAACCCGGAGTTGACCAGCGTTCCCGCCCCGTCATGGGCGACGGTCCCGATCGCCAGCGTGTCCGCCTCCCCGCCCGGCGGCACCACCACCACCGGCACCGGCAGGTCGTACCTGCGCGCGAAGTCGAGGTCGCGCTGGTCGCCGCACGGACAGCCGAAGATCGCCCCGGTGCCGTACTCCATCAGCACGAAGTTGGCGATCCAGACCGGGAAGCTCGTCCCCGGCATGAACGGGTGGGCGACGCGCAGCCCGGTGTCGTAGCCGCGCTTCTCGGCAGTCTCGACCGCCGCCTCGCTGGTGCCGAGGCTGCGGCACTCGGCCACGAAGGCCGCCGCCTTCGGGTCCGACGACGCGACGTGCGCCGCCAGCGGATGCTCCGCCGCGACCGCCAGGAACGACATCCCGAACAGCGTGTCCGGCCGCGTGGTGTAGACCTCCACCTCCGGCCCGACCGCCGCGGCCGCCTGTGCGTCGGTCAGCGGGAACCGCACCCGCGCGCCCTCGCTGCGGCCGATCCAGTGCGCCTGCATCACCCGCACCCGCTCCGGCCACGCGTCGAGCCCGTCCAGCGCCGCCAGCAGCTCCGGCGCGAACGCGGTGATGCGCAGGAACCACTGGCTCAGCCGCCTGGTCTCGACCACCGCACCGGACCGCCAGCCGCGCCCGTCCACCACCTGCTCGTTGGCCAACACCGTCTGGTCCACCGGGTCCCAGTTCACCAGCGCGTCGCGCCGCTCCACCAGGCCGGCGGCCAGGAGGTCCAGGAACAGCTTCTGCTGCTGGCCGTAGTACTCCGGCAGGCAGGTGGCGAACTCCCGGTCCCAGTTCAGCGACAGCCCGAGCCGCTTGAACGTTCCGCGCATGGTCTCGATGTTGGCCAGCGTCCATTTCGCCGGATCGACCCCGCGCTCGCGCGCCGCGTTCTCCGCCGGCAGCCCGAACGCGTCCCATCCCATCGGGTGCAGCACCGCATGGCCGCGGGCGCGCTTGTAGCGCGCCACCACGTCGCCCAGCGTGTAGTTGCGCACGTGCCCCATGTGCAGCTGGCCGCTGGGATAGGGGAACATCTCCAGCACGTAGTATTTCGGCCGGTCCGCCGGCGGCACGTCCGGCACGTCGAAGCAGCCGCGCGCGTCCCATTCCGCCTGCCAGCGCGGCTCGGCCGCGTGGAAGTCGTAGCGGGCCACCCCTTCCGTTCGGGCCCCGTCGGCGGCCTCGGTGCCGTCCATCGGCGGGAACACCGTCCGCGTCAGCCGGCGCCGCCGCCGGAATCGGCGCGCAACTGACGGGCGCGGGCCAGGATCTTGTTGGTGATGTCGGCCGCGGTGTTCGGCGCCACCGGCTGGTCGACCCACTGCCCGTCCTGCAGCACCTGGCGGAACACCGACACCCGGATCGCGTCCGAGCGCAGCTGCTTGCCCAGGATATAGGCGTTGGCCTTGAACCGCTCGCCGGACACGGTGGGCGGCGTGAACCAGTCGGTGATGATGATGCCGCCTTCCGGCTCGGCGGAGGCGAACGGCATGAAGGACAGGGTGTCGATCGCGCCGCGCCACAGGTAGGCGTTCACGCCCACCGCCCCCTGGTCGCCAGCGCTGGCGCTCTTGTCCTCGCCGAGCAGGTGGTTCTCCTGGCTCGGCGTGGACAACGGCGTGCTGTCGCCGGCCAGCGCCTGGCTGCGGTCGCCCGAGCCGTGTCCGCACCCGGCGAGGCAGAGCACGAGGACGGCGCCCAGGACGGTCGGTCGCCGCGGGCGGCGGCGCGTCGCCTGGACAGTCACGGGATCATGCGGGCGGAGCGTCATGGTGCCTCTGAGCGACCTGGGATCGGCCGGCCC
Organism: uncultured Acetobacteraceae bacterium; assembly: GCA_964249915.1. GTDB lineage: Bacteria > Pseudomonadota > Alphaproteobacteria > Acetobacterales > Acetobacteraceae > Lichenicola. The sequence continues at coordinate 330 of CAXUEL010000276.1, read as the reverse complement.
CGATGCGTGCGAACGCCGTCGGCAAGCGGGGAAGCCTCTGGGGAAGCGGCCTGCCGGAACAGCCCGCCCGTCGAGACGACTGTCTATCCTGCCCGCCGGGCGTCGCCAAGCGGCGCGGCCGTGCCAATCGCCACCCCCTGCGTCCCGTCCGCGTCCTCCGCCGTCCCGCCGGATCCGGCCTCCGTCAGGCCGCCCAGGCGCAACCCGGCAGCATAGCGCTCGCGGTCCGCGGGGCGGCGCAGCCCGGCTGCCGCCACCAGCTGCGACACGCCCAGGCCCGGCCAGATCGCCTCGAGCTGGCTGCGCACGCGCGCCGCCTCGCCGGCGCGG
>CAXUEL010000275.1:0-4433 GCA_964249915.1 uncultured Acetobacteraceae bacterium | reverse complement strand
CCTGATGATCGAGTTATCCACACTCTGACCTGACAGTTGACACGCCGCCGGTCAGGATATAACCCGGAACTATGGCAAAGCCTCCCAAACCAAAGCGCACCATCGACCAGCGGCCCGACTATCAGGGGTTCCCGAAGGCTGGCGAGTTGATCCACGTCACCGGCGCGGCGCACCTGTCCCTACAGGATCGGCGCGTGTTCAACCTCCTGATCGCTGAGGCCGGAGCCAAAGCCTGCGATGACGTGCAGCACCACATTCCGATTGCCACGCTGCGCGGCTCCCATAAGGGCGCAGAGAGGGTCAAGGATTCCATCGAACGGCTGATGACAACCCTCGTGCATGTCCCGGTCACAGGCCGCAACGGCAAGCCTGCTACGCTGCGCGTGCAACTGCTGTCCGACACCACCACCAGCGACGACGACGACGACCCTACCGGCGAAGTCGCCTTCAGCTTCTCGCCCGGTCTGCGCTCCATCATCAAGAACTCGGCCTATTGGGGACGCATTCGCCCTCAAGTGATGTTTGCCTTTACCAGTAAATACAGCCTTGCCCTCTACGAACTGACCGCCTCGCGGGTGAACCTCAAGCATAAGGATTCACAGATATTTGGCATGGTGGAGATTAGGGCGTTGCTCGGTGTCCCTGATGACAAGCTAAAGCTAAATTCTGACTTCCTCCGCAAGGTCATTCAGCCTGCCGTAATTGAGGTCAACGGACTATCTGACTTCGACGTAGAGGTTGAACCCATCCGGCGCGGCGGCACCATGCGCGGCATCGTCACCGGCTTCCGAATGACATGGGCGCGCAAGTCACTCTCCGATCTGCACAAAGCCCATGCCGAACTGGCCCGCCCCAAAGTCGGACGCCTCGCCCGATTGACCGGCACCGCCGACACTACGGAGCCAGCGCAAGCCGACCTGGTGGATTACCTCGCCAAAGCCTGAGCCGTGGAAGTCGGAGAACAGGCTTGCCCCTCATGCGGCGGCGATGGTTGGGAAAGCTGGCCCGTCATGCCCTGCCACACCTGCGAGGGATCGGGCTTTGCCGGTGCTGTCACCTACCTGCGCCCCGATGATCGGCCCCGCATGTATTCGACGCGGGCGCCGGCCGTGCTTCACCTAGCGCCACTGGCACCAGGTGAAGCAACTGCCGCGCTTCGGCCCGTCTCTACTGCCAGCGGTTTTGCCATGCTGCAACAGTGTTTAATTTCGGTGTCAAAACGACTATAGTTGCCGGATGGCTGAAACTGTCCAGCTTCCTGCCGCTGCCGTCGATGTCATCGACAAGCTGCGGGGCACGTCCTCCCGGTCGGAATGGCTGGCGGAAGCCGCGTTGCGTCTCGCCCGTCAGCAATCCGGCCACGATCCGCAAGACCCCCTCGGGTGGTACGATCTCGGCCCCGGCATCTCGCCCCGTCGCCTCCATGTGGTGCCAAAGCCGCGACTATGATGGACATTATGAAAAAGAGAGACAACCCAAAGCCTGATACTTTTGAACTCACGCCGCTAATGGCAGTTCAGATCATAGTCGGTCAGTCAGTGGCGATACGGCGCAACTACCAATCCCTGGCGCAGAGCGTGGCCGATGGCAAGTTCCCTTCGTCCTTCGACTTCGCTTCAAGCATCCAGCAAACAAGTGAGTTCATCGAGGAGATGACAGACTTGCTTACGGCTGCTGATCCCGATGCGGAATGCGCTTCTTTTATTCATCGGTTGGTGAAGAAGCGTTCGATTTTGACTTTATTGCAACCGTGACCGTCTCGACCAGGCCGCGCACCTCCTGGCATAGACGGTCAATCTCGGCCGCCGTCAGGTCCTCTCCGAAATGCCCCAGACGGGCTAGGGTGTTCGCCATGGTGCCGACGCGCTTGGTCTCGCCGCATAGCCGCTCGATCTCCTGGATATCAACCTTCGGGCTTTTGGCTGGCTTGATGCGGCCCGCGCCAGCGTCGGCGCTGCGGCGGATATAGTCGGCTGGACTGCCACCACCGGAGGTCTTCACGCCCTCGGTGAAGACTGCCCACTCGCCGGCGGTGAAGGTGATCTTCACCCCACGCGCCGACCGCCGCCGCTTTTCCGATCCGCTGCGGCCCGTCTTGCCCTCACTCACGACAGACGCCGCCCCCTGACGGCTACTATCGCCTCCTGGAGGTCGTAGAGGCTGCGGAGCAGCAAGGGCCATTTCTCGCGGCCGGGAACGTCGCCGTAGGCCGCCATGCGGTCGAGCTGCTGGATGTTGTTCACCACGCGCCCGACCTCAATGAGCAGCAGGATGAGCGCGCGCTGCTCCGGAGTCAGTTGGCGTTGCGGTGGGACACTGTCACCAGCCTTCGCCACCTGCAGCCGCAACCAGGTCGCCAGGGGATAACCTGCTCTAGCCGCCTGGTGCTCGTAGCGGGCGCGTTCCTCGTCGCTGAGCCGGACCCGGTAGGCATGTGAGCGTGGTGGCCGTTTCCGAGCTGCCTTCTGTGCCATCATCAACCGCCTTTTCACCAGGGGTGCGGGCTGCGCCCGCGCCTTCCGGCGAGGGGGTCCACGGGGGCGTCAGCCCCTTGGAAAACTCTGCGCGGTTCACCCGCGCACGGCTTGCGTCGCTATTAGTTTCCTTCTCGACCTTCTTACCTTAGCGGTTCACCTGGCTCAAGTGCTGCGGTTCACCTCATGGCTGATGAAGCTGGAGAGGAAACACGGGGGGGTCTGTCAATTCGTTACGATTTCGGATATATTGGGAGCATGTCCATGAAGCTCAGCACCAAGCCGCCGACGATCACCGTCCAGTTCTCACCCGAGGATTTCGACATGATCCACCGCTTCGCTTACCGATCAGGGATGTCGGTCGCGCAAGTGGCGAAGCTCGGAATCTTACGCCTGATTGTCGATGCAGAAACCGGAGTTGTGCCGCTCTTGCCTGAGTTCCACTCCGGGATCTCTGCTGGCAATGCCTAGACGTGCTTGGGTTGACTTAGAAACGCTCTCGTCAGAGGCGTTTAAACGCGCTTGCCTGCAACCTCTGATAGACGTTCTCGCCTATGTCGGGCCGGGTCACACGTCCTGTTTTTCGGTGAGGCTCGTCCCCGGCTTCTGACTCTGGCCCTGCTTCTGAGCCTGTCGGCGTGCCTCATCGAAAGCAGCTTGCTCATCAGGCGTCATGTTCTTGCGCCAAGCCGCTATCCTGTCTTCCGGCTTGTATTCCTCACGAGGGGTCGGATTGGCTGCCTCGGCACGGCGCATCATTTCTGCGGCCGTTGGACCCTTATCGACTCCTGGCCCGCTCTGTCGCGCTGCCTGCATCGCATCGAGCATCGCCAACGCCCGATCCTTTGCATCGAGCTGGCCGATCTCAGCCCTACTCTGGTCAATCGACTTGTCGGCCCGCGTCGGCTGCTGCACATGCGCCCTTGAGTTCTTGAACGACATCCCAGGACCGCCAATCGAGGGCGCCAGTTGCACCGTCATGGTGTATGCCATCCGGGTGGCCTCGACCTCCTGGATGGGTTTCTTAGGCTCTGGTGGGTTGTCATGCGCCTGGCGCATCCGCTGCACCTGGTCCGGCATCAACCGTTCACCAGGGCGAGGCTCATTTTTGGCCCGCTGGATGGCCTCTGGCGGTTTCTGGGGCATCTGCCTAGCCGGACCCCCCAAACTGTGCCCCTGAGCCTCCCTGGCGGCCTGTCGTGTGCTTTCGGCGTCGGCCTCCTGTTGTGCCCGCCCCCGGCCAGTCAACCAGTCCAGAAAGCTACCCATCGCGCCACCTCCCTTGCTCAGACCTGCCACTTAGCCCTTGATCCTCGTTCATCCCAGCCTTAACCACGGAAAAGACATGACATTCACAGTAATGGAAACAGTAAAACTAAAGTCAAACGGTGAGCTTGTGGACATACAAATGGTCAAAGATCAAACACTTGTGGTTTGTCTTACTAACTACAAAACAACAGGCATAGCGGAAGACATAGAAGTCCCATTTGATGCTGTCGAAAAGGTCGATCTTCCGCCCGTTTCAACCTACAATGACTTTGGCGGGTGATCTGCCCGTTCCTTCGTGCCCGCTCTCAGCCATTCCACTAGCCCAGAAAGCCTACCACGGCCCTTTCCTGCCCCCCGTGTTTCTGATCCTACCTGTTCTGCCTCCCCTACCAAGCATCTTCCTTCCTCCTGCGACCTAGTGGACGTTTTGCATCGTACGAAACAGGCGGTTGCTCACAGGCCGTGACTTGTCCACCGGAATTCAAGATTCAAGATTTAAGATTCAAGATTCGTCCTCGCCAAGTAATTGATTTTATTGGTGGATACGTCGAATGTCCTGACCTTTGGGGGGTTTATCCTGACCTCTGGGGGGCTGCGTCCTGACCTTTGGGGGGCCTATCCTGACCTCTGGGGGGCCTGATGATCGAGTTATCCACACTCTGACCTGACAGTTGACACGCCGCCGGTCAG
>CAXUEL010000274.1:0-4437 GCA_964249915.1 uncultured Acetobacteraceae bacterium | reverse complement strand
CCACGCCTGCGCGGCCTGGTCCGCCAGCACCGCCCGCCGCTGCACCGGAAGCCGCGCGGCGCGGGACAGCGTGTCGAGCGTCGTCGCCCCGGTCTCCGGATCGCCAAGCGCCACCGCCGCCAGCGCCGCGCACTGGGCCGCGCCGTCGCCGCCGTTGCGCTTCGACCAGTCCTCGGCGTAGTCCGACGCGCCGGCCGGATCGGTCGACAGCAGCGCCAGGCAGGAGTTGGCGGCGTCGGCGGCGGGACCAAGGGCCGCCCGGTGCGGCGGAGCCTCCAGCCGCGCCAAGCGTTGCACCGCCTGTGTCCGCGGCGCGGGCTCGGCCGCCCGCACCGACCAGGCGACCCCGAGCGCGGCGACACCGAGGACGGCCACCGGCAGCAGCACGAGGAGGAGGGAGATGCGCTTCATGGCAGGGACGCCATTCTGCCGCATCCCGCCCGGTCCGGGTCAAGCGCCGACGCGCTGCGTCTCGCAGCCGTGAGAGCCAACCGGGCATGAGCAGCCGCCCGCCGCACCTGCTGATCTTCGGCCTGGGCTACTCCGCCGCCGCCGTCGCTGCCTGTGCTGCGGACGCCGGCTATCGCGTGACCGGCACCAGCGGGCGTGACCTGGCGCCGCCGCCCGGCGTGGCGCTGGTGCGTCCGGAGGACGCGACCGCCCTGCTCGGCAGCGCCACGCACTGGCTGGCGGGCGCCCCGCCCGACGACGAGGGCGACCCGATCCTCCGCCTGCTTGGGCCCACGATGCAGCGGCACCGCCCGGACTGGATCGGCTACTTCTCCACCACCGGCGTCTACGGCGACCGCGGCGGCGGCTGGGTCGACGAGACCACGCCGCCTGCGCCGACCGGCCCGCGTGGCCGGCGCCGGGTGGCGGCGGAACGCGGCTGGACGGCGCTCGCCGCCGGGCTCGGCAGCCGGTGCGACATCCTCCGCCTCGCCGGGATCTACGGCCCCGGACGCAGCGTGTTCGACGCGCTGCGCGCCGGCGACAGCCGTAGGGTGGTCGCACCCGGCCACTGCTTCGGCCGAACCCACCGCGACGACATCGCCGGCGCCACGCTGGCCGCCATGGCGGAGGGCCCGCCCGGGCGCGTGCTCAACCTGTCCGACGACGAGCCCGCGGAAAGTGCCGTGGTGATCGAGGAGGCCGCCCGCCTGCTCGGCGTCGCCCCGCCGCCGGCGGTTCCGCTCGCCGACGCGCTGGCGGCGATGAGCCCGATGGGCCGCAGCTTCTGGGCGGAGAACCGCAAAGTGTCGAGCCGGCTGACCCGGGACGCGCTGCGTCGGCAATGGCTCTACCCCACCTATCGCGAAGGACTGCGCGCCATCCTCGATGCCGGTGGTTGAGCAACCCTTAACCGAGCCCCTCCACCGCCGCGACCAGCAGCCGCAGGTCCTGCGGCCGCGACAGCCGGTGGTCGCCGTCCTTGACCAGCAGCACCTGGCAGTCGTCGCCCTCGATCCCGTCCGCAATCGCCATCGCCAGCTGCCAGGACACTACGGTGTCGCGCTGACCGTGCAGCAGCCGCACCGGGCAGGCGAGGGGGATCGGCCGGCCGATCAGGCAGCAGGTGCTGCCGTCGTCCAGCGCCCGTCGCGTCAGCGGGATCGGGTCCGGGCTGCCCGGCAGCATCACCATCCCGTCCCGCGCCAGGACCGCACGCTGTCCCGCGTCGAGGCCGGCCTCCATGGTCCGGGTGAAGTCCGGCGCCGCGGCGACGCCGACGAAGCCGTGCACCCGCTCGCGGAAGTCGAGCGCCAGCAGCAGCCCGATCCAGCCGCCCATCGACGACCCCACCAGCACCAGCGGCCCCGGCGCCAGCGCCTCGATCACCGCGCGCGCGTCGTCGCGCCAGCTCCCGACCGTGCCGCTCTCGAACCGTCCGCCGCTCTGGCCATGCCCGGCGTAGTCCAGCCGGAGGAACGCCCGGTCGCGTGCCCCGGCATGGGCCGACAGCGCCGTCGCCTTGTCGCCGAGCATGTCGCTGCGCAGGCCGGGCAGGAACACCAGCGTCGGCCCGTCGCCCGGACGATGCCGCGCCGCCAGCCTGATCCCCGACCGTTCAACGTGGTGCAGCGTTTCCTCGACCATCCGGGCAGGATAGCCCGCCGCCGGCCGGTCAGGACAGGGCGGCGACCAGCTCCTCCTTCTTCATCCGCGAGCGCCCCTTGACCCCTTTCTCCGCTGCCTTGGCCAGCAGCGCCTGCCTGGTCAGCCCGGACAGGTTTTTCCCATGCCCGGTGTCGCGATGGGGCGCGGTCTTCTTCGCCACGTCCTTCGGCTGGGCGGAGAACTGCTTGCCCTTCGCCGTGTCCGCACGCTTCTTCTCGGTGCTGCGCTTGTACTCGGAGTCCGTGAGCGACTTGCGCGCCTCCCTCGGCAGGTAGCGCTCGCCGGTCTCGCCCGACTTGGCCCCCGACTTCGTGCCCCATTCCTCCTCCGTCCACTGCGCGAGGTGGTTGTCGGCGGTCTTCGCGCCCTCGTAGCCGCCGCCCTCCTTCTTGTACTCCGCCGTCGCCAGTTGCGCCTTTCGCGCCGACCACTGCTTCGGCTTGCCACCCTTGTCGCCGTCGGTGACCTCCTTCTTGACCTTGTCCCACAGCTTGGGATCGGTCTTCTTCGCCGTCGTCGTCATCTCGTCCGCTCCTGTCCTCTCGTTTCCGCAACGATGCCGTCATCCGGGGCGTTGCATGAACTCCGCGTGCGTTCCCGATGGTGCCGGGCGAACCGCGCCCATGTTAAGGCCGCCGCCATGTCGTCTTCCTCCACCGCCCCCGCACGCACGGCGCCCGTCGTGCTGCAGGTGCTGCCGTCGCTGCAGGCGGGCGGGGTCGAGCGCGGCACGATCGAGATCGCCCGCGCGATCGTGGAGGCCGGCGGCACCGCCCTGGTCGCCAGCGCCGGTGGCCGGCTGGTGCCGCAGCTGGAACGGTGCGGCGCGGTCCACCTGTCCCTCGGCCTGATGACCAGGGACCCGCTGTCGATCTGGCTCAACGGCCGACGCCTGGCCCGCCTGATCCGCCGCCACCGGGTCGAGCTGGTGCACGCGCGCTCCCGCGCCCCGGCCTGGTCGGCGCGGTGGGCGGCCCGGCGGACCGGCACCCCGTTCGTCACCACCTGGCACGGCGTGTACAGCGAGAACCTGCCCTTCAAGCGCCGCTACAACGCGGTCATGGCGTCCGGCGACCGGGTCATCGCCATCAGCCGGTTCGTCGCCGAGCGCGTGGCATCGCGTTACGGCGTCGAACCGGACCGGCTGCGCACCATCCCGCGCGGCGCCGACACCGACGCGTTCGATCCGGCCATGGTGCGCGGCGACCGGATCCACGCCCTGGCCCGGCAATGGCAGCTGCCCGACAGCGGTCCTGGCGCCGCGGTGATCATGCTTCCCGGCCGCGTGTCCGCCTGGAAGGGCCACGCCCTGCTGCTCGAGGCGCTGGCCCTGCTTCGCGCGGAGGCGCCCGCGCTGGACTGGGTCTGCGTCCTGGTCGGCCCGGTCGAGGAGCGGCGCAGCTTCGGCAGCACCCTGGTGCAGCAGGCCGACCGGCTCGGCCTGCGCGGCCGGCTCCGCTTCGCGGGCCACTGCGCCGACATGCCGGCGGCGCTGGCCCTGGCCGACCTGGTGGTGGTGCCGTCGCTCAAGCCGGAGCCGTTCGGACGCGCCGTGGTCGAGGCGCAGGCGATGCAGCGCCCGGTGCTGGCCGCCGCCCACGGCGCCGCCCTGGAGACGGTGGAGCCCGGCGTCACCGGCTACGCCTTTCCGCCCGGCGACGCAGCTGCCCTGGCGGCCCTGCTCCGGCACGTGCTGTCGCTGCCGCCCGCGGAGCGCGCCCGCCTCGGTGTCGCCGCCCGGGCCCGGGTGCTGCAGCGCTACACCACGAGGGCGATGCAGCAGGCGACACTCGACGTCTACGAGGAGCTGCTCCGGCAGCCGTTCCCGCATCGCCCTGCGCCGCACGATGCCGGCTGAGCGCCCGCCGGAGCGCGGTGCGCCGCGCATCCTGGTGATCAAGCTCGGCGCGCTCGGCGACCTTGTGCTGGCCTTCGCCCCGTTCGCCGCCATACGCGCGCGGCATCCGGACGCGCACCTCACCCTGCTCACCACCGCGCCGTTCCTCGGCCTCGCCTCCGCCAGCCCGTGGTTCGACGCGGTGGCGCTCGACACCCGCCCGCCACCTTGGGACCTGGCCGGCCTGCGCCGCCTGCGCCGCCTGCTCGCCGGCCACGACTTCGTCTACGACCTGCAGACCTCCGGACGCTCGTCGCGCTACCACCTGCTGGCCGGCCGGCCGCCCTGGTCCGGCATCGCCCCCGGCTGCTCCCATCCCGACCGCAACCCCCACCGCGACCGCCTGCACACCCGACTGCGCCAGACCGGCCAGCTCGCCGACGCCGGCATCCCGGCGGTGCCCGATCCCGACCTGTCCTGGC
>CAXUEL010000273.1:0-4452 GCA_964249915.1 uncultured Acetobacteraceae bacterium | reverse complement strand
CCTGCTGATCGCACCCCTGCTGATCGCCGTGTCCTGTCCGCTGCCGTCCCGGGCCGCGACGCTGCCGGTTCCGGCTCCGGCTCCGGCCGGGACGCCGCCCGCGTATCTCACCACCATCGAAGGTCCCCAGGCGCTGGGCTGGGTCGGGCAGCAGAACGCCCGCACCTTCGGCGTGCTGGAGCACGACCCCCGTTACGGCGGGTTCCACGCCGACGCGCTGGCGGTGGCGCAGGCGCCGGAGCGTATCCCGACCCCGCAGGTGATCGACGGACAGGTGTACAACTTCTGGCAGGACGCCGCGCATCGGCACGGCCTGTGGCGGCGCGCCACCCTCGGGTCCTACCGCAGCGCCTCGCCCGCCTGGCACACGGTGCTCGATCTCGACGCGCTGTCCGCCTCCGAGCACGCCAACTGGGTGTGGAAGGGCGCCGACTGCGCCGAGCCCGCGGAAACGCGCTGCCTGCTGCTGCTGTCCGACGCCGGCGAGGACGCCACCACCGCGCGCGAGTTCGACCTGCCCACCGGACGCTTCGTGCCCGGCGGGTTCGTGCTGGGGCGCTCCAAGCAGAGCGTCGCCTGGGAGGACGCGGACACGCTGCTGCTGGCGCGCGACTGGGGCCCGGGCAGCCTGACCGCGTCCGGCTACCCGTTCGTCGTCAAGCGGCTGCGTCGCGGCCAGGCGCTGGACGCGGCGGCGGAGGTGACGCGCGGCACGCCCGCCGACATCAGCGTGGACCCGGAGGTGCTGGTCGACGGCGACGGCCACAAGGCGGTGCTGGTCGACCGCGGCGTCACCTTCTTCACCAAGGCCTATGCCCGGGTGACGCCGCACGGCCTCCTGCCGCTGCCGCTGCCGCCCAAGGCGGTGGTGGTCGGGCTGGTGGCCGGGCGCCTGGTGGCGAAGCTGGACCAGGACTGGCAGCCGGAGGCGGGACCGTCGATCCCGGCCGGCAGCCTCGCCTCGCTCGACCTGTCCCGTCCGGACGCCGCGCCGCTCCTGGTGTTCGCGCCCGGTCCGCGCCAGTCGGTCGAGGCGGAGTCGGTCGGCGTCACCCATGGCCGCGTGGTCGCGGCGATCGAGGACAACGTGCGTGGCCGGGCGCTGGTGTTCACCCCGGACGCCGCCGGCTGGCACGCGCGCGCCCTGTCCCTGCCGGACAACGCGTCGATCAGCCTGGTCGACAGCGGCCCGCACGACGACCGCGCCTTCCTGCAGGTGACCGGCTTCCTGACCCCGAGCCAGCTCTGGCTCCTCGACGCCGGCACCGGGGCCGCGGACCGGGTCAAGGCGCTGCCGGCGCAGTTCGACGCGTCCGGCCTGGTGGTCGAGCAGCTCGAGGCGCGCTCCACCGACGGCACCGCCATCCCGTATTTCGTGGTGCACCGGCGCGACATGAGGCGCGACGGCTCCAACCCGACGCTGCTCACCGCCTATGGCGGCTTCGGCATCTCCAGCACGCCGCTGTATTCCGGCGCCACCGGCCGGCTGTGGCTCCAGCGCGGCGGGGTCTACGTGCTGGCCAACATACGCGGCGGCGGCGAGTTCGGCCCGGCCTGGCACGAGGCCGGGCGCAAGACCGAGCGTCAGCGCGTGTTCGACGACTTCGCCGCCGTCGGCCGCGACCTTGTATCACGCGGCATCACCTCCCCGCGCCGGCTCGGCATACGCGGCCGCTCCAACGGCGGGCTGCTGATGGGGGTGGAGTTCACCCAGCATCCGGAGCTGTGGCGCGCGGTGATCATCGGCGTGCCGCTGCTCGACATGCTGCACTTCGAGACCATGGCGGCGGGCGCCTCCTGGGTCGACGAGTACGGCAGCGTGTCGCAACCGGCCGAGCGCGCCTTCCTGGCCCGGATCTCGCCGCTGCAGGCGCTGCGCCCGGGCGTCGCCTACCCCGAGCCGTTCATCTTCACCTCGACCCGGGACGACCGGGTGGGGCCGGTGCACGCGCGCCGCTTCGCCTGGCGGCTGGACCAGCTTGGCGTCCCGTTCCTGTACTACGAGGATACCGAGGGCGGCCATGCCGGCACCGCCAACCTCGGCGAGATCGCCCACGAGCAGGCGCTGGAAGCCACCTACCTCGCCCGCCGGCTGGTGGATTGATCCGCCTCCGCCCCCATTCCATCCACCCGAAGGAGCTCGCGCACGCCATGACCCGTCTCGCCGCCGCCGCCGCCGCCGTCCTGATCTCCGCCGCCGGCGCCCATGCCCAAAGCTCGTCCGGCCAGGCCTCTCCCAGCCAGGGCTCGGCCGGCAAGTCCGCCCGCGCGCCCGCGGTCGCGAACGCGGTCAGCCCCGGCATCTCCTGCCCCGGCGACGCGGTGGTCTGGGTCAACCTGCGCAGCAAGGGCTACCACATGCAGGGCGACAAGTTCTTCGGCCACACCAAGCGCGGCAAGTTCCTGTGCAAGAAGGCGGCCGACGCGGCCGGCGACCACGAGATCAAGGCCGGCAAGTAGACGCCGGCAGCCCGCCCCGGTCCTCCCCGACATGGGCGGCATCGAAGAACGCCGCCTCGATCGCCACCGCACGCCGGAAGAAGTCGCGCGCGGTGTCGGCATCCTCCGGTCCGACCCGGTCCAGCTCCTCGCGCAGGAAGGCGACGAACGCCCGGAAGCCGGGATTGTCGTGCAGGGTGATCCATTCGGCATGGACGAAGCGCTGCGGCAGCGGCCGGGGTGCTGCCGACGCCCAGTCGAGATACAGCCATTCCGCCACGCACAGCACCGACAGCACGGCTGCGTAGCGCCCGCTCGCGGCGGCCTCGCGCATCAGCGCCTTGAACGCCGAGGTCGGCTCCGAATCCGGGATCGCCGCCCGTCCGGCCTCGTCGATCCCGAGCTCGGCGAAGGCGCGCAGGAAGTAGGTGTTCTCCTCGCCCGACACGATCCCGGCCGAGCGCCCGTAGCTCAGCCGCGCCGCCACCGTGTCCGCGGTGGCCATCGCCGCCCCCAGCAGGGCGAGGAAGCCGTCGAGGAAGCGGTGGTCCTGCAGGAGGTAGCGCGCCATGGCCGCGTCGCCGACGGTGCCGTCGCACAGCGCGCGCACGAAGCGGTGTCCGGTCGCCGCCGACCAGTCCGGCCGGGCGTCGCGTTGCAGCAGGTCGGTGAAGCGGTCGTGCACGGCGTCGCCCTCCCGCCCGGGCGCGGGGTGGAAACGACGCGCGGCGGGCACGGTGTTGTGTCATGCCGGCCGCGGGCCTACCACCTCGCCCGACCAAGGGAGTGTCACGCCGTGTCCGACTACGTGAAGCCGGCCCAGATCGTCAGCCTCATGGCCGAGGCCGGAACGGTGAAGGCGCGTCTGCCGGCGCTCGACCTGCTGATCCGCTCCGCCCTGGCCGGCGCCTACCTGGCGTTCGTCACCTCCATGGCGTTCCTGCTCGCAGCCCAGACCGGGCAGTTCGTGGTCGGCGCCCTGCTGTTCCCGGCCGGCTTCGCACTGATCGTGGTGCTGGGGATGGAGCTGCTGACCGGCAACTTCGCCATGCTGCCGGTGGCGCTGTTCGCCGGCCGGATCGGCTGGGGCGCCGTGCTGCGCAACTGGACGATGGTGTTCGCGGGCAACCTGTTCGGGAGCCTCGTCTACGCCCTGCTGTTCTGGATCGCCGCCACCGAGGCCGGCCACACCGGCGGCGGCCCGGTCGGCGACAAGCTGCGCGCGCTGGCGGTATCCAAGACCACCGCCTACGAAGCGTTCGGCCTGGCCGGCCTGCTGACCGTGTTCGTCAAGGCGATCCTGTGCAACTGGATGGTCAGCCTCGGCTCGGTGATGGGCCTCGCCTCGACCTCCACCATCGGCAAGATCCTGGGTTGCTGGCTGCCGATCTTCATCTTCGTCAGCCAGGGCTTCGAGCACAGCGTGGTGAACATGTTCGCCATCCCGGTCGGCATGATGCTGGGGGCACCGGTGACAACAGGCGACTGGCTGCTGTGGAACGAGATCCCGGTCACGCTCGGCAACGCCGTCGGCGCCTTCGTGTTCACCGCGGCGACGTTCTACGCCACCTTCGGCCGCAGGCAGGTGGCGGCGCCGGTCGACGTCCGCGCCTGAACGTCGTTCAAGCGCCGAGCGCCCCGGCCGGCCGCATGGTGCCGGTCTCGGTGCCGGCCCAGTTGCGCAACGTCGGCCGACGGAACCGGTCGAGCGCCATCTCCTGCTGCGGCGACGTCGGCAGGCAGCGCGCCAGCAGCGCCGCCGCCGCGACCTCCGCCGCCCGGGTGGCGCCGTCGGCGCACTTGACCGCAACCCCGAGCCCCTGTCCGGGCAGCGCCAGCACGTGCACCCCTTCCGCCCCGGTCTTGCTGAACACCGCGTCGCCGAACAGCTGCATCAGCCTGGTGTCGAACCGTCCCGGCCCCGCCACCAGCTCCGGAGGCGCCGCCACTGCCCGGCGCAGCCGCGCCGCGGCCGCCGCCCGGTCCGGCGTCGTGCCGACGCCGCTGCCGAAC
>CAXUEL010000272.1:0-4518 GCA_964249915.1 uncultured Acetobacteraceae bacterium | reverse complement strand
CGATCAGCCCGCCGAGGCCGGGACGCAGGCCGGGCAGGGCGGCGAGGGGTGCCAGCAGCGGGGCGAGCGACGGGGCCCCCGACGGGACCGATGGCGGGACCGATGGCGGGGCCAGCGGCGGCGGCTCGCTTCCCGGCGCTGCGGGGGGGCTGTGCGGAAACGTGACCACGCGGCGTCGGGCCTTTCGGAAGGCAGGCGGAAGGGGCGGGCTGACACGAGGTGGGTGCGCGGCTATATGACAGCGCGCGCCATGGAACCAGACGTGATCCCGAGCAAGCCCGATTCCGACGTCCGCGGCCCCGATCCCCAGCCCGGACTGGACCCGCGGCGGCGCCGCATCCTGTTCCGCGCCACCCATCGCGGCACCCACGAGACCGACCTGCTGATCGGCGGCTTCGTGTCGCCGCGCATCGCCGGCTTCTCCGACGACGAGCTGGACGCGCTGGAGGAGCTGATGGAGCTGCCCGACGTGGACCTCGCCGACTGGCTGATGGGGCGGCGCGCGATCCCGGCCGACTGCGACACGCCGATGCTGCGGGCGGTGCTGGACGCCGCGCGGTCGCGGCCGTTCGCGGACATGACCCGTTGAGCGCCGACGGCGCGGGGGCGGCCAGCCGCACCACCACCGTCTGGGGGGCGCCGGACGGCTACGACGCGCTGCTCCTGGCCCGCCGGCAGACCGCGTTCGGCGGCGAGCACGACGGGCCGCTGCTGCACGTGGCGCGCGACGATGCCGGGCTGGCGCGGCTGGCCGACCTGCTCGGCTTCGTGCGGCCGGAAGCCGAGGTGCTGCGGTTCCCGGCCTGGGACTGCCTGCCGTACGACCGGGTGTCGCCGAATCCGGAGATCGTGTCGGAGCGGGTGGCGACCCTGTCGCGCCTGCTGGAGCCGTCGTCGCGGCCGCTGATCGTGCTGACCACGGTGAACGCGCTGGTGCAGCGCGTGCCGCCGCGCTCCGCCTTCGCCGGGCAGTCGCTGACGGTGAGGACCGGCGACACGCTGGATATCGGGTTCCTGGTCGAGGTGCTGGTGGGCAGCGGCTACGGCCGCACCGACACGGTGATGGAGCCGGGCGAGTTCGCCACCCGCGGCGGCATCGTCGACATCTTCCCCTCCGGCGAGGCGGAGCCGGTGCGGCTCGACCTGTTCGGCGACGAGGTGGAGAACATACGCCGCTTCGACCCGGCGACGCAGCGCTCCACCGACAAGCTCGACGCGCTGGTGCTGCGCCCGGTGTCGGAGATCTCGTTCGATGCCGACAGCATCACCCGGTTCCGCACCGGCTGGCGCGAGCGGTTCGGTCCCGAGGCGGCGGGCGACCCGATCTACGCCAGCGTGTCCGACGGGCGCCGCCATGCCGGGGTCGAGCACTGGATGCCGCTGTTCCACGAGCGGCTGGACACGCTGGTCGACTACCTGCCCGGGGTGTCGCTCAGCCTCGACCACCAGGTCGACGAGGTGCTGGCCGCGCGGCTGGAGATGATCGCCGACCACGCGCAGGCGCGCACCCTGCCGGCGCGGGACGGCGAGGTGCCGTACCGGGCGCTGCCGCCGGCGCTGCTCTACCTCGACCGCGCCGCCTGGATCGCCATGCTGGACCGGCTGCCGGTGCTGGCGTTCAGCCCGTTCGCCAGGCCGGACGACGCGGCCGGCTACGATGCCGGCGGGCGTCCGGGGATCATGTTCGCGCGCTCCCTGCCTCCCGGGCAGCGTGAGGGGGTGTTCGCCATGCTGCGCGAGCAGGTCGGCACCTGGGCCGGGCAGCGCCGGCGCTGCCTGGTCACCGCCTGGAGCCGCGGCTCGCGCGAGCGGATCGGCACCCTGCTGCGCGAGGCCGGGCTGGAGGTCGAGGCGGTCGACGACTGGGCCGCCGCGGCGAAGCTGAAGCCGGGCCGGGTCGGGCTGCTCACGCTCGGGCTGGAGCGCGGCTTCACCGCCCCGGACGGCAAGACCGGCCTGGCGCTGGTGTCGGAGCAGGACCTGCTCGGTGAGCGCATCTCGCGCCCGCCGCGGCGGCGCAAGCGGGCGGACCAGTTCATCGCCGAGGCCACCGAGATCGCCGAGGGCGACTTGGTGGTGCACCAGGATTACGGCATCGGCCGCTATGACGGGCTGGAGACCATCGGCGTCGACCGCGGCGCGGTGGCCGCGGCGCCGCACGACTGCCTGCGGCTGATCTACGACGGCAACGAGAAGCTGTTCCTGCCGGTGGAGAACATCGAGCTGCTGAGCCGGTTCGGCTCGGAGCAGGCGGGCGTGTCGCTGGACCGGCTCGGCGGCAGCTCCTGGCAGAACCGCAAGTCGAAGATGAAAGCCCGGATCCGCGACATGGCGGGCGAGCTGATTCGCACCGCGGCGGCGCGGCACATGCGCGAGGCGCCGAGCCTGGCGCCGGCGGAGGGCACCTGGGACGAGTTCTGCGCCCGGTTCCCGTTCGTGGAGACCGAGGACCAGACGCGGGCGATCGCCGACGTGCTGGAGGACATGGCGTCCGGCCGGCCGATGGACCGGCTGATCTGCGGCGACGTCGGCTTCGGCAAGACCGAGGTGGCGCTGCGGGCGGCGTTCGTGGCCGCGCTGTCCGGCAGCCAGGTGGCGGTGGTGGTGCCCACCACGCTGCTGGCGCGCCAGCACGCGCGGGTGTTCGCCGCCCGGTTCGCGGGGCTGCCGGTGCGGGTCGAGCAGCTGTCGCGCATGGTCGCGCCGAAGGACGCGGCGGTGGTCAAGAAGGGCCTGGCCGACGGCAGCGTGACGATCGTGGTGGGCACGCACGCGCTGCTGGCCAAGGGGATCGAGTTCGCCGATCTCGGCCTGCTGATCGTCGACGAGGAGCAGCATTTCGGCGTCGCCCACAAGGAGAAGCTGAAGGCGCTGCGCGAGGACGTGCACGTGCTGACGCTGTCGGCGACGCCGATCCCGCGCACCCTGCAGCTGGCCCTGACCGGGGTGCGCGAGATGAGCCTGATCGCCACCCCGCCGACCGACCGGCTGGCGGTGCGCACCTTCATCATGCCGTTCGACAGCGTGGTGATCCGCGAGGCGGTGCAGCGCGAGCGGTTCCGCGGCGGCCAGGTGTTCTGCGTGGTGCCGCGGGTGGAGGACCTCGACCGCATGGCCGAGCGGCTGCGCGAGATCGTGCCCGACGCGCGCCTGGTGCAGGCGCATGGCCGCCTGACGCCGACCGAGCTGGAACGGGTGATGACCGAGTTCGGCGACGGCAAGTACGACATCCTGCTGTCGACCAACATCGTCGAGAGCGGGCTCGACATGCCTTCGGTGAACACGCTGGTGATCTACCGCGCCGACATGTTCGGGCTGGGGCAGCTGTACCAGCTGCGCGGCCGGGTCGGTCGCGGCAAGCAGCGCGGCTACGCCTATCTTACCTGGCCGCAGCAGCACCGGCTGTCGCCGTCGTCGGAGAAGCGGCTGGAGGTGATGCAGACGCTGGACCAGCTCGGCGCCGGCTTCACGCTGGCCTCCCACGACCTCGACCTGCGCGGCGCCGGCAACCTGCTGGGCGACGAGCAGAGCGGCCACATCCGCGAGGTGGGCATCGAGCTGTACCAGCAGATGCTGGAGGATGCGGTGGACGACCTGCGGCGCGAGAAGGGTCGCGCCAAGGCGGCGGACCGGGACTGGACGCCCAACATCGTGCTGGGGCTGCCGGTGCTGATCCCGGACACCTACGTGCCGGACCTTCCCGTGCGGCTCGGGCTCTACCGGCGCATCGGCGCGCTGCCGGGCGACGCCGAGACCGAGGCGATGGCGGCCGAGCTGGTGGACCGGTTCGGGCCGCTGCCCGACGAGGTCGGCAACCTGCTGGAGGTGGTGACGCTCAAGCGGCTGTGCCGGGCGGCGGGGATCGAGAAGCTGGAAGCCGGGCCGAAGGGCATGGTGCTGCAGTTCCGCGGCAACAGCTTCCGCAACCCGGCCGGGCTGGTGTCCTGGATCGGCGGCAGCAAAGGCGGCGAGATGCGGCTGCGTCCGGACCACAAGCTGGCGATCCTGCGCGAGATGACCACGGCGCAGCGGATCGGGCTGGCGCGCGACGTGGTCGGGCGGCTGAACCTGCTGGCCGAGGGGGCGAAGGCGGCATGAGCGGCGCTGCGACCGGCAACCCGTTCAAGGACCGGCTGCGGGCCGGCACGCTGCAGGTCGGGTTCTGGCTGTCGCTGGCCGACGCCTATACCGCCGAGATCTGCGCCGGCGCCGGGTTCGACTGGCTGCTGATCGACGGCGAGCACGGGCCGAACGACCTGCGCTCGATCCTGGCGCAGCTGCAGGCGGTGGCCGCGTTCCCGTGCGCCGCGGTGGTGCGCACCCCGGTCGGCGAGACGTGGATCATCAAGCAGCTGCTCGACGTCGGCGCGCGCACCCTGCTGGTGCCGATGGTGGAAACGGCGGAGCAGGCGGAGGCGCTGGTGGCGGCGATGCGCTACCCGCCGCGCGGCCGTCGCGGTCGAAGCCGGCTACGTGCACCACGCCGACGAGGGGGTCTGCCTGCTGGTGCAGATCGAG
>CAXUEL010000271.1:3252-4546 GCA_964249915.1 uncultured Acetobacteraceae bacterium | reverse complement strand
CTGCGACCGAGACCGGCCAGCCGGCGCGCGCCAGCAGGCGGGCGGCGACGTAGCCATCGCCGCCGTTGGCGCCCGGGCCGCACAGCACCAGCACCGTGGCCGGCCGCATGTGCCGCATCGCCGCCCGCGCCACGGCGCGTCCGGCGTTCTCCATCAGCGGGTAGGAGCCTTGCGGCATCGCTGCCGCCGCGCGGTCCAGCTGCGCCATCCCGTCCGGCGTCAGCAGGCGCAGAGCCTTCGGTATCCCGTCCACGCGACGTACCCCCTCATGCCAGCCGGCCCGGTTCCGCCTTGCCTTGGCGGCCCGAAACCGCGATCAGCGTGCGCCACATCGGGGAGACTTGTCATGACCGGCCAGACCATGAGCAACGGCGCCGACGCCTTCACCAGCCCGCTTTGGGGTCTGGTGCTGGCGGTGCACCTGCTCAGCTGGGCGACCTGGCTCGGCGGCGCCGCCTATGCCCTGTTCGTGCTGCGCCCCAGCCTCGGCCTGCTCGACGTCACGCAGCGCAACTCGGTGCACCTGCAGACGCTGCGCCGCTTCTTCCGGCTGGTCTGGCACGTGATGCCGCTGGTGCTGGTCACCGGCTGGCTGATGCTGGCCTTCCCGCTCGGCGGGTTCAACAACCCGGACTGGCACATCCAGGTCATGCAGGCGCTCGCCGTGATCATGGCGCTGGTGTTCGCCTATGCGTTCTTCGGCCCGTTCCGCAAGGCGCGGCGGGCGCTGCGGCCGCAGCCGGGGACGTTCGACACCATCCGCTCGCTAGTCAGCATCAACCTTCTGCTAGGCGCGGTGGTGGTGGTGGTGGCGTCGCTCGACCACGTGTTCTGACGAGGACGACGCCGCCCGTCAGGCGGCCTCATCCACCTCGCCGCGCAACGGCACCTTGCGGTCGCGCAGGTGGCCGGCGGCGCTGACCAGGGCCACGTGCGAGAAGGCCTGCGGGAAGTTGCCGACCTGACGCTTGAGGCGCGGGTCGTACTCCTCCGCCAGCAGCCCGAGATCGTTGGCCAGGCCGCTGAGCCGGTTGAATAAGGCTTCGGCCTCGTCGTAGCGGCCGAGCAACACGTAGGTGTCGACCAGCCAGAAGGAGCAGGCGAGGAACGCGCCCTCGTCGCCGGTCAGGCCGTCCGAGGTCTGCTCGGTGCGATAGCGCAGCACGAAGCCGTCCACCAGCAGCTCCCGCTCGATCGCCGCGACCGTGCCGCGCACGCGCGGATCGTAGGCCCGCACGAAGCCCAATACCCGCACCACCACCACTACCGCCAACAGCGCCACCCACCCCCAGGC
>CAXUEL010000271.1:0-3242 GCA_964249915.1 uncultured Acetobacteraceae bacterium | reverse complement strand
CCACGCCGCCCCCCCCCCCCCCCCGCGCGCCCCCCCCCCCGGGCCCGCCGCGCGGGGGCGGGGCCCCCGGCAGGAAGCCCATTACCGGCAGCAGCAGCAGTCCGGCATCCAGCGCATCCGAGCCGAAGGACTGGGTGAAGCTGTTCTTGGTCTTGTTGAAGCCCTGGTCCGAGATGGTCTGATGGATCTGGTCGCGGACGCCGCGCCAGCGGTCGACCGGTCCGGGCAGGTCGTAGCTCTCGATGTCCTTGATCGACAGGTCGAACGCCATCCAGCAGAACGCCTTGGACACGGTGAACTGCTGCCGACCGCCGCGCACCTCCCACATGCCCTCGTCCGGCTCCATCCAGATCTGCTCGAGGTGCTCGAGCAGGCCCACCTGCAGCGACCAGCCGTGCGAGGCGTCACGCAGGTTCTCGCGGCGTGCCAGATGGAGGGCCGCGATCACCTCGCCATACACGTCGAGCTGCAGCTGGCCGGCGGCGGCGTTGCCGACGCGCACCGGCGACGAATTCTCGTAGCCGGCGAGCCAGGGCACCTCCCACTCCATCAGCTGCCGCTCGCCGCCGATGCCGTACATGATCTGCAGCTGCTCCGGGCTGCCGGCGACGGAACGGTGCAGCCAGTCGCGCCAGCGGCGCGCCTCGTCGTAGTAGCCGCCGGTCATCATCGCCACCAGCGTCAGGGTGGCGTCGCGCAGCCAGCAGAAGCGGTAGTCCCAGTTTCGCGGGCCGCCGACCTGCTCCGGCAGGGAGGTGGTGGCGGCGGCGACGATGCCGCCGGTCTCGGCGAAGGTCAGCGCCTTGAGCGTCACCAGCGAGCGGCGCACCGCCTTCTCGTGCGGCCCCTCGTAGGCGCAGCGCGAGGCCCAGTCTTCCCAGTGCCCCAGCGTCGCGGCCAGGACGCGGTCGCTGTCGAGCGGCAACGGCGGCGCGAGGTGTGACGGGCCGTAGCTCATCACGAAGCTGATTCGCTCGCCGGACGTCACCGTGAACCGGCTCACCGTCTTCATGTCCTCGCCTTCCAGCGGCACGGCGGTGCGCAGCACCACCTGCGCCGGACCGGCGATGGCGACGATGCCGGCATCGTCTGCAAGCCGCGTCACCCAGGGCACCGACATGCCGTAGTCGAAGCGCAGCCGCAGCTCGTGGGTCATCTCGACGCTGCCGCTGCGGCCCTCGACGATCCGCACGATCGACGGCGACGGCACGCCGACCGGCATGAAGTCGATCAGGGCGACGCTGCCGGTGTCGGTCTGGAACACGGTTTCCAGCACCAGCCCGTTGCCGCGATAGCTGCGGCTGCTGCTGCGGACCGTGCCCGGCGCCAGCAGCCAGCGGCCGTTCTCCTCGCTGCCGACCAGGGCGGCGATGCAGGCGGCGCTGTCGAACCGCGGCCAGCACAGCCAGTCGATCGAGCCGTTGCGGCCGACCAGGGCGCAGCTCACGCAATCGCCGATCAGGCCGTAATCCTCGATCGGCAGGGCGGTGTAGGACAATGCGGGTCAACCTCGTGGGGGTGCAGCGTCCTCGGAACGGAACCCGAAACGATAGGTTCCCGGGCCGGCTCCGCTTGACTTTCCGGGGCGATGTGCGGATACGCAGCGTGGATCGCAGGCGACCTGCGCGACGCCCCGTCGTCGCGACCGGCCGCGCGCTGCGGCCATGCCGGATGGGCAGGCGTCTGGCCACCCGTCCGCTGCCGCACCAGGGCGATGCCCGCGGCGCATGCACATCCCGAGTTCCGCATACCAGCAGGGTCGAGAACGTTTTTGAGCGATACCATCACCAGCACGACCGGTCCGACCGACGGGCTGTCTGACGAGCACGTCCAGGCAGAGCCCGGGATTTCCGCGCAGCGTCCGCAACGCGGCGAGGAGGAAACGACGGATCCCGAGGCGGTGCCGGAGGAATCGCTCGACATGGCGGGCATCGCCATGCACGTCCGCGGCGCCGGCGCGTCGAACGACCCGGCGGCCGGGGCGGAGCCCGGCACCGCGCCGCTCGCCGAGGTCCTGCCGCCGTTCACCGAGCTCGGCCTATCGGAGCCGATCCTGCGCGCGGTGGCCGAGATGGGCTACCGCCACCCGACCCCGATCCAGGCGCAGGCGATCCCGGTGGTGCTGGCCGGCCGCGACGTGCTGGGCGTGGCGCAGACCGGAACCGGCAAGACCGCGTCGTTCACCCTGCCGCTGCTCGACATCCTGAGCGGGTCGCGCGCCCGGGCCCGGATGCCGCGCTCGCTGATCCTGGAGCCGACGCGCGAGCTGGCGCTGCAGGTGGCCGAGAACTTCGTGATGTACGGCAAGTACACCAAGCTCACCCACGCCCTGCTGATCGGCGGGGAAAGCATGAACGACCAGAAGGCGGCGCTGAACGCCGGGGTCGACGTGCTGATCGCGACGCCGGGCCGGCTGCTCGACTTGTTCGAGCGCGGCGGGCTGCTGATGACGCAGACCAAGACGCTGGTGATCGACGAGGCGGACCGGATGCTGGACATGGGGTTCATCCCCGACGTCGAGCGGATCGTCACCCTCTTGTCGCCGACCCGGCAGACGCTGTTCTTCTCCGCCACCATGGCGCCGGAGATACGCAGACTGTCCGACGCCTTCCTGAAGGACCCGGTGGAGATCACCGTCAGCCGCGCCGCCTCGGTGGCGCCGCTGATCGTGGCGGGGCTCGCGGTGGTGGACGAGGTCGACAAGCGCAAGGCGCTGCGCAAGCTGATCCGCGCCGAGGACGTGCAGAACGCCCTCATCTTCTGCAACCGCAAGCGCGACGTCGACATCCTTTACAAGTCGCTCACCAAGCACGGCTTCGCGGCCGGCGCGCTGCACGGCGACCTGGCGCAGTCCCTGCGCTTCTCCACGCTGGAGAAGTTCAAGAGCGGCGAGATCCAGATGCTGGTGTGCTCGGACGTGGCAGCGCGCGGCCTCGACATCGGCGGTCTTTCGCACGTGTTCAACTTCGACGTGCCGATCCACGCCGAGGACTACGTGCACCGGATCGGCCGCACCGGGCGCGCCGGCAAGAGCGGCCACGCCTACACCATCGCCTCGCCGGACGATCGCGGCTTCGTGTCGGCGATCGAGACGCTGACCGGCCACCCGATCCCGCTGCTCGAGGTGGACGGGATCGCCACTGCGGAATGGTCCGAGGGCGGCAGGCGGGGTCGCGGCCGGGGCAGGTCGGCGGAACGGCCAGCGGCACGAGCGGGCGAGAAGCCAGCGCGCGGTCCGGAGA
>CAXUEL010000270.1:0-4548 GCA_964249915.1 uncultured Acetobacteraceae bacterium | reverse complement strand
ACCGCCGCGGCCCTGGCCGCCGCGCTGTTCGACGAGCCGGACCCGCCGCCGCCGCCGGCAAGGCCGCCTCCGGCGGCGGCAACGGTGGCACCGCTGGTGGTCGTCGCGGCCGCTGTGCCCGAGCTGCTGTCGCCGCGGCCGACCCACGCGCTGGCGGACGATCCGGACCACACCCTGCTGGCGCCGCAGACTCGCGCCGCCGCGGCCCAGGCCTTCGCGTCGCTGCAGCAGGCGATGCGGCCGGAGCCGCCGGCCGCAGCCGAGATGCGGGTGGCGCGCGCCGGCGGCCTGACGCTGGAGGACATCGCGCGCGACGAGGTGCGCGGCCAGCTCAAGGCCTGGCTGGACGCCAACCTGCCGGAGCTGGTCGAGCGTGTGGTGCGCCAGGAGATCGAACGGCTGGTCCGGCCGGGCTGATCCCCGGCGATGCCGCGGCGGAAACGACGATCATGAGCGCGGCGCGGCCGGTGCATGCGCGCCCATGCCTTCCGGGGCGGCACGCGTTTCTCTAGGCTTGTCCGCATGCTGGACAAGACCTTCGATCCCGACGCGGCGGAGCGCCGTTTCTACGTCATCTGGGAGGCCGAAGGTCGGTTCGCGGCCGTCCCGGGCGGCGGGGCGGCTCCCTACACCATCATGATCCCGCCGCCGAACGTCACCGGCACCCTGCACATGGGCCACGCCCTGACGATGACGCTGCAGGACATCCTGGTGCGCTGGCGGCGCATGCAGGGGCGGGACGCGCTGTGGCAGCCGGGCACGGACCATGCCGGGATCGCGACGCAGATGGTGGTGGAGCGGCAGCTCGACGCGGAGGGGATACGGCGCAGCGAGCTCGGCCGGGACGGCTTCGTCGAGCGGGTCTGGGCCTGGAAGGCGCAGTCCGGCGGCGGCATCACCGCGCAGCTGCGCCGGCTCGGCGCGTCGCTGGACTGGTCGCGCGAGCGCTTCACCATGGACGAGGGGATGTCGGACGCGGTGCGCGCGGTGTTCGTGCGGCTGCATCGCGAGGGGCTGATCGTACGCGCCAGGCGGCTGGTGAACTGGGACCCGTCGTTCCGCTCCGCGATCTCGGACCTGGAAGTGGAAAGCCGGGAGGTGCGCGGGCACC
Organism: uncultured Acetobacteraceae bacterium; assembly: GCA_964249915.1. Classification (GTDB taxonomy): domain Bacteria; phylum Pseudomonadota; class Alphaproteobacteria; order Acetobacterales; family Acetobacteraceae; genus Lichenicola. Next base: position 3,437 of record CAXUEL010000270.1, on the reverse strand, counting down.
TGTGGACGATCCGGTATCCGGTGGAGGGCGAGCCGGGACGCTTCCTCAGCGTGGCGACGACGCGGCCGGAGACCATGCTCGGCGACACCGCGGTGGCGGTGCATCCGGAGGACGGGCGCTACGCCGGGCTGGTCGGGCGGTTCGTGGTGTTGCCGCTGACCGGACGGCGCGTGAAGGTGGTGGCGGACGCGTATTCCGATCCGGAGAAGGGAACCGGGGCGGTCAAGATCACGCCGGCGCACGACTTCAACGACTTCGCGGTCGGGCAGCGGCACGGGCTGGCGATGCCGTCGGTGCTCGATGCCGAGGCGCGGGTGGTGCTGGACGAGATCGATGCGGAGCTGCGGGCGGTGCCGGGGCTGGCCGATCCGGAGTTCGTGCGCGGGCTGTCCGGGCAGGCGCGGGAGGCGGCGCGGGCGGCGATCGTAGCGGAGCTGGAGCGGCTGGGACTGCTGGAGAAGGTCGAGCCGCACGTGCACCAGGTGCCGCATGCGGAGCGGGGCGGGGCGGTGGTGGAGCCGCGGCTGACGACGCAGTGGTACTGCGACGCGGCGCGCCTGGCGGGGCCGGCGATCGAGGCGGTGGAGAGCGGCCGGGTCGAGTTCGTGCCGCGGCAGTGGGAGAACACGTTCTTCGCCTGGATGCGGGAGATCCAGCCCTGGTGCATCAGCCGGCAGCTCTGGTGGGGGCACCGGATCCCGGCCTGGTACGGGCCGGACGGGCAGGTGTTCGTGGCGCATGACGAGGCGGAAGCGTCGCGGCTGGCGCAGGCGCACTACGCGGGCACGGTCGTGCTGACGCAGGACGAGGACGTGCTGGACACGTGGTTCTCGTCGGCGCTGTGGCCGTTCTCGACCCTGGGATGGCCGGAGCGAACGGCGGAGCTGGCACGCTACTACCCGACGAACGTGCTGGTGACCGGGCACGACATCATCTTCTTCTGGGTAGCGCGGATGATGATGATGGGGCTGCACCTCCTGGAGGAGGTGCCGTTCCGGCAGGTGTTCATCCACGGGCTGGTGCGCGACGAGCGCGGGCAGAAGATGTCCAAGAGCAAGGGGAACGGGATCGATCCCCTGGAGCTGATCGACCAGTACGGGGCGGACGCGCTGCGGTTCACGGTCTGCGCGCTGACGGGCCAGGGGCGGGACGTGAAGCTGGGGGCCAGGCGGGTGGAGGAGTACCGCTCGTTCGTGACCAAGATCTGGAACGCGGCGCGGTTCTGCGAGATGAACGGGGTGCGGCCGGTCGAGGGGTTCGAGCCGGAGGCGGCTCGCGGGCGGCTGGCGCGGTGGATCCTGGACGAGGCGGCGGGGGCGGCCGCCGAGGCGGGGGCGGCGCTGGAGGCGTATCGTTACGACGAGTATGCCGCGGCGGTGTACCGGTTCACGTGGAACCGGTTCTGCGACTGGTTCCTGGAGTTCGCCAAGCCGGTGTTCAGCGCGGGCGACACCGCGGAGGCCGTGGAGTTGCGGGCGGCGACGGCGCACGTGCTGGGCACGATCCTGCGCCTGCTGCATCCGGTGATGCCGTTCGTGACCGAGACGATCTGGGCGGAGTTCGGGTTCGGGGCAGAGGGAAGCCTGATCGTGGCGGACTGGCCGCGGGCGGAACGGCTGTCGGGTGCGGACGAGGTGGCGCGGGAGCTGGACTGGGTGACGCGGTTCATCGGCGAGATCCGGGCGGTCCGGGCGGAGATGAACGTGCCGCCGTCCAGGGTGACGCCGGTGCTGCTGCGGGATGCGGGCCCGGAAACGGTGGCGCGGGCGCAGGCTTGGGGCGAGGCGATCGGGCGGATGGCGCGGGTGTCGGGGGTGTCGGTGCTGGACGGCGCGGTGCCGGCGGAGGTGGCGCGGGGTGCTGCGCAAACGGTGGTGGACGAGGCGACGCTGATCCTGCCGCTGGCGGGGGTGATCGACCTCCGGGCGGAGCGGGCGCGGCTGCAGAAGGAGCGGACGCGGGCGGTGGAGGAGGCGGCGAAGGTGAGGGCCAAGCTGGCGAACGCCGACTTCGTGGCGCGGGCGAAGCCCGAGGTGGTGGACGAGAATCGGGAACGGCTGGCGACGTTCCAGCAGGAAGCGGCGCGGCTCGACGCGGCGCTGCGGCGGATCGGGTAGGGAGACGGCGGCATGCCGAACTGGGACAAGGACAGGCTGCCGTCGCGGCACGTGACGGAGGGGCCGGGACGGGCGCCGCACCGGTCGTACTACTACGCGATGGGGCTGACGGAGCAGCAGATCCACCAGCCGCTGGTGGGCGTGGCGACGTGCTGGAACGAGGCGGCGCCGTGCAACATCTCGCTGTCGCGGCAGGCGCAGTCGGTGAAGAAGGGCGTGGACGAGGCGGGGGGGACGCCTAGAGAGTTCACCACCATCACGGTGACGGACGGCATTGCCATGGGGCACCAGGGGATGAAGTCGTCGCTGGTGTCGCGCGACGCGATCGCCGACACGGTGGAGCTGACCATGCGCGGGCACTCGTACGACGCGCTGGTGGGGCTGGCGGGATGCGACAAGTCGCTGCCGGGCATGATGATGGCGATGCTGCGGCTGAACGTGCCGGCGGTGTTCATGTATGGCGGGTCGATCCTGCCGGGACGGTTCAAGGGCCGCGACGTGACGGTGGTGGACGTGTTCGAGGCGGTGGGGCAGCACGCGGCCGGCAACATGTCGGACGAGGACCTGTTCGAGCTGGAATGCGCCGCCTGCCCGTCGGCGGGGGCGTGCGGGGGGCAGTTCACCGCGAACACCATGGCGACGGTGAGCGAGGCGATGGGGCTCGCTTTGCCGGGATCGGCGGGGTCGCCGGCGCCGTACGAGGAGCGGGACCGGTTCGCGGTGGAAAGCGGGCGGGCGGTGATGCGGCTGCTGGAGCGGAACCTCCGGCCGCGGGACATCGTGACGATGAAGGCGCTGGAGAACGCGGCGGTGGTGGTGGGGGCGACGGGCGGCTCGACCAACGCGGCGCTGCACCTGCCGGCGATCGCGCACGAGGCGGGGTTGCGCTTCACCATGGACGACGTGGCGCAGATCATGCGCCGTACGCCGTACATCGCGGACCTGAAGCCGGGGGGGAAGTATGTGGCGCTGGACGTGCACCGGGTGGGCGGGATCCCGGTGATCCTGAAGTCGCTGATGGATGGCGGGCTGCTGCACGGCGACTGCAGGACGGTGAGCGGGCGGACGCTGGCGGAGAACCTCCAAGGCGTGGAGTTCCCGCGCGACCAGGACGTGGTCTATCCGGTGGCGCAGGCGATCACGACGACCGGGGGCGTGGTGGGGCTGAAGGGCAACCTGGCGCCGGACGGGGCGATCGTGAAGGTGGCCGGGATGAAGGAGCGGCGGTTCGAGGGAGCCGCGCTGTGCTTCGACTGCGAGGAGGATGCGTTCGCGGCGGTGCAGGCGGGGGCGTACAAGGCGGGGGACGTGATTGTGATC
>CAXUEL010000269.1:0-4565 GCA_964249915.1 uncultured Acetobacteraceae bacterium | reverse complement strand
CCGGAGAACACCGCCGTCGAGGCCGCCAGGGTCCTCTCGGCCCGCTCCTGCGGCGGGCCCCGGCGCGGGGCGCCGGGGGCGGGGGGGGGGGCGTGGGGGGGGCGGGCCGGGGGGCGGGCTGCGGGCCGCGGCCCGCGTTCGGATCAGGAAGCGATGCCGAGCTTCTGGCAGGCGGCCGCGTAGGTGGACGTGCAGAGCTGGGCGGGGGTCTGGATCCCCTTGTCGATGATCTCGGCCTTCAGGTTCTTCGAGGTGATGATCGTGGGCGTGAACAACTGCGTGGGGGTGCCGAACAGGGTGGTCTGCCCGCTCGGCTTGCCGCCGGACAGCAGCCTGTTGGCGATGCCCGCGGCGGCGGCGGCGACGATCTCGGACGGCTTGGAGATGGTGTTGTACTCGTCGCCGGCGATGATGAGCTGCAGCCCGGCGATGGTGGCGTCGTTGCCGGTGACCGGCGGCACCGGGTTCACGCCCGCCGCCTTGAACGCGGCGATGGCGCCGCCGCCGGTGCCGTCGTTGGCGGCCACCACGCCGAGGATCTTGCCGCGGAAGCGGGTGATCTGGCCGCTGGCCCATTCCTGCGCCTTCGGAGGCGCCCAGTCCGGGGTGTCGAACTCGGCCAGCGTGCTGTAGCCGCTGTTCGCCAGGCCCTCGTGGATGCCGTCGCGGATCAGGCCGGCGGCGGCGTCGGTGGGCGAGCCGTTGATCTCCAGCAGGCCGCCCGAGCCGGGCTGCACGTTGTTGGCCTTCAGGCCGTCCACCAGCGAGGTGGCGATCATGCGGCCGATGCCCTTGTTGTCGAAGGACACGTAGAAGTCGGCGGGGGTCTTGGGGATCGGCCGATCATAGGCCACCACCTTGACGCCGCGGGCGTGGGCGATGTGCACCAGCGCGGCTGCGGCCGACGAGTCCACCGGGTCGAGCACCACCACCTTGGCGCCCTGGGCGATCACCGAGTTGAACTGCTGCTGCTGCTGCTGGGGGTCGGCGTTGGCGTTCTGGTAGATCACCTTGCAGGACGGGCAGTCCTTCGCCATGGCGGCCTTGAAGCCCGGGAAGTCGTGCTGCTCGTAGCGGGTCGAGGCCTGGTCGGGCATCAGGAACGCCACCGTGCCCGAGCGGGCGGCGTGGGCGGCGGGACCGAGAACGGCAACAGCGGCGAGTCCGGCGGCGATAGCGAATGGTCTCATGGATCCTGCTTCCTTCCCTGGGGTGGGAGGGCGGACCGCAGCTTTCCACGGGACGTCGCCGGCCGTGCCGCAGCGGCACGGACGATCCTTCCGGGCCCGCCAGGGTTCAGCCCCGATTCGAGCCCCTTTCTCCTCCCGCGTCCGGCCGTTTCCCGCACGCTCCATCGGTTGAGCCAGATGTGCACAATCGATTGAGCATCCTTGTGGCATGGAGGCGGGAGTGTCAAGAACCCCGGACATGGCTTCACGGAAACCGGCGCGACGCGTCACCATCTACGACGTTGCGACCAAGCTCGGCACCTCGCCGAGCGCGGTCAGCGCCGTGCTCAACGGCACCTGGCGCAAGCGGCGGATCAGCCAGGCGCTGGCTGACCGCGTGGAGGCCGCCGCCGAGGCCGCCGGCTATGCCGTCAACCTGCAGGCCGCCGGGTTGCGCCGCGACCGCTCCGGCATCGTCGGCATGATCCTGCCCAAGTACGACAACCGTTATTTCGGCGAGATCGCGGAGCGCTTCGAGGCGATGGCTCGCGCCCGGCACCTGTTCCCGATCATCACCTGCACCATGCGAGACCCGAAACTGGAGGTCAAAGCAGCGAAGACCATGGTCTCGCATCAGGTGGACTGGCTGGTGGCGACCGGCGCCACCAACCCCGACGGCATCGCCGACCTGTGTGCCGCCGCCGGCGTGCAAACGTTCAACCTCGATCTTCCGGGCACCAAGGCACCCTCGATCATTTCCGACAACTTCACCGGAGCGTTGGAGCTGACACGAAAGGTGCTCGATGCGTGCGAGGCCGAGTTCGGCACGGTGGATCCGATGCTGTTCGTGGGCGGCCGGGCCGCCGACCACAACACGCGCGAGCGCCTGCGCGGCTTCCGGGCCGCCCACGCCGAGCGAGGCCTGCGCGTGCCGTCCAAGTTCGTGCTGGTCGGCGGCTACGCGGCGGAAAGAGCGGAAGGCGCGCTCGAACGTCTTGCTGCGCGGCAACCGACGTTCCCGACCGGCTTCTTCGTGAACTCCACCATCTCGCTCGAAGGTGTGGTCCGCTGGCTTCGCAGCCATGGAACGGCCGCTCCCCCGGTGCGGCTGGGCTGCTTCGACTTCGATCCTTTCGCCGAACTTCTCGAAGAAACGGTTGCCATGGTGCGGCAGGATGTGGACGGCTTGCTCGCCGCGCTCTTTCGCCTGATCGACGGGCAGGTTCCCACCGACATCGGCACGACATCCGACACGGATACAGCTCCGGTCATCCTTATCCCGCCGTTGAGCCCGGTACACTTCAGGATCGGACAGGGCCGGGCATTGTCACGTTGAGGCCGCCTGGCCCGGGGTAGCGGGGGGGGGGACAGGTTCCACACGGCTGCGCCCGTGATGCCGCCATGGGTCCAAAAAATTCGCCCATCGGTTCGAACGCTTGACGAGAAAGCGGCCCGCACTTGCCTCACCTGACACGGTCCAGCCTGCACCGCCGCCTGGACGACCGGCACGGTTCAGCGATCTCCTGCCGCTGAACTCGCTTGCCCGAGCGCGCGGAGAAGGGGTCAAAGACGGCCAAGTCGGCCGAAGCGCCACTCGCGCACGTCCACATCGACATCAACCTCGCCAAGCCCCTCAGGGCGATCGAGGGGGAAGACCCCATTCGAGGCTGCCTGCCACGCTCGGACCACAACACCCGAAATTTTCAAACTCAACCCGCGCCACCACATCCCCGAACCGAACAACCAGCCCGGCAGCGCACTTGTCCCGGATGGCGGTCAGGCCGCCATCCGCACCTCCATCAGCAGGCTTTCGACCGCCTTGACCAGGTTGGTCGACTTCGCCGACAGCGACCGGACCGAGGTGTTGAGCTGCTCCGCCGCCTCGGTGGTCTGGCCGGTGTCGCCCTGGATCCCGCCTATCAACTGGTCGACCTGCTGGTTGCTGGCAGCAGCCTGGGTGGCGCTCTGCGCGATCTCGGAGGTCGCCATGCCCTGCTCCTTCACCGCCGAGGCGATGCCGGAGCTGATGTCGCGCATCTCGGTGATGGTGCCGACGATGCTGGAGATGGCCTGGACCGCCTCGCTGGTGGCCGCCTGCATCTCGGTGATTTGGGCACTGATGTCCGCCGTGGCCTTGGCGGTCTGCGCAGCCAGCTGCTTGACCTCGTTCGCCACCACCGCGAAGCCCTTGCCGGCATCGCCGGCACGCGCCGCCTCGATGGTCGCATTCAGCGCCAGCAGGTTGGTCTGCTGCGCCACCTCCTCGATCAGGCGCACCACCACGCCAATCCGGCTGGCGCCCTCCGACAAGGCCTTCACCACCGTGTCGGTGCGGCGGGCATCCTCCACCGCACGCTCGGCGACCTTGGTCGACTGCCCGACCTGCTGCATGATCTCCGCCACCGACGCGGACAGCTCCTCCGCCGCCGCGGCGACCGTCTGCACCCCGGAATTGGCTTCCGCCATCGCACCGGCGATGGCGCCGACATGGCTCGCCGAATGGTGCGCGGCGCTGGCGATGCTCCGCGTGGTCTGGTCCAGGTCGCGGGTCGACAGGTCGATGTCGCCGACGGCTCCGCTCATCCTGCTTTCCAGGACCAGGGCGAGGTTCTCCACCGCATGGCGTCGGGTTCCCGCTTCCGCCTCCGCGTGGGCCTCCAGCAGCGCCTCCAGGCTGAGCCAGGCCGCCTTCTGCAAGGCGATGCGCTGGCCGTGCCGGGCGGTGGCGGCCCTCGACAGCGGCCAGCCGCGACGATCGAGCGTGAGGTCGCGGATCACGCCGCCGGACACGCTGGAATGGCACAAGGTGATGGCGTAGGCCGGCACCTTGTGCTCGTGGAACAGCGTCGCCAGACGCTGCGCGCTTTCGACGAACCCGTCGCCGAGATCGCCGCGCAGGACGCGCTGCCAATGCGCCAGGCGAACCTGATGCACCGCCGGCTCCACCAGCGCGGCCCGGATCTGCGGCCAGCCGGCGAAGGCTGGATGCAGCTCCTCCAGCAGGGCCGGGAAGCGGCTGACGCCATAGCTGCCCAGCGAGCGCAGCTGCGCCAGGTCCTCCTCGGTGATCGAGAAGGCGGCGAGACGCTGGTGGTTCTGTCGGTCGGTCGGGGACTGCATGGGATGTCTCGGCGCCTGAAGTTCATCGGTCGGCCGATCATGACGCGCGATGTCATAAGACCGGGTTAACGCCGCGACCCCACGGGCGAGGGGCGTCAGTACTGGAACTGGTATTTGAGTGCCACCGAGCTGCCCGGATCGTTCTCCGGGGTGATGATGCCGGTGGTGGCGCCGCCGGTGCCCACCGTGGTCTGCAGCTTGAGCCGCTTGGTCAGGTCCACCTGCACCTCGGCCTGGCTGCCGCCGCCGCTGGTCGCCTGCCTGGCGCCGACATAC
>CAXUEL010000268.1:0-4576 GCA_964249915.1 uncultured Acetobacteraceae bacterium | reverse complement strand
TCCTTGTCCTCCTGCATGTCCTTGGCATAGGCGAGCGGCAGGCCCTTCATCACCGCGAGCAGGCCCATCAGCGCGCCGATGATCCGTCCGGACTTGGCGCGCGTGAGCTCGGCTGCGTCCGGGTTGCGCTTCTGCGGCATGATCGACGAGCCGGTGGTAAAGGCGTCGGACAGCCGTACGAACCCGAACGGTGCCGAGCACCAGGTGACGATCTCCTCGCCCAGGCGCGACAGGTGCACCGACAGGATCGACAGCGCCGACAGGTATTCCAGCGCGAAGTCGCGGTCCGACACCGCGTCCAGCGAGTTCCGCGACGGCCGGTCGAAGCCGAGCAGGGAAGCGGTCATCCGCCGGTCGATCGGGAACGAGGTGCCGGCGAGTGCCGCAGCACCCAGCGGGCACTCGTTCAGCCGCAGGCGCGCGTCCGCCAGCCGGCCACGGTCGCGCGCCAGCATCTCGACGTAGGCCAGCAGGTGGTGGCCGAAGGTGACCGGCTGCGCGGTCTGCAGGTGGGTGAAGCCGGGCATCGGGTCGGCGGCATGCTCCGACGCCCGGGTGGCGAGGCTCAGCATCAGGTCGCCCACCTGCGCGTCCACCCCGTCGATCGCGTCGCGCACCCACAAGCGGAAATCGGTCGCCACCTGGTCGTTGCGGCTGCGCGCGGTGTGCAGGCGCCTGGCCGGCTCGCCGATCCGCTCGGCCAGCCGCGCCTCGATGGCCATGTGGATGTCCTCGAGCGCGGTGTCGAAGGCAAAGCTCCCGGCCTCGATCTCGGCGCCGATCGCGGACAGCCCGTCGCGGATCGAGGCAGCGTCCGCGCCGTCCAGGATGCCGACCGCTTCCAGCATCCGCGCGTGCGCCTCCGACCCGCGCAGGTCCTGCCGCCAGAGCTTGCGGTCGAACCCGATCGACGCGTTGATCTCCGCCATGATCGCCGACGGTCCGGCGGCGAAACGGCCGCCCCACTGCGCGTTGGCAGGCGGGTTCGGCTTTGCGTTCGACCCGTCTTCTTCTACAGACATGCCATGTCCCGGATCATGCGCAGCACCCTTCGCCGCGGCGTCCTCGCGGCCGGCGGGACCCTACTGGCCGCCACGGTGGCGCGCAAACTCGGCCTCGGCGGTGCTGCGGCGCAGCCCGACCCGCTGCATCCGCCGGTGCAGGGGCTGCAGGTGGTGCGTCCGCATCCGCCCATCGCCCTGCCGCCGCTGTCGTTCGCCGACGCCGACGGCCAGGTGCTGACGCTCGACCGGATCAGGGCGGCGCATGGCGATAACGGCGTCCTGCTCAACCTGTGGGCCACCTGGTGCGTGCCCTGCGTGGCGGAGATGCCGGCGCTGGAGTCGCTGTCGCGGGCCATCGCCCCCGCCGGGGTGGCGGTGCTGACGGTGTCGCTGGACCATGGCGGCGCCGGGCAGGTGCGGGCGTTCTACGCCGCCCACGCGATCCGGTCGCTGCCGGTGCTGCTCGACCCGCACAGCGCGTCGATGGCGGCCCTCGGCCTGGACGGCATCCCGACCACGCTGCTGATCGACCGCGCCGGCCGCGAGGTCGCGCGGGTGTCCGGATCGGTGGACTGGGCGGCGCCGGGTGCGGCCGCCCTGGTCACGCGGCTGGTGTCGTGACGGCCCCGCCCTGCTGGGTGCTGGCCTGCTGGACCCCGGTCTGCTCGTAGGTGGTGACTTCGAAGCCGGCGAGCCAGGCGCTGCCGAACGCGGTCGAGATGGCGACGTCGGTGGCGTCGCGGCCGCGCGCCATCAGGATGCGCCCAATCCGCGGCTTCTTGTGCCGCGCGTCGAAGGTGTACCACCGGCCGCCGAGGAACACGTCGAACCAGGCGCTGAAGTCCATCGGGTCCTCCGACGCGGGCACGCCGATGTCGCCGAGATAGCCGGTGCAGTAGCGCGCCGGGATGTTCATGCAGCGGCACAGGGTGACGGCGAGGTGGGCGAAGTCGCGGCACACGCCGCGCCGCTCCATGAACCCCTCGTGCGCGGTGCGGGTGGCGCGCGCGTGCTCGTAGCCGAAGCTGATCCGGTCGTTGACGTATTCCACGATCGCCTGCACGCGGCCCCAGCCGGGCGGCACGTGGCCGAACAGCGACCAGGCGGTGTCGGACAGCCGGTCGGTCTCGCAGTAGCGGCTGCCGAGCAGGAAGGTCAGCACCTCGTCCGGCAGGTCCTCGACCGCGAGCTGCGGCGCGTCCGGCGCGTGCATGTCCGGGTCGCCGCTGTCCTGCACGGTGAACTCGTTGCGTATGCGCAGCAGCCCGCCCGGCGCGACCACGCGGGTGCACACGTTGCCGAACCCGTCGCGGTAGTGGTGCACCGGCACCGGCGGGTCGAACGTCATCTGCTGCGGCGTGCGCAGGTCGGGCTCGCGCTCCGGATGCAGGCTCAGCATCAGCAGCAGCGGCGTCGGCGCCAGCGCGTTGAAGGCGATGTCGTAGCCGGCACGGATCAGCATGCGGTTCCCTTTCCAGTCACGGCCCGTGGCCGACACCCTGCCGTTCAGGCCGCCCCGACCGGCTGGTCGATCCCCGAGCGGGCGTCGGACGCCATGCCGACGTCCCGGCCCGGCAGCGTGACGATGTCGGCCGAGCGGCGCTGCCTGACGTCGCCGGCGGGCGGGTTCTTGCCCGACTCCGCGTCCGCGTCCACCTCCGTTCCGCGCATACCGACATTGACCGAAACGGACATGCCGAGGCTGTCGGCGGGAAACCCGGTCCAGGTGCCGGCCAGCGGCACTGCCTGGTGCCAGTCGCGCACCGCGGCGACCCGGATCAGGTCGCGGCTGCCGACGATGCCGTTGGTGGGGTCGAACTCGCACCATCCGCAGCCGGGCAGGTAGACCTCGACCCAGGCGTGCGTGGAGCCGCCGCCGACATGCGGCACCCCGTCCGAGCCCGGGGTGTACACGTAGCCGGACACGAACCGCGCGGCGAGGCCGAGCGCACGCACCGCCTCCATCATCAGCACCGCGTAGTCGCGGCAGGTGCCGTTGCGCAGCCGCAGCGTACGCGCCGGCTCCTGCACCCCTTCCTCGTGACGGACCGAATAGGTGAAGCCGCGCCGGATCTCCTCGGTCATGGCGGTCAGGAGGTCGAGCGTGCCGCCGCCGTGCCCCTGCAGGAAGCCGCGCGCCCAGGCGTCGACCACGTGGTCGGGATCGTCGTAGTGCCGCTCGCGCACGCGGGCCAGGTCGGCCGTCTCGTCGCCGTCATAGGTGAACGGCCAGGTCCGGGCGTAGGAGGCCAGCCTGTCCGGAGTCGGCGCGGTCTCGGTGTGCTCCACCGCCAGCCGGTTCTCGAAGCGCAGCTCCGAGGCGCGGCCGCTGAAGCGCGCCAGGGTGACCACGTTGCCGAACGCGTCCGGGATCGAGCGCAGCTCCACCGGGCGCGGGACGATCGACAGCTCCCAGGACAGCAGCCGCTGGTCGGCGGAGTCGCGCGGCCGGAACATCATCCGGTGCTCGCCGAGGCCGACCGGGCGCCGGTAGCGATAGGTGGTGATGTGCTCGACCGTCAGAACCGGCATGGAAACGGTCCGCCTCGGGCTTCCGGGGTGGGAGAAGGATGGGGCATCATGGCCGGCCGCGCAGACTCCGGAGCGACCGATGCAGCAGAACACAGGCCCGGGGCGGAAGGAAAGCGCCGCATGAGCCCGTCCGGACCGCCGCCGCTGCTCGGCCCGGAGGACCCGTCCCCGGTGCAATGGCTCAACCCCGGCGGCGGTTCCCCGTTCGTGCTGTGCGTCGATCACGCCGGACGCGCGGTGCCGGCCAGCCTCGGCCGGCTCGGACTGCCGGAGCGCGAGTTCGAGCGGCACATCGCCTGGGACATCGGCGCCCTGGGCGTGGCGGCGCACCTGGCCACGCTGCTGGACGCGCCGGTGGTGGCGCAGCGCTACTCGCGGCTGGTGATCGACTGCAACCGCAGGCCCAACCACCCGACCTCGATCGCGCCGCGCAGCGACGGCACGGTGGTGCCAGCCAACCTCGGCCTGGACGACGCGTCGCGCGATGCCCGTCGCGAGGCGATCTTCGCGCCCTACCAGGCGGCGGTCGCGCAGGCGCTCGACGCGCGGCAGGCGGTGGAGCGGCGAACCGTGCTGGTGGCGGTGCACAGCTTCACGCCGGTGATGAGCGGGCGGCCGCGGCCGTGGCACGCCGGGGTGCTGCACAACCACGACGGGCGCTTCGGCCGCGCCCTGCTGGCGCTGCTGGAGGCGGAAGGCGACCTCGTGGTCGGCGACAACGAGCCGTACGCCCTGTCCGACCTCGACGACTACACCGTGCCCGTGCACGGCGAGGGGCGCGGCCTGCTGCACGCCGAGCTGGAGATCAGGCAGGACCTGATCGCCGACGCGGGCGGGCAGCGCGCCTGGGCGGAGCGGCTGGCGCGGCTGCTGCCCGCGGCGCTGTCCGCCTGCGACCCGGAGGCGCGTTGATCGGCGGCCGCACCCGGCTGGCCGGCGTGGTCGGCTGGCCGGTCGGGCATTCGCGCTCGCCGCTGCTGCACAACGAGTGGCTGCGCCGGGCCGGGATCGACGGCGCCTACCTGCCGCTGCCGGTGGCG
>CAXUEL010000267.1:0-4597 GCA_964249915.1 uncultured Acetobacteraceae bacterium | reverse complement strand
ACGTTACCAGGGGCGGCAAAAGCTAGACTCCGGAGCGGGCGGGTTTCAACAAGATCAACCCGGTCGCGGCCGAGCTCACGCAGTTGCTACCGGATCCTCAGCCGCGGCCCTCGAAGAAGTCGCGCACCCGGCCGAAGAACCCCTCGGTGTCCGGGTTGCTCTTCTCGTTCTCGCCGGCCTCGTTCTGGAACTCCTCGAGCAGCTCGCGCTGCCGCTTGGTCAGGTGGCGCGGGGTTTCCACCGCGAACACCACGTACATGTCGCCGCGCGCGGCGGAGCGCAGCACGGAGAAGCCCTTGTTGCGCAGGCGGTGCTGGTCGCCGGTCTGCGAGCCGGCCGGCACCGTCAGCCGGGTGCGCGAGCCGTCCACCACCGGCACCTCGACGTGGCCGCCGAGTGCCGCGGTGGCCATGTCGAGCGGCACGCGGACCAGGATCGTGGAACCGTCGCGCTGGAAGATCTCGTGCGGCTTCACGCCGACGTGGAGGTAGAGGTCGCCGTTGGGCACGCCCTGCGGTCCCGCCTCGCCCTCGCCCTGCACGCGCAGGCGGGTGCCGTCCTCGATGCCGGCCGGGATGTCGACCGACAGCGAGCGCTCCTTCTCCACGGTGCCGGCGCCGCGGCAGGTCTTGCACGGGTTGCGCACCACCTTGCCGGCGCCGCCGCAGGTGGGGCAGCCGCGCTCGACCAGGAAGAAGCCCTGCTGCGCCCGCACCTTGCCGGCGCCGTGGCAGGTCGGACAGGTTTCGGCGCCGCGGCTCCTGTCCTCCGAGCCGGTGCCGGAGCAGGTTTCGCAGGTCACCCGGCTCGGCACCCGGAGCGGCACCTTGATGCCCTTGAACGCGTCGGTCAGGCCGATCTCGACCTGGGCGCGCACGTCGGCGCCGGTGCGGCCCCGGCCGCCGCCGCGACGCCCGCCGCCCATCATGTCGCCGAACACCTGGTCGAAGATGTCGCCCAGCCCGCCCTCGAAGCCGCCGCCGCCGAAGCCGCCGGCGCCGGGACCGCCGTTCTCGAACGCGGCGTGGCCGTAGCGGTCGTAGGCGCCGCGCTTCTGCTCGTCCTTCAGGACGTCATAGGCCTCGTTGAGCTCCTTGAACCGGGACTCGGCCCCCTTGTCGCCCGGGTTGCGGTCCGGGTGGTACTTCATGGCCAGCTTGCGGTACGCCTTCTTCAGGTCGTCCGCGGAGGCGTCCCGGGCGACCTCGAGGGTCGCATAGTAGTCCTGCTTGGCCATGGGTTCCTCATCGGCGGCCTGGTCGCGTCCCGTATCGGGCACGCGCGGCCGTCATGTCGTGCATCAACGCCGTCCATGACGACGCCCGCCTTCGGGATGAAGCGCGGGCGCCGCTCACGCATGTCGCCGGTTCCCGGGCGCCGCAGCGTCCGGACCCGGTCCAGTCAGGCGGACTTCTTCTTGTCGTCGATGTCCTCGAAGTCGGCATCGACCACGCGCTCGCCGCCGGCCGCTCCGGACTGGCCAGCAGCACCCGACGGCTCTGCCGGCCCGGCCGCCGCCTCGCCGGCGCCCGCCTTGTACATCGCCTCGCCCAGCTTCATCGACACCTGGGCCAGGCGCTCGGTCGCCGCCTTCAGCGCCTCGACGTCGCTGCCGGCGATCGCCGACTTCGCCGACGCGATGGCGGCCTCGGCCTCGGCCTTCTCCGCCGCCGGCACCTTGTCGCCGTTCTCGGACAGGGTCTTCTCGGTCTGGTGCACCAGGCCCTCGGCCTGGTTGCGCGCCTCGACCGCGGCGCGCTTGGCCTTGTCGGCGTCGGCGTTGGCCTCGGCCTCCTTGACCATGCGGTCGATGTCGTTGTCCGACAGGCCGCCCGACGCCTGGATGCGGATCTGCTGCTCCTTGTTGGTCGCCTTGTCCTTGGCCGACACCGACACGATGCCGTTGGCGTCGATGTCGAACGTCACCTCGATCTGCGGCACGCCGCGCGGCGCCGAGGGCAGGCCCATCAGGTCGAACTGGCCGAGCATCTTGTTGTCGGCCGCCATCTCGCGCTCGCCCTGGCTGACCTTGATGGTCACGGCGGACTGGTTGTCCTCGGCGGTGGAGAAGGTCTGGCTCTTCTTGGTGGGGATGGTGGTGTTGCGGTCGATCAGCCGGGTGAACACGCCGCCCAGGGTCTCGATGCCGAGCGACAACGGGGTCACGTCGAGCAGCAGCACGTCCTTGACATCGCCCTTCAGCACCGCGCCCTGCACGGCGGCGCCGATGGCCACCACCTCGTCGGGGTTGACGTTGCGAGCCGGCTCGCGGCCGAAGAACTGCTTCACCACCTCGATGACCTTGGGCATGCGGGTCATGCCGCCGACCAGGATCACCTCCTCGATCTCGCCCGCCGTCACCGACGCGTCCTTCAGCGCCGCGCGGCACGGACCCAGGGTGCGCTGGATCAGGTCCTCGACCAGCGACTCCAGCTTGGCCCGCGAGAGCTTCAGCACCAGGTGCTTCGGCCCGGAAGCGTCGGCGGTGATGAAGGGCAGGTTGATCTCCGTCTCCTTGGACGAGGACAGCTCAATCTTGGCCTTCTCCGCCGCCTCCTTGAGGCGCTGCAGGGCGAGCTTGTCGTTGCGGAGGTCGATGCCCTGCTCGCGCTTGAACTCGTCCGCCAGGTAGGAGATCACGCGGGCGTCGAAGTCCTCGCCGCCGAGGAAGGTGTCGCCGTTGGTCGACTTCACCTCGATCACGCCGTCGGAGATCTCCAGCACCGACACGTCGAAGGTGCCGCCGCCGAGGTCGTACACCGCGACCGTGCCGCCGTTCTTCTTCTCCAGCCCATAGGCCAGCGCCGCCGCGGTCGGCTCGTTGATGATGCGCAGCACCTCGAGCCCGGCGATGCGGCCGGCATCCTTGGTCGCCTGGCGCTGGGCGTCGTTGAAGTAGGCCGGGACGGTGATCACCGCCTGGCTCACCGGCTCGCCGAGATAGGTTTCGGCGGTCTCCTTCATCTTGCCGAGCACGAAGGCGGCGATCTGCGACGGGGCGTACTTCTGCCCGCGCGCCTCGACCCAGGCGTCGCCGTTGTCGCCCTTGACGATGCCGTACGGCACCAGGCTGCGGTCCTTCTCGACGGTCGGGTCCTCGTAGCGGCGGCCGATCAGGCGCTTGACCGCATACAGGGTGTTGGTCGGGTTGGTGACCGCCTGGCGCTTCGCCGCCTGGCCCACCAGCCGCTCGCCGTTCTCGGCGAAGGCGACCATGGACGGCGTGGTGCGGGCACCCTCGCTGTTCTCGATCACCCGGTTCTCGTCACCCTCGCGGATGGATACGCACGAGTTGGTGGTGCCGAGATCGATACCGATAACCTTGCTCATCCTGTTTCTCCTGGTCAGCGGCAGCGCACGGCCCGAAGCACCGGGCGCTGTCCTTTGGAAGTCCGAACCGTTCCGGGAAGCGGGCGCCTGCCCGACACCCCGCTCATCCACGCCCCGCCGATGGGGACGGGCGGCCTGGCACCGATGTATTCAGGCCCGACCGCCACGACAAGCCCCGCCCCGGCCGCAGCGCGGGACGCGGCGGCCGACGTCAGACCGTGCGGTCGAGCCCGACCGGCTCCACCGCCGGCGCCACGTCCGGCGCCCTGGCCACCACCACCATGGCCGGCTTCAGCAGGCGGCCGTTCAGGGTCCAGGCCGAGGTCCAGGCCTGGATCACGGTGCCGGGCGGATGGTCGGCGGTCGGCTGCTCGGCCATCGCCTGGTGCAGGTTGGCGTCGAACGCGGCACCGGTGGGGTCGGCGCCGGTGATGCCGTTGCGCTCCAGGATGCCGAGGAACGAGCGCTCCACCCCCTCGAAGCCCTCGCGCAGCCGGGTCACCACCGGGCTGTCGTTGGCGTCCGCCGGCGGCAGGCTGGACAGGCCGCGACGAAGGTTCTCGGCCGCCTCGACCACGTCGCGGGCGAACTTCTGCACCGCGTACTGGCGCGCGTCGTCGACGTCGCGCCGGGCGCGGTTGCGCACGTTCTGGGTCTCGGCCTCGGCGCGCATCCACTTCTCGCGCATCGCCTCCAGCTCGGCCTCCAGCGCGCCGATCCGCTCGCTCGCCGCCTGCATCAGCGCGTCCGGGCCGTCGCCCGGCTCGTCGGCAGCCGAAGCGGAGGCCGGGGCGGGCGCGGAACCGGGCTGCGGCGCCTGGTCGAAGCGTGGCACCGGCCGGCTGGCCGGCGGCGCGTCTCGGAAGCTGTCGCTGGAACTGGTCATCGTTTCGCCGGCATGAGGCTGGGTGTCGTCCATGGCGCTGAAGTAGGGCACCGCCCCGGCATGGACAAGGCGTCGCTGTGCCGGCGGGACCGCGCCGGTTGGCTCCCGCGGTCGTTTCGCGCCACAATCGCGCCGCAATCAGGCGCGGCAAGCAGGAGCCCGGCGATGGAGCCGACCAAGCACACGATCGCGCTCGTCGACGACGACCGCAACATCCTCACCTCGGTGTCGATGACGCTGGAAGCGGAGGGCTTCGCGGTGCGCTCCTACACCGACGGCGAAAGCGCGCTGGCCAGCCTGTCGGCGCGGCCGGTCGACCTCGCGGTGCTGGACATCAAGATGCCGCGCATGGACGGGATGGAGCTGCTGCAGCGGCTGCGC
>CAXUEL010000266.1:0-4605 GCA_964249915.1 uncultured Acetobacteraceae bacterium | reverse complement strand
GTGCTGGCGCTGGCCTCGGTCGGCAACATGGAGGTGTTCAACGGCTACCTCCTATGGGGGGAGGCGCACTACGACCTCCGCATCGCCGGACACGTCATGCCGGTGAGCTGGCTGGTCTCGCTCGACGCCGGCTTCGGCATCGTCACGCTGCTGTCGTCGATGTGGTTCTGGCGCTGGTGGGGCCAACGCCGCCGTCTGCCCGACGAGATCGTGCGCATGACCGGCGCCAGCCTGCTGCTGGCCCTGGCGCCGCTGGTGCTGGCGGCGGTGTCGCTGCACGCGGGCGGGCAGCGCATCGGCCTCGGCTGGGCGCTGGCGTTCCACCTGGTCAACGACGTCGGCTTCTCCAACCTGTATCCGATCGGGCTCGCGCTGTACTCGCGGCTGGCGCCGCAGGCGCTGGGCGCCACCGTGGTCAACGGCTACGTGCTGCACCTGTTCGCGGCCAACCTGGTGGTGGGGCGGCTGGCCGGGCTGCTGGGCCGGATGGACGGTGCCCGCTTCTGGCTGCTGCATGCCGGGCTGATCGGCGTGGCGACCCTGCTGCTGGCCGGTTCCGCGTTGGCGTTCCGCAGGATGCTGGCGATGCCCGCCCCCATGCCCGCCCGGTCCTCCCGCGGCACGGGCGCCATCGCAAGCCTTCGTTAAGCTTTCCACCTGCATGCTGGCCTGGCCGCGTCTGCCGCGGGCCTGTTTGCGGGCCGTCGAGGCGGCTTGTCGCGGATGGAGGGCGTTGCCGGAATGGAAGCCGAGGCCGTTGCAGATCCCGGAGGGGAAGCGGGGTCCGCCTGGGTGCTCCCCGGGCTGCTGCTCGCGGCCACCCTGTCCTGCGCGGCCTGGCTCGACCTCGCGCCGCGGCCGGGGCAGCCGGTCCTGGCCGTGTTCCCGCCCTGGTGGAGCCGCGCCGAGGCGCTGCAGGCCACGGTCGCCGCGGACGGCGACCTGGTCGGCCTCGGCAGGTGGCCGGACATGCTGACCGCCGCCTCGCCGAGGGCCGGGCTCGGCAGCCGGCTGCACCGGCAGGGCGCCTGGCTTCTTCTCGATCCACGTGGGCTGGCGGGATGCGCCGCTCCGTCCGGGAGTGACCCGAGATGACCTCCGACACCGGGATCCCGATCAGCCTCGGCAGCCTGCGCGGCTCAGCCAGCAGGGGCTTGCTTGCGCTGCTCTGGCTGCACGTGCCGCTTTTCCTCGCCGTGGCGTCCGCGCTCGGCACCGTCCGGGTGGTGCCGGTCGCCGCGGGGCTGGTGCTGGCGGCCGTCGCCACGCTGTCGTGGTGGATGACCGGCAGCGGCCTGAGCACGCGCCTGACCGTCGGCGTCGCCCTGATCGGCATGGCATCGCTGCTCGTCTACCAGCTGTCCGGCCGGAGCTGGCAGCTGGACGCGCACATGTACTTCTTCGCCGCCCTGGCGGTGCTGACCGTCTACTGCGACTGGCGCGTGCTGCTGTTGTCCGCCGGCGCGATCGCGGTCCACCACCTCCTGCTGAATTTCATCCTTCCCGCCGCGATCTACCCGGGCGGCGCGGACCTGGGACGCGTGGTCCTGCACGCCGTGATGGTGGTGCTGGAGACGGCCGTCCTGGCCTGGCTGAGCTGCCGGGTGACCACCCTGATCGCGGTGTCGGGCTCGGCGCTGCAGGCGGCGGAGCGGGCCCGGGTCGGCGAGGCGGCGGCGCATGCGCGACAGGTGGAACAGGCGAGCCTGCAGGCAGCGGAGAAGCGCCAGGCGGCGCACGCGCTGTCGTCGGGCTTCGAGGACGCTGTCGGCGGGCTGGCCAGCCAGGCGGCCGACGCCGCGTCTGCCATGCGGGACAGCTCGGCGCAGCTGTCGCAGGCCGCCGCCGCTGCCGCCGCCGGGACCGCGCAGATCGTGTCGTCCTCGGAGAACACGGCCAGCAGCGTGCAGCGCGTCGCCTCGGCGGCCGAGCAGCTGTCCGCGTCCGTGGCAGAGATCGGCCGCCAGATCGCCATGGCCGCCGGGGTGGCCGGCCGCGCGATGCAGGAGACCGACCGGATGAACGTGACCATGCGCCGCCTGACCGACACGGCGGCGCGGATCGACGACGTGGTGCAGCTGATCAGCGCGGTGGCGGGCCAGACCAACCTGCTGGCGCTGAACGCGACCATCGAGGCGGCGCGGGCCGGCGAGGCGGGCAGGGGCTTTGCCGTGGTCGCGAGCGAGGTCAAGAACCTGGCGATCCGGACCTCCGGCGCGACCGGCGACATCAAGGCGCAGATCATGGCGATCCAGCAGGAAAGCGCCGACGCCGCCTCGGCGATCGACGGCATCGCCGGGATCGTGTCCGATCTCGGCGGGATCACCGCCGCGGTCGCCGCCGCGGTCGGGCAGCAGGGTGCTGCGACGCAGGAGATCGCCCAGGCCGCCCAGGACGCGGCCGCCAGCACCGGGCAGATCTCCTCGAGCCTGACGGCCCTGGCGAGCATGGCCGGCGACACCGGCGCCGCCGCGGTCGCCGGACGCGACGCGTCGACCAGCCTCGCCGAGCAGTGCCGGAAGATGGCCAGCGCCGTCCACGCCTTCACCGGGACCCTGCGTGCCGCGTGAGGCCGTGGGGCCGGACGAGCCTCAGGCCCGCTTGCGCTTCGCCGCCGCGGGCTTCCCGGCCGATCCGGACGCGGCTGCCTTGGCCGGCCGCGGGTTCTTGCGCGGCGCCTTCCGTCCAGCGCTTCCCGCCGCGGGCTTCGCCTCGCCCAGGCTGCGCCGCAACGCGTCCATCAGGTCGACCACGTTGTTGCCGTCCTCCTCCACCTCCGGCACCGAAACCTCCGCGCCCTCGATCCTGGCGTGGATCACCTCCCGCAGCCGCGCCTCGTAGCGGTCCTCCATGTCGCCGGGCTGGAACGTCGCGGTCTGCCGGTCGATCAGCTGCACCGCCAGCGCCACCATCTCGGTGTCGGGTGCCGAGTCGGGGATGTCCTCGAACAGCTTGGTCGGCGCGGTGATCTCGCGCGTGTCGTGCAGGGTGTGCAGCACGATGCCGCGGTCCATCGGCATCAGCGCCACGGCGCGCTCCCGCCTGGCGATCACCAGACGCGACAGGGCCATGCGCCCGGTCTTGGCGATCGCGTCGCGCAGCACCACGAACACGTCGTCGGCGGCGTCGCGGCCGCTGCCGTCCGGCACCAGGTAGTAGCTGTCGTCGTAGTAGATCGGGTCGATGCTGTCGGCGCGGACGAACTTGTCGATGGTCAGCACGGTCGAGCTGTCGATCCGCACCTTGTCGAAGTCCTCGTCGCTCAGCAGCACGTAGTGGTCCTTCTTGAACTCGTAGCCGCGCTGGAGGTCCTTGCGCTGCAGCTCCTCGTTGGTCTCGGAATCCTGCGTCACCATCCGCACCCGGTTGCCGGTGTGCGGGTTGATGAAGTGGAAGTGCAGCTCCTCCTTCGGCTGGCGCACGCTGTAGAGCGCCACCGGGCAGGACACCAGCGCCAGCCGAAGCTGCCCGCGCCAGCTCGGACGATCGGCCATGCTGTTCTATCCTTTGCGGTTGCGTGTCTAGGGCAGGCCGGGCAGCTCGCGCGCCGCGTCGGCGAAGCCCGCCCACGGGTCGGCCTTTCGCCGCGCGAGGCGGCCGGGCACGGTGCGCAGGGTGTAGGCTGCCGGGTCGAGCCTCGCCGTCACCTCGCGCCAGGCGAGCGGCATCGCCACCCCGGCGCCGGGCCGGGCGCGCGGCGAGAACGAGGCCACCGCGGTGGAGCCCAGCCCGTTGCGCAGCCAGTCCACCAAGATGCGGTCCTGGCGATCCGCCTTGCGCGTGGTGGACACGTAGCGCCCGGGCGAGTCCGCCTCCATCGCCTCGGCGAAGCGGCGGCTCCAGGCGCGCACCGTGTCCCAGTCCGCGCCGGTGCGCACAGGCGCCAGCACGTGCAGGCCCTTGCCGCCGGAGGTGCGGCAGAACGCCGCGAGCCCGAGCGCCTCGAGCCGCCCTTTCACCTCCCGGGCCGCCGCCACGACCATCGGCATCGTCACCCCCTCGCCGGGATCGAGGTCGAACACCAGCCGGTCGGCATGCAACGGGTCCTGCAGCGCCGCCCCCCAGCTGTGCAGCTCGACCGCCGCGACCTGAGCGACCGCCAGCAGGCCGGCGGTCCCGGCCATCGCGATGAACGGCGCGCCGTCGGCCTGCGCCTCGCGCAGCGCGTCCGGCATGCCGCGGCCGAGGTGCTTCTGGAAGAAGTGCTCGCCGGCGATCCCGTCCGGACAGCGCACGAGGGCGAGCGGCCGGTCGACGATCCCCGAAGCTGCGACCGGCCCGACCGCGTCCCAGTACAGCGCCAGGTCACGCTTGGTCAGCGCCGGACCGGTGTCGCCTGCGGGCCAGAGCACGCGGTCGGCATGGCTGATCCGCTGGCCGGCGATCTCGGCCGCGTCCCGCTCGGACCGTCGGGCGACCACGATCCGGCTGCCGCCGGCAGCGGCAGCCGGCCTGTCCGCCGGCCTGGAACCGGCCTTGGCTGCGCGCGTCGCCACCACGATCCCCTGTCCGGCCGCCGGCGCCCTGCGCCGGCCGCCGCGGCCGCGCGCGGGCCGCGGCGCGGCCGACGGCCGCACCCCGCGCCCCACCACCCCCCCGTCCATA
>CAXUEL010000265.1:0-4626 GCA_964249915.1 uncultured Acetobacteraceae bacterium | reverse complement strand
ACCCGCCGCGGCGGCTCCGCCGGCGCAGGCGCCGCGGCGGGTTCCGTCGCCGTTCCTGGGCTATGTCGACAGCTTCTCGGACGGGCTCGCGAAGGGCTGGGCGGTGGACACGCGCAGCCCGGAGCGGCCGACCCGGCTGCACGTGCTGGTGGACCGCCAGGAGGTGGCGCAGGTGGTTTGCGACCAGCCGCGCGAGGACGTGCAGGCGGCACTCGGCCACCCGAACGGCCGGCTCGGCTTCAGCTTCCAGCTGCCGGCGGGGCTGGTGGACGGCAACCCGCACAGCCTGTCGTTCCGCTACGGCGACCGCACGGTGGTGCCGCATCTCGACGCCGCCAACTCGGAGGTGGTGCACGAGGAGTACAACTTCACTCTGCACCGCCGCTACGAGGTGCAGAGCTTCATCGACGGCATGAAGGGCGGCGCGCTGCGCGGCTGGGTGCAGCGGGTCGACCCGCTGACCGCCGAGCGCAGCGGCGGCTGCCACATCCTGCTGACCGCGAACGGTGCGCGCGTGGCGCAGGTCAAGGCCGACCGGTATCGCGGCGACGTGGCGGCGGCACTCGGCGGCGACCCGAATTGCGGCTTCGAGATCGTCCTGCCGAACGCGTTCCGACGCGGCGGGCAGCAGACCTTCCGCTTCGTGGTGACGCCGGACGACGTCGAGCTGGCCGGCAGCCCGCTGACCACCAGCCTGGTGGACGACCGGCTGGAAGCGCGGCTGCTGGAGATCCAGGCCACCGTGGACCGGCTGTACGGCGAGATCGGCCGGCTGCGCACCGAGGTGGCCGACGTGGTGCCGACGCCCAGCTACAGCCTGGGCGACTACGACCGCTGGGCGCGGCGCTACTACGACCGGCTGCGCGCGCGGGTGTCGGCGGAGCGCGCGCGCGAGGCGGCGTCGGTGGCACCGGGGGAGGTGCCGCAGCCGCTGGTGAGCATCCTGGTGCCGACCTACAAGCCGATGATGTCGGACTTCACCGCGGCGGTGGATTCGGTGCTGTCGCAGACCTACCGCAACTGGGAGCTGATCATCGTCGACGACGGCGCCAAGTCGCCGGAGATCGCCGCGCGGATCAGGCAGTATTGCGCGCAGGATCCGCGGATCCGCGCGGTGACGCTGAAGAAGAACCTCGGCATCAGCGGCGCCACGAATGCCGGGCTGAAGGAGGTGCGCGGCGAGTACGTCGCGTTCTTCGACCACGACGACCTGCTGGTCGACGTGGCGATCGAGATGATGGTGCGCGCAGCACGCGAAAGCGGGGCGCGTATGCTGTTCTCCGACGAGGACAAGATCGACCAGGCCGGCTACTTCCTGGAGCCGAACCTGAAGCCGGACTACAACCACCGCTACCTGCTCGGCTGCAACTACATCTGCCACCTGCTGTTCGTCGAGGCGAAGACGCTGGCCAGGGTCGGCGAACTGCGCGCGGCCTATGACGGGGCGCAGGACCACGACCTAATCCTGCGCCTGGTGGAGGAGATCCCGCGCGCCGAGATCCACCACGTGCCGGAAGTGCTCTACCATTGGCGCAAGACGCCGAACTCGACCGCGGTGAACATCGGCAACAAGAGCTACGCGATCGATGCCGGGGTCAGGGCGGTGGGCGACCACCTCAAGCGCATCGGCGTGGACGCGGAGGTGAGCGCGATACGCGGCCTCACGCTGTACGGCGTCAGGTGGCTGCAGCGGGCGCAGCCGAAGGTGTCGATTATCATCCCGTTCAAGGACCAGGTGGAGACGACCAAGCGCTGCATCGACGCGCTGCTGGCCACCGACTACGCGGCGTTCGAGATCGTGCTGGTGAACAACTGGTCGGTGACGCGGGAAGCGGCGGACTTCGTCAAGCGGGTGTCGCGGCTCAACCGGGTGCGCGTGCTGACGGTCGAGGAGGAGTTCAACTATTCCCGCCTGAACAACCTAGCCGCACGCGACAACGACGCCGAATATTATTTCTTCATGAACAACGACGTGTTCGTCGAGACCGGTGACTGGCTGAGGACGATCGTCGGCGAGGCGCTGGCGGCACCCGACGTCGCCGTGGTGGGCGGCAAGTTCCTGTATCCCAACGACACGGTGCAGCACGCCGGCGTGGTGGTGGGGCCGGCCGGGGTCGCGGCGCACGGGCATCGCGGGGCGGCGCTCACCGACTACGGCTATATCGGCCGGGCCCTGCTGAGCCACGAGGTGTCGGCGGTGACGGCGGCGGGCATGCTGATCAAGGCGTCAGTGTTCCACGAGGTCGGCGGGTTCGACGAGCAGCACCTCAAGGTCGCGTACAACGACGTGGACCTGTGCCTGAAGGTGGGCGAGGCCGGCTGGCGGGTCGTGTGGTGCGCGGAGTTCACCGCCTACCACCACGAAAGCCTGTCGCGCGGCAGCGACGACCGGCCGGAGCACGAGGCGCGGTTCTTCGCCGAGACCCGCACCATGCAGGAGCGCTGGGGAAACACCCCGCGCTACCGGCGCGACCCGTTCTATTCTAAGCACTTCACCGTGGACCGGCAGCCGTTCTTCGACCTGGTCGATCCCGCCGAGGAGTGAGTACCGCCGCAGGCGGTGCGGCCGGTCGCGGATCGCATGAATTTCCCGGAGCGGGGTTGGCCGGGATCGTGCCGCATGCGAGCGTGATGCATGCGGTGCGGCGTTGGAACCGGGGTGCGGCGATCGGGCTGTCGTAGGCGTTCCCGCGGCGGCGGCCTCGCGCCCGGTCCGGCGCGTGCGCGCGCCGTGCGTTCCTGACCGATGCGCCAGCTGTTCGCGCCGGGCGCCGACGCCATCCTGCGCCTGGTGCTGCTGGTGGCGGTCGTGCTCGTGGTCGGCGGCCTGGTGGTGGCGGGCGGGGTGTCGCGCTCGGACTGGGCCTACGGCGTGGGGGTGGCGCCGACCCAGCCGGTGCCGTTCAGCCACAAGCACCATGTCGGCGAGCTCGGGATCGACTGCCGCTACTGCCACACCTCGGTCGAGACGGCGTCCACCGCCGGCATCCCGCCGACCTGGACCTGCATGACCTGCCATTCGCAGATCTGGACCGGCTCGCCGATGCTGGCCCCGGTGCGCGACAGCCTGGCCGAGAACAAGCCGCTGCACTGGACCCGGGTGAACCGGCTGCCGGACTACGTGTACTTCAACCATTCGGTGCACGTGACCAAGAACATCGGCTGCTCCTCCTGCCACGGGGCGATCAACACCATGCAGCTCACCTACCGCGCGCACGCCTTTTCCATGGCGTTCTGCCTGGACTGCCACCGCAACCCGGAACGGTTCGTCCGCACCCCGGACCAGATCTGGAACATGCAGTGGCAGCCGGCGGCCGACCAGGAGCGGGTCGGCCGGGCGCTGGTGGCGCAGGCGCACATCCGGCCGGGCGCGCAGCTCAGCGACTGCTCGACGTGCCACCGGTGAGGCGCGCGCGATGACGGCGGATCCGGACGACCTGCGGGCGATCCGCGCGGCGCTGCGCGCCCGGGATGCGCGGGGTCGGCTGGACTGGCGCAGCCTGGAGGAGGTGGCGGGAACGCCGGCGTTCCGCCGCTTCCTGAAGGCGGAGTACCCATCGGTGGCGGACCTCGCCGGGCCGGGCGGCGGGATCGACCGGCGCCGGTTCTTCCGGATGATGGCGGCCTCGCTGGCGCTGGCGGGCCTGGGCGGCTGCGACGATCCTAATTCCGACGGCCGCACGGAGGAGGTGCCGCCGGTGCGCGACCCGGCGCATGCGCACTCGTACTCGGCGCTGCGCTACGCCACCGCCACGCTCACCGACGGCCATGCCAACGGGGTGCACGTGCTGACCCGCTACGGCCGGCCGATGAAGATCGAGAGCAACGACGCGCATCCGTGGACCCGCGGCGGCACCGACCTGCAGGGACAGGCGTCGATCCTGGGGCTGTACGACCCGTTCCGCTCGCAGGCGGTGCTGCAGGACGGGCGCGCCACCGACTGGGACACGCTGCGCGCCGCCCTGCTCGGGCCGATGGCGGCGCTGCGTGCCGAAGGAGGTAGTGGCGTGCACCTGCTGACCGGGCCGGTCACCTCGCCGTCGCTGGCGGCGCAGGTGGCGTCGCTGCGGGCGGCGATGCCGGGGCTGCGCTGGCACCGGCACGAGACGGTGTCGCGCGCGGGACAGCGCGAGGGCAGCCGAAGGGCGTTCGGGCAGGTGCTGGACACGCGCTGGCGCTTCGACCGGGCCCGTGTGGTGGTGGCGCTGGACGGCGACTTCCTGGATCCGGGGCCGCAGCAGGTGGGGGTGTCGCGCGACTGGGTCACGGCGCGGCGCGAATCCGCCGTGCACGGGACGCTGCTGACGCTGCACGCGTTCGGGCCGACGCCAAGCCTGACGAGCGCCAAGGCGGACCATCACGCGCCGCTGTCGGGCGCGGCGCTGCTGGCGCTGGCGGGCTGCCTGGCGGACGGGCGCGACTGGGAGGGCGCGCAGGCGCCTTCGGTGCGCCGGGCGATGGCAGCGCTGGAGGAAGCGCGCGGCGCCGGCATCCTGTGCGCCGGGAGCACGCAGCCGGCGGAGGTGCACGAGGCGGTGCACCGGGCCAACGCGCGCCTGGGCAACCTCGGCGGGCCGGTGTTCCAGACCGCGCCGGTGGAGGCCGGGGCGGAGGACCTTCCTTCGC
>CAXUEL010000264.1:0-4655 GCA_964249915.1 uncultured Acetobacteraceae bacterium | reverse complement strand
TTCCCGGCCGACGCGGCCAGCCGCGCGTGCAGCGCGTCCACCGCGGCGAACGGGATGGCGGTGAAGCCGTTCCGGGTCGTGGCGTGGCGCACGAAGCCGACGCGGTCGCGGGTCTCGGGCATCAGCGCCAGGGCGCGGCACAGTTCCAGCTCGATCCGCTGTATGCCGCTCGGACGCGTGTTGAACAGCGAGTACTGGAACAGGTCCTCCACATCGACCCATATCCTGTCGGGCACGCCGTTCTCCCTGGTCCGGGCCGGGCGCTGCGCCCTCCTGTCCGGCCGGCTTTGCTCTCGCACGCGAGCGCTGCCACATTGCGCGGTGTTCGCGGGTCCCGCCACGTCCGGCCGGGGATGCGCCATCCGGAGCGACGCGTCAACGTGGCGGTGCTGCAGACCAAGTCCGAGCAAGAACACGCGGGCGGACGAACCCCGGATCCCGAGCCGTGGACCGGATCCTACTCCCCGCGTGCCGACGCGGCCGACATCCTGGGCTGCTTCCGGCTGGTGCTGGGCCGGCTGCCGAACCGCGAGGAGTGGCGCGGCCACGCGATGCGGGTCGGCGAGCCGCTGGAAGGGGTGGTGGCGAGCTACGTGAACTCGCTCGAGTTCGCCAGGCGCGGCCTGCTCGGCCCGGCGGCGCTGGGCGGGGTCGAGCTGGCGCGGCTGCCTGGGTTCTCGATCTACACGCAAGGAGACGACGCCGCGGTCGGCCGCTACGTCCGCGAGGACGACTACGAGCGCGACGTGTCCGCCCTGTTCCGCGCCCGCCTCCGGCCGGGCGACCACGTGCTCGATCTGGGCGCCAACATCGGCTACTTCTCCATGCTGTCGGCGAGCCTGGTCGGACCCTCCGGATCGGTGATCGCGGTGGAGCCCAACCCCGCCAACGCCCGCCTGGTCGAGGCCAGCCGGCGCGCCAACGGGTTCGGCAACGTCCTGGTAGTGCAGGTCGCGGCGGGGCTGTCGCCGGGACTGCTGGTGCTGAACCGGTCGCATTCCAACGGCACCACCTCGGCGGTGCCGGACGCGACCGCCGCCCTGCTGGACGCCGAAACCGTGGGCTGCGTGCGCGCCGACACGCTGGTGCCGCCGAACCGGCGGATCGCCCTGATCAAGGCGGACGTGGAGGGGGCGGAGTACCTGGCGCTGGGCGGCTGCACCGCGACCATACGCCGCGACCGCCCGCTGATCGTGACCGAGTTCAGCCCGTCGCTGATGCCCGGCATCTCCGGCATCTCCGGACCGGCCTATCTCGACTGGCTGGTCGGGCTCGGCTACGGCCTGCACGTGGTGGAGCCGGACGGCAGCACCCGCCCGGCCACGCCGGACGCGGTGATGCGCACGCACGCGGCGCGCGGCACAGACCACCTGGACCTGCTGGCCGAGCCGGTGGCGGCGGGCGGCGCGGTCCTGGACCGGCTCGCGCGACGCCTGCGCCGGCGCGCGGCATGAGGTCCGGCCCGAAGCGGCCAGGGCTGCCGGCGCTCCTGTCCGCGTTCGCGCTGCTGCCGGGGCTGGCCGGCTGCGCCGAGCAGAGCTGCGGCAGCGTCGCCGTGCTCAACGCCCTGGACGCGTCGGACGCCCAGGCCGACCTGTCGCATCTGGGCCTGGTGCGCGACGCGGTGCGCACCGCGCCCGGACCGACTCCGGACAGCGCATCCTGCTCGATCTGGGAGCGGGTGCGCGGCCCGGTGCCGACACAGGGGCAGGAGCAGGTGCTGCTTCGGCCGCAGTACTACGGCGTGCGCCAGGTCAGCACCGGCTGGGAGCTGTCGCCTTGAGCGGCTGCCTCAGCTGTCCGGCTTCTCCACGATCCTGAACACGAGGTTGACGTGCTGCGGCTGCGACGCCTGCGTCCAGTCGGTGTTGATGGTGGAGCCGATGTTGGCCTTCTTGTAGAGGGCGACGATCGACGCCTGCGCCGTCTGGATCGACTGCGTGGTGACCGGGCCACCGGGCCTGATGCCCGACGCGGCCAGGATGTCGGCGGTCTTGATCCGGCTGTTGCCGGCGACCGACACGCTGTCGGCGGTGATGCCGACATGGGTCACGGTGGGCGCCACCGGCGCCTGCTCGGCGAAGGTGTAGGTGATGGTGGCGGCGTGGCCGGTCGCGGTCATGCGCTGCGACACGTTGGCGCCGACGTTGTGCTTCCGGTACACGCTCGCGATCGCGTCCATGTCGGCCTGCAGCGCCGCGTGGTCGACCGTCTGCCCGACCCCGTAGGGCAGGGCCGCCTGCAGCTCGGTGCTCGGCACCTGCGCGTTGCCCACGAACGTCACCCGGCGCAGCGTGTAGCTGGCGTCGGCCTGGGCCCAGGCGGTGGTCGGCAGCGCGGTGGGAACCGCCGTGCCGGCCAGGACGAGGCCGAGCAGGGCGCGGGGAAGCGTGTTGTCGGTCATGCGGTGGAACCTCGCTCAGTAGGTCTTGTACGGCAGGAACTTGCCGCTCATGGTAATGGACACGCGGTCCCCGGCCGGGTCGGGCTCGCGACGCAGGTCCATGCGGAAGTCGATTGCGCTCATGATGCCGTCGCCGAACTCCTCGTGGATCAGCGCCTTGAACGTGGTCCCGTACACCGACACCAGCTCGTAGAAGCGGTAGACCAGCGGGTCGGTCGGCACCGCCGTCGGCAGCGAGCCGCGATACGGCGGCACCTGCAGCAGCCGGATCTCGTACGGATCGAGCCCGAGCCGGTCGCCGATCGCTTCCGCCGCCTGCGCCGGCAGCGTCATCTGCCCCAGCAGGCCGGCGGTGACGTACTCCTTGGACAGGCCGGTGGCCAGGTCGGCCAGCTCCGCCCAGTTCAGCCCCTGCTCGATCTTGATCCGGACGATCTTCTCGGTCAGTTCCGCACGGGTCATACACTGCCACTCCTTCGCCTGACCGATTGAACGGGGACTACCCGGTGATGGTCAATGCGCCGCCCCCGCCCGACCGCGAGATGCGGGCGCTCCTGCTCCATTTGAACAACGTTCATGCCGAGCAGACCTCCCTGCTCGACGCCGGCCGCCTCGACCGGATGCTGGAAGCGGCGTTCCTGGTCGGGACGGTGGGAAGGCTGGACGCGTTCCTGATCGCCTTCGACGGGGACGCGTCCTACGACAGCCCGAACTTCCTGTGGCTGCGCGCCCGCCACCGCCGCTTCGTCTACGTCGACCGGATCGTCACCGCACCCGCGGCACGCGGCCGGGGACACGCCAGCCGGCTGTAGCAGGCGCTGTTCGACCGCGCCCGCGCCGCCGGACACGACCAGGTGCTGTGCGAGGTCAACCACGCGCCGCCCAACCCGGGCTCCGACGCGTTCCACGCCAGGATGGGGTTCGGCGAGATTGGACGGGCCGTGCTTTCCGGCGGCAAGACGGTGCGCTACCTCCGGAGGCCGCTGTGATCAACTACCGGCGGTGCTCGTTCAGGCGCGGCATCAGCTCGACGAAGTTGCAGGGGGCGTGGCGGCTGTCGAGCTGCCAAAGGAGGATGTCGTCCCAGCCGTCCTTCACGGCACCCGTGCTGCCGGGCAGGGCGAACAGGTAGGTGCCGTTGGCCACCCCGGCGAGCGCGCGGGACTGGATCGTCGAGGTGCCGATCTTGGCGTAGCTCAGCATGCGGAACAGCTCGCCGAAGCCCTCGATGCGCTTCTCCAGCACACGGTCGAGGGCTTCCGGGGTCACGTCGCGGCCGGTGACGCCGGTGCCGCCGGTGCTGACCACCACGTCGATCGTGGGGTCGGCGATCCAGCCGGACAGGCGGGCGGCGATGCGGGCCGCGTCGTCCGGCTCGATCGCGCGGTCGGCCAGCACGTGGCCGGCGGCCTCCACCCGGGCGGCCAGGATGTCGCCGGAGGTGTCGGTGGCGGCGGTGCGGCTGTCGGACACGGTCAGCACCGCGATCCGGACGGGAAGAAAGGGGCGCGACAGGTCGAGACGGGACATGGACCGGGACTTGAACGCCGATCCGGTCGCCGTCAATCCGCCGGGGGCGGGTTCGGCACGCCGGGCAGCGACACGACCGCGTGTCCTGACGCCGCAAGCGCCGACGCTTCGCCCGGATGCGGCGACAGCCGGACCAGCTTGGCGCCCGCCGCCGCCAATTCGGCCAGCACAGCCACCGCCTCGCCGGCCGTCACCACGCGCCGGCTGGCGTCGCGTCGCGCCAGCTCCAGCACCGCGTCGTGCTCCCCTGCCCCGTGCACGATCACGTCGGCCTCGCCCAGCAGGCGGAGCGCGCGCAGGGTCAGCAGGTCGGCCTCCGCCGGCGGGTCGAGCAGGTAGACGATCCCCTGCTCCGGCTGGGCGGCGTCCCGCTCCGCGGCGGCGAGGGCCGCCTCGTAGGCGGCCTCGGCCTCCGCGTCCCGCCCGTCCAGCATCAGGTCGGCGATGCGGCCGGAGAACGCCGCCTCCAGCATGCGGCGGCGGCGCAGCACGTCCGGCAGCCGGCGCCGGGTTTCGGCCTGCATCCGGTCGGCGAGCGCGGCCAGCCGGCCGAAGCCCGGCGGCCCCAGGGTCTCGATCCGCGCCCGCAGCAGGCGCGCCAGCACCGGGGCGGCGCCGCCGGAGGCGATCGCCACCTGCAGCGGCGCACGCGACACCACCGCAGGCGTCGAGAACCCGGACAGGGCGGGACGGTCCACCACGTTGAACGGGATGCCGCGCG
>CAXUEL010000263.1:0-4679 GCA_964249915.1 uncultured Acetobacteraceae bacterium | reverse complement strand
GACGTCGTGCTGCGGTCAGGTCAGACTGCCGTTGCGACGACTGGTTGAAACCGGGCAATACACGTCGCTGGCGTTCGGCAACCGCTGCGGGGAAGCCGGCGTGCGACCATCCATGGGATCGGTTGGCGACGCCTACGACAACGCCATGGCGGAAAGCTTCTTCTCCACGCTCGAATGCGAGCTGCTCGCTCGCCGCAAGTTCACCTCCAAGGCAGAGGCCCGGATGGCGTGCTTCAGCTACATCGAGGGCTGGTACAACCCGGTGCGGCTGCACTCCGGCCTGGGATATCGATCTCCGATCGCCTACGAGCAGGAACAGCTCCAAACGACCACCGCACAGGCCTGATCAAACAAGCCCCTCAGCCGTCTACCAAACCGGGGTAATCCTAGATCGCGCTGGCCCGCATCCTCGGGCAACAGCGTGAGATATGGAGCGACCAAGACCGACTCGTCGTCTGACACATCGGATGGATACGGCTTGCGGGCAGAACTCATGCCCGCTCAACTGGGCACCAACTTCAGCCCGGTTCATAACAGCCTCTAGCCAATCGACACATCTTTGACAATAGAAGCGAGCAGATGTGGGTTGTAAAGGCCGTATTGACCTATAGTGACTGACGCTGGAAATTGTAATGATCTAAGAAATATGCATATTCTCTCTTCGAGAGTACCGCTACATGCACGAGCTTTGCTAAGGGCTACGAGGATCATCTCAGCGTCTACGTCAACAGTGTTCAAAATCTAACCTATAAACTATATGTTAATCGGGTTTTCTAAGGTGAGCATCTATAAGCTGTCAACCTTCTTCCATTTGTTATAGTTGAAAACTATGACAGATCTCGTTTAGAACAAGGCTAAGCGCCTAGGGCCTGTTGACATAGTGCCTTTTCAGCCGGGTTGATCTCTGGTTCAAGGCGGCCGTTTGGAGGACAGCCTTGGCTCGGGGCCGATCTGTCGAACAAGGAATGAACAATCATCGGTGTGCTGCTGCCGTCCGAGCGCGGCCGCAAGGCGCGCCTGGCCCATGACAACCGGCGCTTTCTCGACGGGATGCTCTACGTCCTGCGCGTCGGCTGCCCCTGGTATGACATGCACGAGCGCTATGGCAAGTGGAACTCGGTCTACGTGCGCTTCCGCCGCTGGGCCGAGCAGGGCGTCTGGGACGCGTTGCTCGAGACGCTTGTGGAGCTTGGGCTGACCGACAACTGGCAGCACATGATCGACAGCACCGCGGTGCGCGGCCACTCCCAGGCCGCCGGGGCAAAGGGGGACTCGCAAGGAGGGCTTTGGTCGAAGCCGCGGCGGCTTTACGAGCAAGATCCACACCCGTGCAGACGGTCAGGGGCGCCCTCTCGGCTTCGTCCTGACCGGCGGAGAAGCGTCCGATTACCAAGCGGTCGATGCCCTGATGGGTCTACCCGTCGCCAATCCAAAGCGGATGCTGGCCGACAAGGGTTATAACGGTGACGACGTCCGCAGCAGCCTGCTCATCAAAGGCATCCTGCCAGTGATCCCGCCCAGGGCGAACCGCAAGGATCCAACAGCCTGAGACTTCCACGCCTACAGGGACCGCAACCGCATCGAACGCATGTTCAACAAGCTCAAGCAGTCCAGGCGCATCGCCATCCGCTACGACAAGACCGCCCTGTCCTTCCTCAGCTTCCTCAACTTCGCCGCCTCACGCATCTGGGTGAAAGACTATGTCAACATCACCTAGACCGTCGTCGAACTGCATCTCGTCGCCTTCGCCATGCCCCTGTTTCGACGCACCGCCAACTTGGCCATGGTCCATAACAGCCTCTAAGAAAGCATTCGTGAAGGCACCTACGTTTATTCACCTCAACAAAATGCAGAGAAGTCATAAACCTGTCTAAAACAAAACAGCTAAGTCCTGTTCCTTCAAGAACTCGGTCATCTGCTCATCACCCCTCCAAGCCCATCGATGAACTTGATCATTCTTAACAAAGTTATATATGGCCGCGTTTGCTTCGATATCGTTACCATGTACGTCTGAAAGATGACCAACCGTAAGGCCACCACGAATCAAAAAATAGATGTAACTATTCGCGCTCGATGGTTGGTATATACCCCCAAAGCCGAGACGGATGCATCGTTGACTGTGCTCGGCATGCTCGAAACCGTAACGACCAAAACGACTATCAAAAAATCCCACTCTTTCAATTACCTTTCGGCTAAAGGCAACGCATTGACCAGACGAAGAAAAACAGGATATTGGATTGGCAGACGTACCATGACCCTCTATAAACTTTTCCTTGAACCAATGACCTGCTAGATTGATGTGTCCAAACCTTAATGTAGCTTCTATCCAATCTTTCTCCCAAGCATCAACAGAGGGAAAGGTGTCATCTTCCAGCAGAATTATTATATCACATTTGCATCGACTATTAAGATAGTAAAGAGCTCTATTTTTATTCCAGGCTACTCCTCTATTTACTCCAGTAATGTAGGAGATCTTTGAGGTATGTAGCATAGAGAGTGTATCATCATTGGAGCCATCGTCTGCTACGATAAGCTCAAAATCGGTCTTTGTGTTTAACAAAAGATGTTTGATTAGTCGTTCGAGTGATGCCTGTCTACGATAAGTCGTGATCCCTATGCCAAGCTTCGGGATCTTCTGCTTCTTATCGTTAAAGTGTATTAATTTTGCATCGTGATGTTGAGTCAACAAGACTATACGCTCAAGGCCACTCTTAAAAAGCACTAATAAAGCTTTGGGTTGAAAGGTCGATCCGTTAGGGATGTTTATCGTTTCGGAAAAACGAGTACTAGCTCCTACTGAGCCATGATGACGAGCAACATCCACACTTGGGAGACCGTAAGTTTTAAGTTCAAACTTAGGCTTTTTATCTTGCTCATCAACTAGATAAATTTTAAGAATAGTCAACTCTGACAGTAGCCAACCACTAATAGTGATCACTGAGGATTTATATTCAAGAACATCTATGTGGAACAATATGTTCTCATTGTAATGAAGGCTGCTGTTGACCATTTTGTACCTGAAGATGTTTGTCATCTGTCTTGACATTCCTCCTACTAAAAAGCAAGGTAATATCATCGTGTATGGATCAAGTCCGTATCTAACGGGCTCTACCATCATCTCGAAACGTCCGATGCCTAGAGGCTGTTGTGGATTGCGAGCAAGTCGGCGGCGCGTTACAGCAGGAGCATTGCGAAGGCAATGAGATGCAGTCCGATAAGGGTTTTGGCCAGGCACTCATTGTCACGAGCGGACGAGTGGCAGCGCACCATCCAGGCGAACGAGCATTCCACGACCTGGCGGCGCGGCAACAGCACGATACAGCTTGGCCTCAGGCAGCTTAATCACCGCCAACCGGATGCCATGCGCCTATGTGGCGTCCGCCGCCCGCTCGCCGGTGTGGTCTTGGTTCAGGTGGGCCAGCGTGACGCTGTTGCCGATCATATCCTGCAGGTCTAGGGTGGGGTTTTGACGGTCATAGTATCGTAAGGCGAAGGAGAAGCAGGGAAGCGCTGCCGAGCCGTAATGTTTGCAAGTTGGTGGGCGATCACAGCCAAGCATGCTGTTGGTTAAAAACGGGTATCAATAAGGCAGCCTTTCGGCTAACATATGTCGATATGACCGATCCTGCCTGCCTTCCGCCGACCGGCACTGCCCGAGACACCCTACACTGGGTTCTCCACGACCCCACCAACCGGATGCACGTGATGCAGTGGCATGATCCCACTTGGTTCGAGATCGCCAATCCGTGCGAGTTGTATGCACATGACCTCGGTAGGAAGGGCTACCGATATTGGGAGTCCTGCAACCCGCCGAACTGGAGCGGAGAGGATACTGGCTGACTCTGACCTGATTTGGCGAGCGATCAATGCCGCCCCTGCGTCCATAGGGCTACCAAGAAAGCGTAGTGCAGGGGTCATACTAAGCCTTCCGGGATTGAGGTGACCGGTAGTTATTCAGTCCTAAGGTGTGGTGTGACGGATCGATCCTGAACTGGTCTGGTTCCTTGGTCCAGGCTTGGCAGGTGAACTCATAGGGTATGAGGCCGCGCAGCGCCTTGAGGCAACGGGCGTGGTTGTAGGCGTCCAGAAAAAGCTGGACGTGGTCACGCAAGTCATCATGGCTGGCGTAGTGGTAGCGGTTCACCGTGGCATCCTCGTGCAGCTGGTCGAAAGCGAGCTTGCTGGTGCCGTCGATAGCCACAAACAGGTAGAGCTTGCCGCTCTCGATACGGGCCTGGGCAATGTCGAGGTGAAAGTAGCCGATCGGGTAGGCCTTGAAGCGCTTTTTGCCTGGCTCCTCGCCTCCAGCAATGGGTAGGCGGGTTCAGCGGCAAGAGATCGCTAAGCGTGCCGTTGCAGGCAGCGATGCAGGTTCGAGCGGGTCAGCTCCGGGATGTTGGGCTGCAGGGCATGAAGGCAGTCGTTGCTCGGTGCTGAGCACGGAGGACTGGACCTGCCTGGACCCCATCACGGCGTCGTCGGCAGTTTGGCGCCTGCGCCACTTCTGGATGGTGGTGGGACTGATGCCATGCCGTAGGGCGAGCGCCTTATGTTCGGTTCTCTCCGCTGTATGGCGCGACGGACTGCCTGTGTCGTGGTGGCGCTGCCGTGGAGAACCTAGCCCTGGGATTGCCCGGTTCGGTGGACACCGCTGATGCTTTCGCATGAGGTGTCCAGAT
>CAXUEL010000262.1:2950-4701 GCA_964249915.1 uncultured Acetobacteraceae bacterium | reverse complement strand
ACCGGGCCCAAGGAACGGACCACGCGGCCGGCGATCTCGGGGAACAGCTCGTCGATCGGGCCGAACAGCTCGGTGCCGCCGGCGGCGTCGGGCACGATCCAGTCCGGCAGCGCGTCGGGGTGGGTGTCGAGCGCGTGCTGGATCCCGGTCAGCTCGTTCCAGAGCTGGTGGCCGATGTGCAGCCCCTGCGTGCGCATCACGCTGGCGAAGCCGGCGGGCCGCCCCGGGGGCCCGGCGCGGGCCCGGCCGCGGCCGGGCCCCCGCCGGGGGGCCGCCCGGGGGGGCGAACCCGGGGGGCGCCGGGGGGGCGGCGCCGGGGCGCCGCGCCGGGACCAGGGCGCGGGCGTGCACCAGCAGGTGGCTCAGCACCCACCAGGGCAGGTGGCGCAGCATGGTGTAGGCCAGGCCCCGGCGGCCCTCGTCCGGTGTCACCACCAGGCCCAGGGACGGGAACCACACCCCGGCCAGCACCGAATGGTGGTCGGCGACCAGGACGAAGAACACCAGGCCGTGGCGTTGGTCGGCGAACCGGTAGGCGAAGTGGAAGTCGTCGACGAACAGCCCGCCCTGGGCCTGCAGGAGGGTGCCGTCGACCGGGCTCGGCCAGGTCATGCGTCGGCTGCGCACGAACCCGGCGAGGCGAGCCTGCCAGTCGCCCCCGAGCCCGTCCTGGAGGCGGTCCCGGTCGATCGCGGCCAGGGCGCCGGCGGCGTCGCGGAACAGCAGGGAGTGCGGCTGCAGGTCGGCGGCGAGGTAGAGGCAGGCTTCCGGGATCAGCGCGTCGAGGCACCAGGTGGCGATCTCGTGCCGGGTGTGCGGGCACACCTCCAGGAACGAGGCCGCCGCCGGGTCCAGCACCGGATCGCAGCGATCCAGCACCGCGCCGGTCAGCCGGCCCAGCACCAGCAGGCAGCGCTGGCGCAGCAGGGCGCGCAGGTCGGGGCTGAGCTGGTGCAGGCTGTCGGCCGCGCGCTCCATCCGGTGGGTGAGGAACCAAGTGGCGCGCCCGCCCCCCTCGTGCTCCAGCTCAAGCAGGAACAGCGGCGCGAAGCCGGTGTAGAGCGCCCGCGCCCGCCACCCGGGCAGGAAGCCGCCGACCGTGCCGCCGCCGACCAGCAGCGGCTGGATGCGGTCGGCCAGGCGGAGTTGCAGGATGCCGTCCCGCTCCAGGATCGGGTCGGGGATCAGGTGGTCGTCGTGGGCCGGGGCCGGGTGCATAGCTGGTCGTGCGGGTCCAGGAGGCGGGAAGAGTTCAGGCGGCGCGGGGCAGGTAGTGGGCGCGGGCGTAGTCGATCGCGGTGGCGACCTGCGCCAGCCCGTCGCCCGCTCCCTGCCGCATCTCGACCACCACCCAGCGGTCGTAGCCGGCGGCGTCCAGCGCGCGCCCGGCGGCGTCGTGGTCGCAGACCGGCTCGGCGAAGGGACCCAGCTCCGGCTCCGCCATGTGGTAGTGCGCCAGGATCGGGATCGCGTCGCCGATCGCCTGCACCGGGTCGTCGCCGGCCAGGAACACGCAGGCGGTGTCGAGGTGGGCGCGAACGTTCGGGTGCCCGGTCCGCTGCACGAGCTCGACGACGTCGCGCGCATGGTTGAGGAAATCGGCGCCGTAGACCGGCGGCACCGGCTCCAGGCCCAGCGTCAGCCCGCCGGCGGCGGCGAGTCCGCCCAGAACGCGCAGCCGCTCCGCCGCCAGCGTCATCGCCGGCTCTTTCGGCATGGCGCCGCGCAGCCGGCTCTTCGGAGCGCCGAAC
>CAXUEL010000262.1:0-2940 GCA_964249915.1 uncultured Acetobacteraceae bacterium | reverse complement strand
GCCGAAGAGCCGGCTGCGCGGCGCCCTGCCGCCGCACCCAGCGCTCCGGCGATGCCGGCCAGCAGGCGCATGTGCGCGCACATGGCCTCGAACGCCTCGTCCGGGCCCAGCAGCGCCACCTCGGGCCGGCCGAAGAACACCGCCTGCAGCGAGCTCACGGCGAGGCCGGCCGACTCGCAGCCGCGACGGAACGCCGCCAGGCGCGCCGGCGTCAGCTCGTCCCAGGGCGCGATGCGGGTCGGGGCCACCTCGACGCCCTCCGCGCCGCGCTCGGCCAGCAGGGCGAAGGCCCGGGCCTCCGCCTCCGGCGCCCAGGCGAGGTTGGACACGCCCAGCCGTCTCATGTGGGCCGCTCGGCGTCGATGAAGCGGCCCATCGCTTCCAGCACGCCCTCGCGGTCGAGGATGTAGCCGCCTGCCCCGCCGAACGCTTGGTCGTGGATCGTGCGCATGTCGTAGCGTGCCTGCGGTGCCGCCTCCGCGCCGATGCGGGCCCGGGGGAAGAAGCGGGCGCGTATCGCCTCGGTCGACAGCGGCTCGGTGGCGAGGTTGACCAGGCCGAGACCGTGCGTACGGGCGAGCTCCAGGTCCGTGGTCAGCCGCTCCAGCGGGTACCACTGGAACACCGAGTCGCCGTTGATCACGTGCAGCCGGTTGTCGTGCATCAGGTCGAAGACCGCGTTCTTCTTCAGCCCGAAGCCGAACAAGGCGGGCAGGCGCACGATCTGGTGGCTGGGGAAGCGCTCGGCCACCCAGCGCTCCAGCATCAGGCGGTTCAGGCCGTACGGGTGCAGGCCGTCCGGCCCCGGCTGGTCGGCTTCCGACACGCCGACGGGGGTGTCGTACACGTCGATGGTGGAGACCAGGGTGAAGCTGTCGGCGGTGATGGTGTCGAGGTGGGCGATCAGGCCTTCGATCCGCGCCAGGTCCTCGGCCGGGTTCTGGTTGGCCCACCACTTCACCGCCGACACCCCGGCGCAGGTCACGTCGGCGAAGCGGCAGCCGTCGATGTCGCCGATGCTGGACGAGTTGTAGAGCGAGTCGTAGCCGCCCCGTGCCGGCAGGCTCGAGCGTGCCTGCGCGAGCAGGTTGGACCCGACGAAGCCGGTGTGGCCGATCAGCGCGCGCGCCGCCACGGCGCTCATCCGTGGTCCTGCGTCTGCAGGCTGCGGGTGACGATGTCGCGGCGCAGCGGGCTCGCCAGCGGCGAGAAGCCGCGCTCGCGGCTGGATTCGATGAACGCCAGGATGCGCTCCATGGCGAAGAAGATGGTGTCGATCTTGCCAGACATGACGTGGAACACCCGGCCGCGACGGAACACCGAGCAGGAACGGTCGTCGAAGTTGCCGACCGGCTTGGTCTTGATCGCGAGCTGGGGCCCCACGAAGCGGAAGCTTTCCTTGAAGGTCGGCAGGTAGCGCGACACCTGCTGCTCCATCGCCGCGACCTTGGCGGTCACCGTGTCCTGCGACACGCTGTCGCGTATGCGCTGCGCTTCCTTCGCGTTGGTGACGCGGGCGAGCGGCGTGTGCGGCACGCTGGACAGGGTGTAGATGTTGGGGTCCTCGGTCGGGTACACCGAGCACAGCGGGCCGTCGACAAAGGTCACCGCCGGGAAGGAATGGTCCGTCTCGTAGTAGAGAAGCATGGTGGGCTCGTAGAAGAACGGCATCGGCATGCCGAGCTGCTGTCCCCAGCTGGCGTCGATCAGCAGGTCGTACGGCTCGCCCTCGACCAGCACCGCGTCGTTCGCCTCCTCGATGCTGGCGACGCGATGCTTCAGCACCAGGCTGTCGCCGAGCAGGTCGCAGAAGAAGCGGCGCGCCTGCTCGATCAGCAGCACGCGCTCGCCGGTCAGCATCAGGCCGGCGACCTCGCGCATCGGCACCGATGTTTCGGTCTGCTCGCGGAAGTCGATGCCGGTCGAGGTCATGATCAGCCGGTAGGTGGCGAAGTCGATCAGGCTTTCCGCCTTGGGAACGGCGTAGATGTTCTCCGCCACCTCGCGGCTCAGCTGCGGGTAGCGCTCCATGAAGCGCATGAAGCCGTCGCGCGACTGCACCCGGGTGCCGTGATGGCGCGGATAATGGAAGCCGAGATGCAGGCGGAACTGGTTGTTGCCGGACGCCTCGTGCAGCGGGCGATGATGCTGCTCGAACACGCGGACCTCGAAGCCGAGCGCCTTGAGCGAGGTGCCCAGGTGGCAGCCGTACCAGCCGGCTCCGATGATGGCGATCCGCGAAACCATGGCCTTCTCCCAGCCGTGCCGAACGGCCCGCCGCCCCCCAAGCCTGCAACCTAGCCGAGAAGG
Source organism: uncultured Acetobacteraceae bacterium (assembly GCA_964249915.1). Lineage (GTDB taxonomy): Bacteria > Pseudomonadota > Alphaproteobacteria > Acetobacterales > Acetobacteraceae > Lichenicola. The sequence continues at coordinate 630 of CAXUEL010000262.1, read as the reverse complement.
CGGCGGACAAGCCAGCCCGGGCCGTCGTCAAACGTTGCGATTGCGTATCCTGACCCGGCGTCCCGAAATTGGACTGCGTCGGACTTCGGGTTCTCGGTGGACGCTCGTCTTTTTAATGAGAGGACAGCCTGCTCGTGCCCGAAATTCGCCTGCCAACTCGGGGACAGGTTATCATCGGTCGATCTTGAAGTTGAACACCTGCATCATCTGTGTCGGCACCGCCACGCCGTTCTGCAGCGCCGGGCGGAAATGCCAGTGCGACACCGCGTTCGTCGCGGTGCGGTCCAGGTCGGCATGGCCGGAGGACACCGCGACCTCCACCCCGGACACCGCCCCGTCCGCGCCCACCGACACCAGCATCTCGACCGAGCCCTCCTCGCCCCGCCGGCCGGCGGCACGCGGGTAGGGCGGCATCTTGTTGGCGCGCCGGTCGTCCGGCGAGGCCGGGATCACCTGCGGATCGTCCTGGTGGCCGTAGCCGAGCCCGTCGGCCGGATCGAGGTCGACCTCCGGCTGCGACTGGCTGGATCGCTGCGCCGGCGACGGGTCCGGCGCCTGCACCTCCGCCTGCTTCGGTGCGTCCGGCGGCACCGGCACCGCGTCCGGCGCGGCAGCACTCTGCGGCAGGTC
>CAXUEL010000261.1:3633-4716 GCA_964249915.1 uncultured Acetobacteraceae bacterium | reverse complement strand
CCCGAGCATCGCGGCGCAGCCGCCGGCCAGCAGCGACGCCCGCGGCATCGACTGCGCCAGCCCGCCGAGACGTCCGAGCGCGCCGGCGCCCGCTTCCGCCTCCATCGCCTGCGCCAGCACCAGCGCGCCGAGCCCGCCCAGGACCTGCACCGGCAGCAGCAGCAGCACGGCATCCAGCGCCGCGCCTGCCGGCACCGGCAGGTCGTCGGCGCGCGCCAGCAGGCAGAGCCCGATCGCCGCCGCCATCAGCCCGGCCGGCACCGATCCCAGCATCCCGACCGCGGGACGCAGCCGGGCGCAGCGCAGCGCGTCGATCCCCGCCCGCAGCGCCCCGAGCAGGCCGACCGCGACCAGCACCGCGCCCGGAGCAACCGGCAGCGCCGTTCCCGGCAGGTCGAGCAGGAGGCGGAAAAGCAGGAACACCCCGAGCAGGGCCGCCAGCACCGGGGCCCAGGGCGGCGCCGCGGCGTGCAGCCGACGGTGCCACGTCTGGCAGGGCCAGATCCCGAGCAGGGGCACGGCGGCGGCGATCGCCAGCAGCGGGAACAGCATCGAGCCAGCGGATAGGGCCGGATCGCCGCGCAGCCTGGCGAAGCCCACGTCGGCCGGCCGGAACGCCGCCGTGCCGAGCAGCCGGGTGCAGGCACCCAGCAGCGCCGTGCCGGCCAGCACGGGGACGCGTCCGGCGCCGAGACCGCCGGCGCCGCGGGCGAGGACGGCGATCGTCAGGATGCCGCCAAGGGCCAGCAGGAACGCGTCTCCCGACAGCATCGTCAGCACCAGGCCGGACAGGCACAGCCGCAGCCGGCCCCGGTCGCGCGGCGGCTGCGGCACCACCGCCTCGACGAAGCCCGCCGAGGCGAAGCCGAGCAGCAGGAACAACGCCGACACCTGGTCCAGTTCCAAACCGCCGCCGCCGGCGAACCCGACCGGGACCGGCAGCGCCGCGTTCTGCCCGTCCAGCAGCGCCAGCAGCGACAGCGCGGCGCCGAGCATCGGCAGCAGCGACGCCGACGGTGCGGCGCCGGGCGCGCCCGGCGCGCGCAGCGAAGCGCTCGGTCCCGACACCCCCCGCACGGCCCC
>CAXUEL010000261.1:1433-3623 GCA_964249915.1 uncultured Acetobacteraceae bacterium | reverse complement strand
GGCTGGCGACGCGATCCCACGACGCTACCGCCGTCCCCGCACCCCGGCCAGCCCCGTTCCGCGTCCGGGCGCCTGGACGCGCCCCGTCACAGCATGGCGAGCGGCATCTTGGCCGTCGGCGGCGGGAAGCCACGGTCCAGCTCGGCCAGGTCCTCCGGAGCCAGCACCAGCGATGCGGCGGCGGCGTTCTCGCGCAGGTGCCCGAGGTCGCCCGCCTTGGGAATGCTGATGACGTTGGGCAGCCGCAGGGTCCAGGCCAGGGCGACCTGGGCCGGCGTGACGCCATGCCGCGACGCGACGCGGCCCAGCACCGGATGACGCAGCAGCCGTCCGCCCTGCCCGACCGGCGAATACGCCATCAGCGGGATGCCCTGGCGGACCGAATAGTTCAGGAGGTCGTGCTCGATGCCACGGTGCTCGAGGTTGTAGAGCACCTGGTCGGTGGCGCAGCCACGCGGCCGGGCGATGCCGCCGAACTCTTCCAGGTCGTCGACGTCGAAGTTCGACACCCCCCATTCCCGGATCAGCCCCTCGCTCCGGAGCGTCTCGAACGCCTCGATCGTTTCGGCGAGCGGCGTGCCGCCGCGCCAGTGCAGCAGGTAGATGTCGATCCGGTCGACGCCGAGCCGGGCCAGGCTCTGCCGGCACGCCCTGGGGATCCCGCTCCGGGTGGCGTGGCTGGGCAGCACCTTGGTCACCAGAGTGACGCGGTCGCGCTGGCCGGCGATCGCCTCGCCCACCAGCGACTCGGCGGCGCCGTCGCCATACATCTCGGCGGTGTCGATCAGGGTCATGCCGAGCTCGATGCCGGCGCGCAGGCTGTGGAGCTCGGCCCGGCGGCGGGACCGGTCCTCGCCCATGCGCCAGGTGCCCTGCCCCAGGCCCGGGACGTGGCTCCCGTCCGGCAGCCTGATCGGACGCCCCGCCGCGGCCGGCCCGGTCATTTCCCGGCGTTCTCGGCCGCGCTGCGATCCGACTTCGGGCTCCCGGTGGCGTCCTCCGTGTTCGCGTCGGGGATGCCGTTGGTCATGCCCGGGCCGTTCAGGTGTGGATCGGCGGCAGGCGCGGGACCAGCTGGCTTGTCCTTGTCGCCTCCCGTGCTCGGCGTGTCGGCCATGTCCTCGCCCCCTTGTCGCTCTTCGTCGAGTCAACGCCTGGAACACGTCCGGTTGCCAGGAGGTCGCGATCGCCCCGTGCGCCGGCCGCCGGCCGGCCGGGCGAGCCTCACCCGGCGCGGGTCCAGCCCTTGGCCTCCTGCCGCCAGTAGACCGGCGCCTGACCGCGGCTCCTCGCCTCCGACCACCGGACTCGCGCATCCGCGACCGCTGCGGGATCGTTGCCGTCGAACAGGTCGAACACGCGCGCGAACCGGTCGGCGTCCGGCGCCCGCGCCCCGTCCAGCAGGAACAGGAAGGTGGCCCCGTTCGGCACCTCCGCGTCGGCGGTGATCCAGACCGGCTGCAGCGCCGCCTCGCCCATCCGGCTGGTGCCGTGCGGCAGCCAGACCGGCTCCGGCATCCGCCACAGCGCCGCGTCGACCGCCTCGACCCGCGCCTCGTCGCGGCAGCGCACCACCGCGCGGTGCCCGCCCTGCAGCGTGCGGTCCAGCAGCGGCGCCAGCGCCTCCTCGGGCCCGGACCGGGTGAGGTGGTAGAAGCCGATCGCGCTCATGCCGCCGGGCCTGGCCGGGCGACGCGCCGCCGCCGGGCACAATCCGATCGCCGGCAAGAACTCCGGCCGACGGCGCGGTGTTGATCCCCGGCGTTCGCGAACCCGCCCGTCGCCGGGCGCGCTGCCCCAGGAGCCACCGACACGTGTCCAGTCCCCTCCGACGTCATGCCTTCCCATCCTGCCTGGTCCTGGCCGTCCTCGCGGCCGGACCGGCGTCGGCGCAGCCGGGCGGACAGGCGGCGCCGGACTCGGAGGTCACGTCCGGCCAGGCGGTGACCGGCCACACCAGCACGCACAAGAACCAGGCGGTCAACACCAGTCCGGAGCAGCCCGCGCCGGCGGTGCGACAGAAGGTGCTGCCCTACCAACACCTGCGCACCTTCCGCAACCAGGCCCAGGAACAGGTGGCGCCGGCGCCGGACGCCCCGGTCAAGCCCGGAACCAACGTCCAGCCCGGACAGGACACGCCCGGGCCGCACGGCAGCTAGTGTCCCCCACCAGTACGGGGGGCGCCGGGAG
>CAXUEL010000261.1:0-1423 GCA_964249915.1 uncultured Acetobacteraceae bacterium | reverse complement strand
AACGCCGGTCACATTCCTGTTGGGGTACACTAGCGCGTCACCGGATCAGGCATGGTCGCGGTCCAGCCGGTTCGCAGGGCCGCCCGCAGGCGCTCCCAGGCGGCCTCGTCCGGCGGCAGCCCGAAGCGGAGCCGGGTCGGCTGCGCGGGGAAGTACCGTGCCAGCAGCCCGTGTCGTCCCAGGTGGCGGCACAGGGCGGCAGCGTCGGGCCTGGTCGCCAGCCGGAACAGCCGGGTGCCGCCGGCCGGACTCAGGCCCGCCTCCGCCAGCAGGTGGTCCAGCCGGCCGGCTTCCGCCTGCAGGACCAGGCCGGAGCGGTCGCGCCACGCCCGGTCCGCCAGGGCCTGCCGTCCCGCGGCGATCGCGACGCCGCCCACCGCCCACGGCCCGAGCAGCGACCGCATCCGCGACGCCAGCAGCGGGTTGGCGAGCAGGAAGCCGAGCCTGATCCCGGCCAGCCCATAGGTCTTGCCGAACGAGCGCAGCACCACGAGGCCGGGCGACGGCAGCAGCGACGCCGCCTGCGGCACGTCCGGCTCGAGGTCGGCGAACGCCTCGTCCACCACCAGGACCGCGCCCTCCGACGCGCACCGCGCCGCCAGCGCGGCCAAAGGCTTCGGCCCGAGGCGCCGCCCGTCCGGGTTGTTGGGGTTGCACAGCACCAGCGCCGTGCCGGGGCGAACCTGCGCGGATAGGGCTCCCGCATCCGCCACCTCCACGATCTCCGCACCCGATGCCGCCCAGGACAGGGCGTGCTCGCCATAGGTCGGTCCCAGCACCACCGCCGTCCGGCAGCCCAGCACGGACGGCAGCAGGGAGATCAGGATCTGCGAGCCGGGCGCCGCCACCACCTGCTCCGACGACGCGGCGCCATAGGCCGACGCCGCCAGCCGGCGCAGCTCCGCCTCGTCCTCCGGCTCCGGCAGCCGCGTGAACGCCGCTTCGGGCAATGCTGGCATCGGGTACGGGTGCGGGTTGATGCCGGTGGACAGGTCGACCCACGGCTCCGGCGCGTCCGGGAACAGCGTCCGCGCCGCCTGCAGCCGGCCGCCATGGGGAACGGGCGGGACTGATCCCGCACCGCCGTCCGTGCTACAGGCCGGGAACCGGTTCCGGGAATGCGCTGCCATCGCCGACACTCTCATCGTTGCCGCCGGCGCCCTGGCGACCGACGCGCTGTTCGGCTACCCGGACCGGCTGTTCCGCCTCGCCGGCCACCCGGTGAGCTGGATCGGCGCCGGCATCGGGAAGCTGGACCGGCTGCTCAACCGGGACACCATGCCCGAAGGGCGGCGGCGGGTCTGCGGGGTGCTGGCACTGCTGCTTCTGGCCGCGCTGCCGACCCTGGCCGCCGCGGCGCTGCAGCGCGGCGCCATCGCCCTGCTGCCCCGCCCGGCGGCGTCCAGCGTGTCCGGGTCGCGGC
>CAXUEL010000260.1:0-4777 GCA_964249915.1 uncultured Acetobacteraceae bacterium | reverse complement strand
CAGGCGAGCAGGCCGGCCAGCAGCAGCGGCAGGGTGAGAACGTCGGGCAGGCGGAAGGAGCGCCAGTCGATCCTGGCCAGCGCCAGGGCGGCCCAGCCGAGCACGCAGCCGGACCACAGGATCGCGGGGTCGGGGGGGAGCGCTGCGGCGGCGACCAGCGACACCCCGAGGGCGGCGAGCTCGATCGCCGGGTGGGCGCGGGAGATCGGGGCGCGGCAGTGGCGGCAGCGACCGCCCGAGGCGGCGAAGCTCAGCAGCGGCACGAGGTCGCGTGGGGCGAGCGCGTGGGCGCAGGAGTCGCAGGCGGAACGGGCCAGCGCCACCGGTCGGCCGTCGGGCAGGCGCATCGCCAGCACGCCGAGGAAGCTGCCGACAAAGGGTGCCGCCAGCACGGGCAGAAGGAAGGGCGGCACCGGCGGGCGCTAGCGGTTGCAGATCGCGCTGCTGTTGTCGGTCCCGTTGCCGTTGGGGCCGGGCGAGCACAGGTCGTAGTCGTGGCCGTCGCGGTTGGACGGGTTGCGATACAGGTAGGCGTGGTTCCAGGCGTCCACCGGCACGGAGCCCTTCACGTAGGGGCCGTTCCAGTTGTCGGCGTCGGACGGCTTGGTGACCAGAGCCTGCAGGCCGTCGTCGGTCGAGGGGTAGGAGCCGACGTCGAGCTTGTACAGGTCGAGGATCTGGCCGATGCGTTCGATCGACTGGTGCGCGATCTTGATCTTGGCGCCGCCGAGCTGGCCCAGCACCGCCGGCGCCACCAGGGCGATCAGCAGGCCGAGGATGGCGATCACCACCAGCAGCTCGATCAGGGTGAAGCCGTCGTCCCGGGAGGCGCGAAGGCCGGAGCGGCGAGGACGGGAAAGGCGGTTGGACATCGACGGCATGGCCTCGGGCTGGGTGCAGTGCCGGGTGTTCTAGCGCATCGCGGCTGATCGGACGATTTCGCGCATGTGTCGTTTGTGCCAGGATCGGGCCATGACGACCCGTGCCGCGACGGCCTGATGCCGGTCCCCTATCTCGCCTGCATGGGGCTGGTGGCCTCGATCTACCACCTGCCGCCGCGCGTGCTGCCGTCGATCCAGGCGGTGGAGGGCGGCAGCCCGGGTCTGGTGCACCGCAACAGCAACGACAGCCAGGACCTGGGCGTGATGCAGGTCAACACGATCTGGCTGGGGGCGCTGTCGCGCTACACCCATACCGGGGTCGAGACGGTCTACGCCCGGCTGCGCGACGAGCCCTGCTACAACGTGGCGGCGGCCGGCGCCATCATGCGCACCTACCTGGACGAGACGCATGGCGACCTGATGCTGGCGGTGGGCAACTATCATTCGCACACGCTGGCGTTGAACGCGGCCTACCAGGCGCTGGTGATGCAGTCGGCGCAGCGGCTGTTCGTGGGCGGCGGCAACGCGACGCCGCGGATGGCGGCGGGGCAGCGCAGCGTGGCGGAGCGGCTGGCGATGCAGCGGCGCATGGTGCGCGAGGCCCGGCGCCGGGAGCGGGGCTAGGGCCGGGACACGCCGGACCGGCGGGAGTGCCGGACTGCAACGGGTCCTTCCGTTCATGCAGGTAGACGGTACCATGGCCTCCAGGATGCAGCCGGGCCGTCCTCAGCCCTTGCTCCTGCTTCGGGCCAGGCCGGCGATGCCGCGGAGCGGCCCAGTGACGCGCCACGACGTGCTGGCCCGCAGCCTGTCGGCGTGTGTCTCGGCCGCGGCGAGCCGGCTCGCCAGCGCGTCGTGGTCGCGTTGCAGGCGGGCGGCCTCCTCCTGGACCTGGCCGAGCCGTGCCGCGAGCGCGTCCCGCTCGCCCCGCAACGTGTCGAGTTCTGCGTGCAGGTTGCCGCTGTTCTCACGATCGTAGTGCGGATGGTCGGCGTAGCTGTCCACCATGCCGGTGAGGAACTCCAGGTCGGGCTTGGCCAGTGCCAGGGAGAACAGGCGGCGCAGCAGCGCCCTGCCCTCCGCTGCCGCAGCCTGGCCGGTGGTCAGCAGCAGCTTGTTCGGCACCAGCGCGAACGGCACCAGCGTTCCGCCCGCCCGGACATAGGCGGCAAGCCCGGTCAGAACGCCGGTCCAGTGGCTGCTCAGGATGTCGTCCAGGGCCACGATGCCGCCGCCGAGCAGGGTGCGCTCGGCCAGCCGCAGGTCGTTGGCCACCGTGGGCCCGGTGTGGCCGCCGTCGATCGAAACGAAGCGGAAGCGGTGCGACAGGAAGCCGAGCCGCTCGAGGTCGAGGCTGGACTCCTGCACGATCTCGACGGGCGCGGCGGGGGCGTAGCGGGCGAGGTTGCGCTCGAACACGGCGCGGTCGCCCTGGCCCGAACGGTCAACGTTCTTCTCCTGGTCGCCGAACACGTCCACCGCGACCGCCCGCTCGCCGGGCGCCAAGGCGTTGGCGAGCACCAGGAACAGCCGGCCGTGATGCACGCCGATCTCGCACACGTTTCCGCGCAGGCCGGCACGCACCTGCTCGACCAGCAACTGCGCCAGGATGGAGGCGGTGGTCGGCGACAGCCATCCCTCGACCGTTCCGATCCCGAGCTCAAGATAACCGGCGAGCGAGGAGAACAGGCCGACGGATGCGAACCCGTCCGATGACGCGTTGCCGGAGATGTCCATGTCCGTCATTCAGGTTTCGAGCTGCGATAGCCGGTTTGCCCACCGGGCACCAGGGCCTGGCGGGGGCCGGGCCGGCTGCCGCCGAGAGGCACAGAGCCGAAGGTCAACCGCTGGACGCCAGACCATCGGGCGAGGGTCGGCTCCGGGGGTTCCGGTTCCTGCGCAGGCGGTGGCCGAGACCGATGGAGGGACGCTCGATCCCGGTGTGCAACGCCGTTGCCGCCAGCCCGGCCAGCGCCGCGGCGAGCAGGGCCGCGACCAGGAACGGCAGGTGCCAGGCCATGACCAGGAAGCTGAGGACCGTGAAGCCGAAGGCGGAATGGATCAGATAGAGCGGGTAGCTGATGGCGGCCAAGCCGTCGAGGACCCGGTTCGGCCGGAACCGGTTGCGCATCCGATAGCAGCACGCGAACACCAGGATCGCGAGCCCGAAGCTGGTCGTGCGGAGCGAGCGGAAGTCGCCGGCGGTCGGGCCGAGCGCGTAGGCGGCGAAGAAGATGACGCCCAGGCCCAGCACGCCGGCCGCCAACCGGCGGCGGGAGATGGCGCCCTGGTAGCGGTAATGGAACAGCGTGCCGATGAGGATGTAGCCGACATACATCAGCCCGCTCACCAGCGGCTCCGGAAGCCGGATCAGGGAGCGTCCCTGCAGGACGTTCACCGCCAGGGCAACGCTGGCGAACGCGACCAGGGGCCAGACGCGACAAGACAGCAGCGCCGGACGCAGCAGGGCCGCGAGAAGATAGAAGCCCACCTCGATCGACAGGGTCCAGCTCACCCAGTCCACGGTCAGGTGGCCCAGCAGCGTCGCGAACAGCAAGCCGTTGACCAGGTAGGCGTCGATCCCGAAGGCGGGCGGGCGGTGCCAGTAGCGGCCGCTGGCGGCGATGGTGCCGCCTTCGAGCAGCAGCGCCATCCAGAAGGTCGGGTAGATGCGCAGGGCGCGCGTCAGCAGGAAGCTGCCCATCCCGGACCGGCGCAGCGAGAACGGGATGACGAAGCCGCTGATCAGGAAGAAGGCGCCGACCCCGAACTTGCCCAGGTCGAGCCAGGGCGGGTAGAGCCACGTCCCGATCGGGCTCGGTGGCGTGTCCAGCGGGGGCGCCGCGACCACCCAGGCGACGGCTGGGCGCATGTACTGGGCCACGACGGCGTAGTGGATCAGCATAACGGCCAGGACGCACAGGCCGCGAAGCTGGTTGGCGAAGACGATCTTGTCGGTCGCAGGCGGCGGAGGGCACAGGGCGTCCGTCCGTCGCTCCGGCCCGGTCGAGACCACCTCGTTCACCACCAGGTCCTTCCGGTTCCAACCCCGCCGATGGCCGGGCGGCCGGCAAGGCTCATGGCAGCGGGCACGCGCGGGACCTCGGGTCCGGCAACAACGATGGGTTGCAAAGGCTTACTCACGGTTAGTTTATGTCATGATTGCGGGAATTTAAACAGTGCCCTGCATCCACCGATGCCCGTCGCTTGTATCGGTAGCGGCATGGCGCACGACGCCATCCGCCCGCTTGTCGTCTCGGCGACAAAGCAGGCGTCACTTACTGGACAGGAACGTTCAAATGGCCGGACTTGAGACGAGTCACGTGATGCGCGAGGGACCCGCCCTCGGCCGCCGTAGCCTGATGAAAGGCGCCGGGGCTGGTGCGGTGGCACTCGGCACCCTGGGCGGTGCCAGCATCGCCACGAGCACCTCCGCCTCCGCAGCGACCTACACCGACGCCGACATCCTCAACTTCGCGTTGAACCTGGAATACCTGGAGGCGGAGTACTACCTCCGCGCCGCCACCGGCCAGCCGCTCAGCGTCTATACCGGCGTCACCGGGGTCGGCACGCCGGGAACCGTCACCGGGGGCTCGCTGGTTCCGTTCCAGAACCCGGCCCTCGCCTACTATGCGCTGCGGATCGCCAACGACGAGTTGGCCCATGTCCGCTTCCTGCAGACCGCGCTCGGTCCGACCGTGGCGATCGCGGAGCCGTCGATCGACTTCGCGTCCAGCTTCACCACCCTGGCCCGGGCTGCCGGCCTGGTCGGTCCGACCGGCACCTTCGACCCGTTCGCCGACGAGATCAGCTTCCTGATCGGCGCCTACATCTTCGAGGACGTCGGCGTGACCGCCTATGCCGGCGCGGCCAACCTGCTCACCAACCCGGACAAC
>CAXUEL010000259.1:0-4803 GCA_964249915.1 uncultured Acetobacteraceae bacterium | reverse complement strand
GCCGACATAGCTCAGGGGTAGAGCAACTGATTCGTAATCAGTAGGTCCTCGGTTCAATTCCGAGTGTCGGCACCAGCATCCGGCGCGGCGCTTCGCCGCCGGGCGCGCAGGTCGGGCAGCGTGACCGGCCGGAAGTCGCGGCGATCCACCCCCACGTCGTGCTGCCGCGCGATCGGCTGGAGCCGGCCATGGGAGTGGCCGTGCAGGTTGAGCCAGCCGCGCGCCATGTTGTGCCAGGTCCGGAACGCGTAGTGGCACAGCACCAGGCCGACGCCGTCCAGCACCAGCTCGGCATAGGGCTGCACGCTGTGCCATCCGGGAAGGCTGCGCGTGCTGGCCGGGTCGTTGTTGCCGGTGACCAGGTGCTTGATCCCGGCGAGCCCCGACAGCAAAGCCTCCGCCCGCTCCGGCTTCGGGCCGACGGCGAAGTCGCCCAGGTGCCAGACCTCGTCCTCAGCGCCGACGGCGGCGTTCCAGTTGCGCTGCATCGCCTCGTCCATGGTGGCCAAGGAGGCGAACGGCCTGCGGTAAAGGCCCCGAGCGCCGGCATGGCCGAAATGGGTGTCGGCGGTGAAGAACACCGCCAAGCGCCTGCCTCAGAAGCCGGCGACCGCGTGCGGCACGTAGCCGGCCTCCAGGCGCGCCACCTGCTCCGGATCCAGCCGCACCTCCAGCCCCGCCAGCGCGTCCGACAGGTGGTGCGGCTTGGAGGCGCCGATGATCGGCGACGTGATGCCGGGCTTGCCGAGCAGCCAGGCTAGCGCCACCGCCGCCCGCGACGCGCCGATCGCTTCCGCCACCTCGCCGACCGCGTCGACCACCCGGGCGTCGGCCTCCTGGGTCGCGTCGTACAGCTTGCGCGAGAACTGGTCGGTCTGGGCGCGGGCGGTGTCGCCGCTGCCGTTGGGACGCGCCAGCTTGCCGCGGGCGAGCGGGCTCCACGGGATCACGCCGACGCCCTCCTCCAGGCACAGGCCGAGCATCTCGCGCTCCTCCTCGCGGTACAGCAGGTTCATGTGGTTCTGCATGGACACGAACCGGGTCCAGCCGTGCCGCTCCGCCAGCTGCAGCGCCTTGGCGAACTGCCAGGCATACATGGACGAGGCGCCGATGTAGCGCGCCTTGCCCGCCTTCACCACGTCGTGCAGCGCTTCCAGGGTTTCCTCGATCGGCGTCTCGGCGTCGAAGCGGTGGATCTGGTACAGGTCGACGTAGTCGGTGCCGAGGCGCTTCAGGCTGTGGTCGATCTCGCTCAGGATCGCCTTGCGCGACAGGCCGCGCCCGTTCGGGCCGTCGCCCATCGGCCCGTGCACCTTGGTCGCCAGCACGATCTCGTCGCGCCGGGCGAACTCGTTCAGCGCGCGGCCGACGATCTCCTCGCTCGACCCGGCCGAATACACGTTGGCGGTGTCGAAGAAGTTGATCCCCGCTTCCAGCGCCTGCCGGATGAACGGGCGGCTCTCCTCCTCGCCCAGTGTCCACTCGTGGTTGCCACGACCCGGCTCGCCATAGGTCATGCAGCCGAGGCACAGGCGGGACACCTTGAGGCCGGTCCGGCCGAGACGGACGTAGTCCATGGTCGCGTTCCCCTTCAACGTGCGGCGCCGATCAGCGCCCTCATGTGCGCCACAACGCCCGGAAGCCCGTCCAGGATCGCCTGGCCGATCAGGAAGTGACCGATGTTCAGCTCGGCCACCGCGGGAATGGCGGCGACCGCGGCGACGTTGCCGTAGCTGAGGCCATGCCCGGCATGCACCTCCAGCCCGAGCGAGGCGGCCAGCGCCGCGCCCTCCCGCAACCGGTGGAGCTCGCCCGCCCGGCCATGGGCATAGGCGCCGGTGTGCAGCTCGACCACCGGCGCGCCGAGATCGGCCGCCGTGCGGATCTGCACCGGGTCCGGGTCGACGAACAGCGAGACCCGGATGCCGGCATCGCGCAGGGCCGCGATCTTCGGGCGCAGCGTCCCGGCCTGTCCGGCCGCGTTGAGGCCGCCCTCCGTGGTCACCTCGGCCCGGCGCTCGGGCACGATGCAGGCAGCGTCGGGCTTGTGCCTGAGGGCGATCCCGACCATCTCGTCGGTCGCGGCCATCTCCAGGTTGATCGGCTTGCTGAGCGACACGCGGAAGCGCATCAGGTCGTCGTCGCGTATGTGCCGCCGGTCCTCGCGCAGGTGCAGGGTGATGCCGTCGGCGCCGGCCAGTATCGCCGCCTGGGCCGCTTCGAGCGGATCCGGATGCGTGCCGCCGCGGGCGTTGCGGATCGTGGCGACGTGGTCGATGTTCACGCCGAGCCTGACCGGATTCATGCCGCCTTCCTGTGCCGCGCGATGTTGTCCGCCATGCGCAGCGCCGCGATCAGGCTGGACGGGTCGGCCACGCCCCGCCCCGCGATGTCGAACGCGGTGCCGTGGTCGGGCGAGGTGCGCACCAGGTCGAGCCCGAGGGTGACGTTCACGCCCTGCGCCATGTCCAGCGTCTTGAGCGGGATCAGCGCCTGGTCGTGGTACATGCAGATCGCCGCGTCGTAGCGTGCGCGGGCGGCCGGCGTGAACATGGTGTCGGGCGGCATCGGCCCGATCAGGTCCAGCCCTTCGGCCCGCAGGCGCAGCATCGCCGGCCGGATCAGCGTGTCCTCCTCGTCGCCCATGTGCCCGTCCTCGCCGGCATGCGGGTTGAGACCGGCGATGCCCAGGCGCGGAGGGGCGACGCCGAAGTCGCGCCGGAGCGCCGCCGCCGCGGTCCGCGCCACCCGGACGATCGCGTCGGCGTCGAGCAGGTCGAGCGCCCGGCGCAGCGACACGTGGATCGTCACCGGCACCACGCGGAGCGACGGGCAGGCCAGCATCATCACCGCCTGCCCGGAGCGTCCCGTCAACGCGGCGAGGTATTCGGTGTGGCCGGGATGGGGAAAGCCGGCCTGGCGCAGCACCGACTTGGCGATCGGGCTGGTGACGACGCCGTCCACCGCGCCCGACATCGCCAGGCGCACCGCCTCGGCGATGCTGCCGGTGATGGCCGGGGCGTTGCGCGGGTCCGGACGGCCCGGAACCGCCGGCACCGCCAGTGCCCCGGCGGGCAGCACCGGCAGGGCATGGGCGAACAGCCCGCGCGCCTCGTCGACCGAGGCGACCGGCGTGCCGCGCAGCGCGGGATCGGCCAGCAGCACGAAGGCGGGACCGGAGGCGCGCAGGGCACGCCAGGCGGCCTGCGCGATCTCCGGCCCGATCCCGGCCGGATCGCCCATGGTCAGGGCCAGCATCGCCGCTCCCCGTTCAGCGTCGCGGCCGTCGGCACCCGCGGATCACACGTGCAGCGCGCGGCCGGCGGTGGCGAGCGCTGCCTCCTTGACCGCCTCGTTCAGCGTCGGGTGGGCGTGGCAGATACGCGCCACGTCCTCGGCGCTGGCGCCGAACTCCATGGCGGTGGCCAGCTCGGCGATTAGCGTGCCGGCATCCGGGCCGATGATGTGCGCGCCCAGCAGCCGGTCGGTCTTGCGGTCGGCCAGGATCTTCACGAAGCCGTCGGTGCTGTTCATCGCCCGCGCCCGGCCGTTGGCGCTGAACGGGAACTTGCCGACCACGTAGTCGACGCCCTCCGCCTTCAGCTCCTCCTCGATCTTGCCGACCCCCGCCACCTCCGGCCAGGTGTAGACCACGCCCGGGATCACGCCGTAGTTCACATGCCCGGCCTGGCCGGCCAGCATCTCCGCCAGCGCCACCCCCTCGTCCTCGGCCTTGTGCGCCAGCATCGGGCCGGCGATCACGTCGCCGATGGCGTAGATGCCCGGGATGTTGGTGGCGAAGTGCGCGTCGGTCCCGACCCGGCCGCGCTCGTCCAGCGCGACGCCCACCTCCTTCAGGCCGAGCCCCTCGGTGACCGCACGTCGTCCGACCGCCACCAGCACGATGTCGGCCTCGATGGTTTCCGCCGCACCGCCCTTGTTCTTCTCGACGGTGACGGTGGCGCCGGCCTCGCCGGCCTCGACGCCCGTCACCTTGTGGCCGAGCCTGAACTTCATGCCCTGCTTGGACAGCACGCGCTCGAACGCCTTGGCCACCTCGCCGTCGATGCCCGGCACCAGCCGGTCGAGATACTCGATCACGGTGACTTCCGAGCCCAGGCGGCGCCACACGCTGCCGAGCTCCAGCCCGATCACCCCGCCGCCGATCACCACCAGGTGGCGCGGCACCTCCGGGAGCTCCAGGGCGCCTGTGGAGCTGACCACCCGGCGCTCGTCGATGCTGATCCCGGGCAGCGACACGCTGTCGCTGCCGGTGGCGACCACGACGTGCCTGGCGCGGAACGCCTTGCCGTCCACCTCCACCGTGTCCGGCGCCGACAGCCGGCCGGCGCCCTTGAGCCAGGCGACGCCGTTCTTCTTGAACAGGAACTCGACGCCCTTGGTGTTTGCGGCGACCACCTCGTTCTTGCGCGCGTGCATGCGGGCGAGGTCGAGCCTGATCTCGCCGACCATGATGCCGTGGTCGGCGAAGCCGTGCGACAGCTCGTGGAAGCTTTCGGTGCTCTGCAGCAGCGCCTTGGACGGGATGCAGCCGATGTTGAGGCAGGTGCCGCCCAGCGTCGCGCGCTTCTCCACGCAGGCCACCTTCATGCCGAGCTGGGCCGCGCGCAGCGCGCACACGTAGCCGCCCGGCCCGGCGCCGATCACGATGAGGTCGTAGTCGGTGTCGCCGACCTCGGCGGCCGGCGCCGCCGGGGCGTCGGTCGGGGCCGGCGGCGCCGGCTTGGCGGCCTCGCCGGACGAGGCCGGCAGGTCGGGGACGGCGACGTCGCCGGCCCCGAC
>CAXUEL010000258.1:0-4835 GCA_964249915.1 uncultured Acetobacteraceae bacterium | reverse complement strand
GTATACGGGTCTCCATAGACGATTTCGGGACCGGCTACTCCTCGCTCTCCCGCCTGAAGACCTTTCCGATAGACGTACTCAAGATCGACCAGTCCTTCGTCCGGGACCTCGCGACCGACTCCGGCGACGCGGAGATCACCGCGGCGCTCCACCCCTACGAAACCAGGCCCGCCCCCCGCCCGGGTCTGCTGTCGCCGCAGGTGCTGATCGTCGCCGAGCTCAGCGTGCCGCAATGCGCCAAGTACCGGGTCTGGCAGAAGAAGGAGCTGTTCGAGCGCCTGGGCTGGTCCTGCCGCGTGGTGAGCTGGCGCGAGATCGACCACGTCACCACCGCGCTGCAGCTCTGCACCGTGGTGATCTTCTACCGCGTCCCGGGCGAGCCGGCGGTGCTGTCGCTGATCGCCGAGGCCAGGCGGGTCGGGCTCGACCCGTGGTGGGAGGTGGACGACCTGATCTTCGACGAGGCGCTGTACCGCCGCAACAGCAACCTCCTCACCCTGGAACCCAGGCTGCGCCGCGAGGTGCTGAAGGGCGTGGCCCTGTACCGGCAGGCGATGCTCGCCTGCGGACGCTGCATCGCCTCCACCGCCAGCCTCGCCGCCCGGATGCAGGATGCCGGGATCGCCGACACCCGCGTGGTCGAGAACGCGCTCGACGCCGAGACCCTGGAGGTGGCGTCCGGCCTGCGCGACGGCCGGCTGCCCGCGCCGGACGGCGGGCCGGTCACCATCGTCTACGGGTCTGGCACCAAGACCCACGACGCCGACTTCGCCTGCGCCGCCCCCGCGATCCTGTCGCTGATGCGCCGCCACGCGCGCCTGCGGCTGCGCATCGTCGGCGACCTCACCCTGCCGCCCGGCTTCGAGGCGATGGCCGACCGGGTCGAGGAGATCGCCGGCACCAACTACCGCGCCTATCTCGGCCTGCTGTCGGCGGCCGACATCGCCGTCGCCCCGCTCGAGGACACGGTGTTCAACGACGCCAAGAGCAACATCAAGTTCCAGGAGGCGGCGATCCTGGGCATCCCCTCGGTGTGCTCGCCGCGGGAAAGCTTCCGTGACGTGGTCGTGCCCGGGCACAACGGCCTGCTGGCCGACACCGCGGCGGAATGGGAACAAGCGCTGGAGCGGCTGATCCTGGACCCGTCGCTGCGCCGCCGCCTGGGCGGGCAGGGGCTGGCCGACGTGCTGGAGCGCTATGCGCCCGACCGGATCGCCCGGGACCAGCTCGCCGCGGTCGCCGGCCTGCCGACGCCCGGGCCGCGCCGTGCGCTGCGCGTGCTGTCGGCCAACATCTTCTTCCCGCCGCAGAGCTTCGGCGGCGCCACGGTGGTGGCGCAGGAGCTGGCGACCCGCCTGGACCGCACCGACGGCGTCGAGCTCTGCGTGTTCGCCTCCAGGCCCGCCGTCGCCGGCCGGCCGCCGTCGCTGCTGCGCTACGACTGGGACGGCATCCCGGTGTTCGCCACCAGCCTGTCCGCGGCCAGCGACCAGGTGGTGCAGCTCGACAACCCGTCCATGGTGGCGACCTTCGGCCACCTGCTCGACGCCCTGCGGCCCGACGTGGTGCATGCGCACTCGATCCAGGGCTTCGGCGCCTCGATCCTGCGCCTGGCCGCAGAGCGCGGCATCCCCTACGTGGTCACGCTGCACGATGCCTGGTGGCTGTGCGACCGCCAGTTCATGGTGCGCGGCGACAACCGCTACTGCTTCCAGACCCGGATCGACCTGCGCGTCTGCCAGAACTGCCTGCCGCACGCGCACCACCTCCACGAGCGCATGCGCATCATGACGTCGGTGCTGCGCAGCGCCGCCCTGCTGCTGTCGCCGAGCGGGTCGCACCGCAGGCTCTACCTCGCCAACGGCCTGCCGCCGGAGCGGGTCCGGGTGAACCGCAACGGCATCCGCCTGCCGGCCACGCCGCGCACGCCGCGCCGACCCGGCACGCCGCTCCGGTTCGGCTTCGTCGGCGGCGCCGAGCCGATCAAGGGCTTTCACCTGCTGCGCCAGGCGTTCGAGCGCCTCGACCGGCCGGACTGGGAGCTGGTGCTGGTCGACAACACCCTGAACCTCGGCTTCCGCTCGGTCGACGTGTCCAACTGGGCGGTGGAGGGCACCGTCACCGTCATCCCGGCCTACACCCAGGACGGGCTGGACACCTTCTTCGACCGCATCGACGTGCTGCTGTTCCCGTCGCAGTGGAAGGAAAGCTTCGGCCTCAGCGTGCGCGAGGCGCTGGCGCGGGACGTGTGGGTGATCGCCACCGAGGGCGGCGGCCAGTCGGAGGAGATCGTGGACGGCGTGAACGGCCGGCTGATCCCGCTCGACGGCCGGATGGACGGCCTGCTGGCGGCGGTCGGCGAGCTGCTCCTGCAGCCGGACCGCCTCGACGGCTTCCGCAACCCGCACGCGCACTCGATCGCCAGCTATGACGGCCAGGCGGCCGAGCTGCTGGCATGGCTGCGCGAGGCCGCCGGGATCAGCGCAGCAGCGTCCGCAGCGCCTCCATCCGGTCCCGGGTGATGGCGGCGTAGAGCAGCCGCATGCGCAGGGTCTGCGCCGGGCGGGGCGGCACCCAGGGCGATCCGTCGCCCAGGTGCCGGTCGATCCACGCGGTTGGGAAGATCGGGCTCGACGCGACCGCCTCCCGCCAGGCGCCGGCCCAGCGCACCGCGGCCGGGTTGTCGCGCAGCAGCTCGACCTTGACGAACGGCACGCTGCCGTCGCGCGCCACCGACAGGAAGTCGAGGTGCATCGGGTTGCCCGGCACCAGCCGCCGCAGCCGGCGCGCCGGCGGGCCGGCGCGCGCCGCCCAGCGCAACCCCTCCGCCCGGATCGCCGCACCCAGCCCCAGCTCGCCGTGCAGCACGATCTCGGCCTTGCCCATCTCCCGGAACGGCTGGCGCAGCACGCGCGCGACCGCCGGTGCGGCAAGCGCCTGCGCGCTCAGGCACAGGAACCAGGACTGCAGGTGCCAGCCACCTTCCCGCGACTCGACCATGCCCCACACGTCGGGCGCCGCCTGTTCCATCGCGTCGACGATGGGCGGGAGCGGCGCGAGCGGCCCGAACACGCTGTCGTTGGCGAGCAGGATCGTTCCGGCTCCGTCGGCACAGCCGCGTTCGAGCAGGTCCTGCCACGCGCCGAAGTCGAGTCCCCGGTTCGGGCGCGGATGCGGGACGGCGCCGAGCCGCGCCAGCGCCGCGCGATCGGCATCGTGCGCGTGCTCCACGCCAGACATCGCGACATGGGTCGAGAAGCCGCACAGGCTCAGCTGCCGGAGGTAGTGCAGCACGTGGGGCGCGATCCGGCCGCCCGGATCGAAATGCGCGAACAGGCAGGTGCGTATCATTTTCCGAACGGACGCAGGACGGGTTGCGAAGTTTGCAGCTGGTTAACAAAAGGTCACGAGCCGCCGAGGGCCTTGCAGTGCTGCAAAGGCTTGATCACGCCGATGCGGCCGGATTACCTCTTGGCGGCCGGCGCGAAGGCAGGCTAGAAGCCGAATCGTGAGTGGCAGGCTGTGGCATCCGGTGCCGTAACGGTGTCTTGCCCATTTGATCAGGAGACTCCCGTTTTCATGAGCAAGGCTTTTATTGCTGGCGTAATCCAGGATTCCGTCGACTGCACTGGCGTCGCCGCCAACCAGGCGGCGGCCGACCTGATCGCGGCGATCGTGCGCGAGCTCAGGAAGGAAGGCGGCTTCACGCTTCCCTCGTTCGGCACCTTCACGGTTCGCAAGACCAAGGCACGCAAGGCGCTCAACCCGCGCACCGGCGAGGCGGTCAAGGTGAAGGCCGGCAAGACGGTGCGGTTCAAGGCGAGCCCGAATCTCAAGAAGGCGGTCTGAGCCACCGGCTCGCGTCCGGGCCGGGATCGGGAGCACCGGTCCGGGCGCCGGCTGGGGCGGGAGGATTCGAACCTCCGCATGGCGGAATCAAAATCCGCTGCCTTACCGCTTGGCGACGCCCCATCGTCCCGGCGCCGGCTTTCAATAGGAGCCGGCCGGATCGTCGTAAAGGGCGCGGCGCTCAGGTCAGGGGATCGACCGGACCGGGATCCGTCCCCTGCGGCGCCGGAGGCTCCGGCACCGTCGGACCCGGCACCCCGGGATCCGGCAACAGGGTGTCGTCGATCAGCTCGGGCTCGACCGCCGGCCCGTCGGACCCGAACAGCGGCCGCCGCAGCATCCGTCCGACCCGCTCCGCCCGGTCCAGCACCTTGTCCAGGGCCGCCATGGTGCCCGACAGGTCGGGGCTGTCGTCCTTGTCCCAGGCGCGCACCGTCTGCAGCCACACCGCGACCACGCCCTGGACGCGCAGGCGGCCGCCCAGGCCGGTGGTGTCGATCCCGGCGGCGGCGGCGATCCAGGCCATGCTGTCGCCGGTCGCGGCCGCCAGCAGCAGCGCCAGCGGCAGGTCGAGCGGCAGGGCGCGCAGCACCGCCTGCACCCCGCCGCGATGCTGCTGCAGCACGTCGATCCGGCGCATCAGCAGGTCGAACAGTTGCTCGCGCACGGTGCCGGTGGAGCCGTCCTCGACCAGCGCCGCGCGGTCCGCCAGGGCCCCAAGCCTGAGCAGCACGGCGGTGCGCGTCGGGAACCGCACCCGCGCCTCGTCCAGCGGCAGCCCGGCCGTGCGTGCCGCCTCGACCACCGTCACGCGTCGCCAGCCGACCATCTCGGCGCGCGCCAGCGCCGACTGGATCAGCGCCTGGTCGAACTTCTCGTGGTCCATCCCGTCCATCCCGTCCCTGCGCCCGGCTTCGGCCCCCGCCAACGCCCCCGCCCACAACGGCCTCGGCAATGTCCGCCGCGCTCAGGGCGCGCTCGACGCC
>CAXUEL010000257.1:0-4848 GCA_964249915.1 uncultured Acetobacteraceae bacterium | reverse complement strand
CGAGGGCGCTTTCTTCGCGGTCGCGGTGAACGGGGCCGTCGTCCGGCGCGCGGCGGTCGGCGCGCCCGGGCGGGCCCCGGCGCCCTCGGGCGAACGGCGGCGCCGGGTGCCGGAAGAGGCCGCGTCGAGCAGCGGCTGACCGGAGGAGTCCCACATGCCGACCGGTTCCGCGGACGGCGGCTTCCGACGCTGCCTCCGCCGCTGATCGTCCGGGGAGCGGCCGCGGCCCCGCGAGGCCCGGTCGTTCCGGATACGGCATCGGACAGCTTCGCGTTCACCTGCCTCGCACTGGATGCGTTGGCATCGTGCCTTGTCTGCGGCGTGTGCTACGGCATCCGGTGCGGGCACCGGCGTCACGACGCCGACCGTGCCGCGACTGCCCCGCCGGACGGCCCGACGACCGGCCGCCGGCCTTCCACCACCCCGATCGATCAGGCTCGCCATGTACGCGCCGAAGCAGTTCAAGGAGGATCGTCCCGAGGTCCTGGCGGCGACGATCCGCGACATCCAGCTCGCCACCCTGGTCACCGCCACGGCCGACGGCTACCACGCCTCCCACGTGCCGATGGTCCTCAAGCAGGACGAGGGCGGCACCGTGCTCGAAACCCACGTCGCGCGTCCCAATCCGCACTGGGACGCGTTCCGATCCGGCCCGGTCCCGTCGCTCGCGATCTTCCAGGGGCCGCAGGCCTACGTATCGCCGTCCTGGTACGAGACCAAGCGCCAGCACGGCAGGGTCGTCCCGACCTGGAACTACATCGCCGTCCATGCCCACGGTCCGGTCTCGGTCGTCGAGGACCAGGCCTGGCTCCTGTCCCACCTCGCCGAGCTGACCGACGCCAACGAGGGCGGCCGCGACCAGCCCTGGGCCGTCTCCGACGCGCCGGCCGAGTTCGTCGTCACCCTGACGCGGGCGATCGTCGGGCTCCGGCTGCAGGTGGCGCGGCTGGAAGGCGCCTGGAAGCTGATCCAGCACCGTCCCGAAGGCGACCGCCTGGGCGCCGCGGCCGGCCTGTCCGCCTCGCCGCGGGCCGGCGACCGGGCGGTCGGGCGGATCATGCAGGAGCTGGAAGCGGCACGCCGGTCCGGAGCGTCCTAGGCGCGGGAGCGCGGTGCCGCGGCCTTTACCCTTGCGCCGCGGCCCGCTTCGTGGTTCACGCAACGCGCGTCCCTGCCGGAGCGAGTGGCATCGCCCCGGCTATACCCATGCCCTGCCTCCCGCGAGGCGACGGCGCCGTTCCCCGGGATCCCCTCGGCCGGTCGGGTTGAACCATCCGAAGGGAGACCCCATGCCACTCTACGAATGCGTGCTGATCGCGCGCAACGACGTCACCCAGGCCCAGGTCGAGCTCATCGCCGACGGCATCGCCACCCAGCTCGAAGGCGAGCAGGGCACGATCCAGAAGCGCGAATACTGGGGCCTCCGCTCGCTCGCCTACCGCATCAAGAAGAACCGCAAGGGGCACTACATGCTCCTCGGCCTCGACGCCCAGCCGCCCTCCATCAAGGAGATGGAGCGCCAGCTCGGCCTGAACGAGGACGTGCTGCGCTTCATGACGCTGCGCGTGGAGGCGATCGACGAGGCGCCGTCCGCCATCCTGAGCCGCAAGGGCGACGACCGCGAGCGCGGCTTCCGCGGCCCGAAGCCGGCCGGCCGCTTCGACAGCGGACGCAAGCGCGGCTACGACGACCGCGAGGAGTTCCGCGCCCGCGACGAGAACGGCGAGCGTCCGGAGCGTGGCCCGCGCGGCCCGCGTCCCGAGATGGCAGAGGCGGAGTAGGCGAGCATGTCCCAGTCAACCGAGTCCCGTCCCGGCACCGAAGACGCCGGCCCCGGCGGCCGCCGCACCGCGGTCGGCGCGCGCCGGCCGTTCTACCGCCGCCGCAAGTCCTGCCCGTTCTCCGGCCCGAACGCGCCGAAGATCGACTACAAGGACGTGCGCCTGTTGTCCCGCTTCCTGAGCGAGCGCGGCAAGATCGTGCCGAGCCGCATCACCGCGGTGTCGGCGAAGAAGCAGCGCGAGCTGGCCCAGGCGATCAAGCGCGCCCGCTTCCTTGCCCTGCTGCCCTACATCCTGAGCTGAGGGAGCGCACGGCATGTCTGCAACCGAGGTGATCCTGCTCCAGCGCATCGAGAAGCTGGGCCAGATGGGCGAGGTCGTGAAGGTGAAGCCGGGCTATGCCCGCAACTTCCTGCTGCCGCAGGGCAAGGCGATCCGCTCCAACGCCGCCAACCGCGCCCGCTTCGAGGGCGAGCGCATCCAGCTCGAGGCCAACAACCTCAAGCGCCGCGAGGAGGCGGAGCGCCTCGCCGAGCGGATGAGCGGCCTGACCGTCGTCATCATCCGCCAGGCCGGCGACAGCGGCAGCCTGTACGGCTCGGTGTCGCCGCGCGACATCGCGCTGGCCGCCGCCGAAAGCGGCCTGACGGTCGACCGCCAGCAGGTGCAGCTGGCGCACCCGATCAAGACGCTCGGCCTGTCCGACGTCCGCGTCGTGCTGCATCCCGAGGTGAGCATACGCGTGGTCGCCAACGTCGCCCGCTCGACCGAGGAGGCGGAGCGCCAGGCCCGCGGCGAACGGGTCGGGCGCGACAACGACGACGAGGACGAGCAGCCGGCCTACGGCCCGGAGGAGGCCGAGGGCGAGATCGCCTGACGCAGCCGACGCCGGGACGACCACGACGACGACAGCGGCCCGGGCGGAAGTCCGGGCCGTTTTCGTTGCGCTTGTCCAGGCTTTGACGGTTGCGCCGTCCCCGGTTCATCCTGCGCCCCGCCGCTGTCGGAGAACCAGGCATGCCCATCCTGCTCGACCTGGTGCTCAGGCGCTTCATCCGGTTCGGCCGGCTGGACATCAGGTACGCGAGCGGGCGGACGGGGTCATACGGGCAGGGCACCCCGCATGTCGGCATGGAGATGCTGGATTCCACCTCCGAGATCGGGCTGCTGCTCAACCCCGGGCTGGCCTTCGGCGAGGCCTACATGGCCGGAACCGTCAGACCGGTCGGCTGCACGCTGTACGACCTGATGGACGTGTTCATGGCCAACGCGGTGCGCGGCGGCCATCCCGGCGCCACCGTGTCGTCCCGGCTGCGCGAGGCCAAGCGGCTGTTCACCCAGTACAACCCGGCGCCGCGCGCACGGCGCAACGTCGCCCACCACTACGACCTGAACGGCCGGCTCTACAGCCTGTTCCTGGATCGCGACCGCCAGTACTCCTGCGCCTACTTCCCGCGCGGCGACGAGACCCTGGAGGAGGCGCAGGAGGCCAAGAAGCGCCACATCGCCGCCAAGCTGCGGCTCGACCGGCCCGACCTCGAGGTGCTCGACATCGGCTGCGGCTGGGGCGGCATGGCGCTGACCCTGGCCCGCGACTACCGCGCCCGCGTCACCGGCATCACCCTGTCCACCGAGCAGCTGGCGGAAGCACGGTCGCGCGCGGAGGCGGAGGGCCTGTCGGACCGCGTGCGCTTCGAGCTGGTGGACTACCGCGCCGTCGACCGTCGGTTCGACCGCATCGTCTCGGTCGGCATGTTCGAGCACGTCGGCGTCGGCCACTTCGACGCCTACTTCGCCCGCATACGCGACTGCCTCCGCCCTGACGGCGTGGCGCTGGTGCACTCGATCGGCCGCAACGAGGGGCCGGGCGCCACCAACCCGTGGCTCGACAAATACATCTTCCCCGGCGGCTACTCGCCGGCGCTGAGCGAGACCTTCGCCGCGATCGAGCGCTCCGGCCTGTGGGTGACCGACTGCGAGATCCTGCGCCTGCACTACGCCAGGACCATCACCCACTGGCGCCGCCGCTTCGCCGCCAACCGCGACCTGATCGCCTCGCTCTACGACCAGCGCTTCTGCCGCATGTTCGAGCTCTACCTCGCCGGCTCGGAGATCGCCTTCCGCCGCCAGGGCCACATGAACTTCCAGCTCCAGCTCACCCGCGACGCCGAGGCGGTGCCGCTGTCGCGCGACTACATGGTGGATGCCGAACGCGCCGCCCTGCAGGCCGCGCGCGCCGACGCTCCGCTGGAGCGGCTGGACGCGGACTGAGGCCAGCCGGCGGCGACGGTGGCCGCGGGCAGGCAAGGCTGGGCTCTGCCCAGACCCGCCAAAGGCCCGGGCCTTTGGGAACCGGTTTGTTACAGACCTGTCGCCGTATGGTCGGGCGATCCCGGGTCAGAGCAGCCGGGCGAGGCGGTCGAACTCGTCGACCGTCAGGGTTTCCGCCCGGCGCTGGGCGTCGATCCCGGCACGCGCCAGCAGCGCCTCGCCTCCCAGCCCCTTCAGCGCGCCGCGCAGCATCTTGCGCCGCTGCCCGAACGCCGCCGCCGTCACGCGCTCCATCGACGCCAGCAGCGCCGGCTCCGGCTGCTCGGCGTGCGGCACCAACCCGACCACTGCGGAGAACACCCTGGGCGGCGGCGAGAACGCTCCCGGCGGCACCCGGAGCAGCAGCTGCGCCTCGCAGGTCCAGCGCGCCAGCACCGCCAGCCGGCCATACGCGTCGGAGCCGGGCAGGGCGGTGATCCGCTCCGCCACCTCCACCTGGAACATCAGCGTCAGCCGCTCCCACGACGACGCCTGGCGCAGCCAGCCGACCAGCAGCGCGGTGCCGACGTTGTACGGCAGGTTCGCCACCACCTGCCGCGGCGCCGGTACCAGCGCGGCCAGGTCCTGCCCGACCGCATCCGCCTCGACCAGCCGCAGCCGCGAGTCGCCCTCCGGCCCCGCCACCGCCGAGCGTAGCGCCTCGATCGCCGCCACCGCGCGCCGGTCGATCTCGACCGCGGTGACGCTTGCCGCACCGCTCGCCAGCAGCGCCCGGGTCAGCCCGCCCGGACCGGGC
>CAXUEL010000256.1:0-4861 GCA_964249915.1 uncultured Acetobacteraceae bacterium | reverse complement strand
TCACCAGCCCGCCCCCGTGCTGCAGACGCACGGTGACGCCGCCGAGGCCCTGCCGCTTGATCACCAGGATGGTGCCGGCCGCCGCCGCATGCACCAACGCGCCGGCGGGCGCCGGCAGGTCGATGCCGTTGTGGAACCCGGCCGGCGCCATCGGCCCGACCCGGTGGCGCCAGCCGAACGGCGAGCTGTAGCACCGGGCCGCGACCGGCGGCGGATAGTGCAGGGGCTGCGCGGACGCCGGCGCGGCGAGCGTCCCGAGCGCCAGTGCCGCCGAACCCAACCGGTTTTTCATCTGCCGCAGTGTTCCACCGGAGGTGGTTTTGGCCTAGAGCGGCTGTCCGCAGCAGCGCCGGATACCGGGGTCCGACGCTCCACCGCGACCGGGATGTTCCGCTGCCCGACCCCCAGGATCCTCGCCATGACCCTTCCGGTGCCTGCCCGGCTGACCGGCCTCCTCCTTGCCCTGGCCGTCCCGTCCGCTCCGGCGCTGGCCCACGCCATCCTGATCGGCAGCGTCCCGGCGACGGGCGGCAGCATCGCCGCCGGGCACCAGTCGCTCGACTTCCGCTACAACAGCAAGATCGACCACCGGCGCTCGCGCCTGACCCTGACCGCGCCGGACGGCACCCGCACCGTGCTGCCGATCTCGGCCACGAGCGCCATCAACGCGCTGGACGCCGAGGTCGAGCTGAAGCCGGGCGCCTACATCCTGCGCTGGCAGGCGCTGGCGCTGGACGGGCAC
Organism: uncultured Acetobacteraceae bacterium; assembly: GCA_964249915.1. GTDB lineage: Bacteria > Pseudomonadota > Alphaproteobacteria > Acetobacterales > Acetobacteraceae > Lichenicola. The sequence continues at coordinate 4,119 of CAXUEL010000256.1, read as the reverse complement.
ATCACCCGCGGCGACGTGCCGTTCACCGCGGTCGCGAAGTAGGATCCGGGGCCCGTGTCGCTGCTCGTCGACCTGTTCGGCTATCTCAGCATCGTCCTGCACGGGCTGACCATCGTGGCGCAGTCGATGGCGCTGGGCGGCGTGCTGTTCCTGGTGCTGCTGGCCCGGCCGTTCGCGGGCGAGCTCGCGGGCGGCCCCCGGATCGTGTCGCGGATCATGCGGCTGACCTTCTGGAGCGCCCTGGCGATGGCGCTGGTGGAGGCGCTCGGCAACGGGCTGCAGGTCGCGGTGCTGATGTCCACGGTGGACCTGTCGTTCGGCGACGTGATGCAGGCCAACTTCGCGGTGGCGGCGGTGGTGAAGATCGCCTGCGCGCTGCTGATCGCGGCCTGTACCGCAGGGCGGACGGAGTCCGTGGGCACCGCAAGTCGGGCGGAGCCCGTGGGCACCGCGAGGCCGGTGGAGCGCTGGCGGGTGCCGGGTCCGATCCTGCTGGCGCTGGTGGCGGTGGAGCTGGCGGCGGCGACCGCCACCACGCACGCGGCGGCCCGGCTGGAGCAGTCGACGCTGCTGCTGGCGGTGGAATGGCTGCACCAGCTCGGGGCGGCGATCTGGATCGGCGGCATCCCGGCCTTCCTGATCGCGCTGGCCGAGGTGCATGACGGCGCCGGCTGGCGGCGCGTCGGCGCCCGGTTCTCGCGCCTGTCGATGCTGGGGGTCGGCTGCATCCTCGCGTCGGGCGTCACCATGTTCATTGCCTATGTCGGCTCGCTGCCGGCGTTCTACGGCACCGCCTACGGCGTCATGGTGGGCGCCAAGATCGGCCTGTTCGGCGGCCTGCTGGCGCTGGGCGCCGGCAACTTCCTGGTCACCGAGCGGCTGCGACGCGACCCGACCGCCTCGGTGGTGCGGATGAAGCGCTTCGCCGAGGTCGAGATCGGGCTCGGCTTCTCCATCTTCTTTGCCGCCGCCTCGCTGACCTCGGTGCCGCCCGCGGTCGACCTCACCCAGGACCGGGTGACCTGGCACGAGATCCTGGAGCGCAACGCGCCGGCCTGGCCGCGCCTGCGCTCGCCGGACCACGACGTGCTGGCGATCCCGGCGCTGCAGGCGAAGATCGATGCCGAGGCGGCGCACGCCCACCGCGCCGCCCCCCCCGCCTTCGTGCCCGGCGACGGCACCCTGCCGCCGCGCAACGCCGACGACATCGCCTGGTCGGAGTACAACCACCACTGGGCCGGCCTGTTCGTGATCGCCATCGGCTTCCTGGTGCTGCTGGCGCATGCGGGGGTCAGGCCGGCGCGGCATTGGCCGGTGATCTTCCTGGGCCTGGCGCTGTTCCTGTTGCTGCGGTCGGATCCGGAGGTATGGCCGCTCGGCAAGGAGGACTTCATGGCCGCCTTCCGCGACGTGGAGGTGGTGCAGCACCGCATGTTCGTGCTGCTGATCCTGGTGTTCGCCCTGTTCGAATGGTCGGTGCAGACCGGGCGGCTGCGGAGCCGGCGGGCGGCCCTGGTGTTCCCGCTGATGGTGGCGGCGGGCGGGGCGCTGCTGCTGACGCATTCGCACCAGATCGCCAACGTCAAGGACGCCGAGCTGATCGAGCTGACCCACACCCCGCTGGCCCTGGCCGGGATCGCGTCCGGCTGGGGACGGTGGCTGGAGCTGCGCCTGCCCGGACGCGGCGGGCGGATCGCCGGCTGGGTCTGGCCGTGCTGCTTCATCCTGGTTGGCGTGGTCCTGCTCTGGTATCGCGAAGCCTGACGAGGACGCCCGATCCGCCGATGCTGCTCCGGGGCTGATGCTGCTCTAGACTGGGAGCATGGTCCTGTCCCTGGTCGTGATCCTGCTCCTGGTGCTGCTGAACGGCGTGTTCGCGATGGGCGAGCTCGCCCTGATCTCGTCGCGCCGGGCGCGGCTGGGGGTGCTGGTGCGGCGCGGCGTGCCGGGTGCGGAACGCGCGGCGTTGATGGCGGACGACCCGCAGAGCTTCCTGCCCACGGTGCAGGTCGGCATCACCCTGGTCACCATCCTGGAGGGAACCTTCGGCGGCGCCAGCATCGCCGGCCGCTTGGCACCTTGGCTGGCGCGGGTGCCGGCGCTGGCACGCTTCGCGCACGAGCTGGCGCTGGCGCTGTGCGTGATCGCGATCACCGCCCTGATGCTGGTGCTGGGCGAGCTGGTGCCCAAGCAGCTGGCGCTGCGCCATCCGGAGCGGATCGCCAGCGCCCTGGCGCTGCCGCTGCTGGTGTTGTCGCGGGTCGCCGCGCCGGCGGTCTGGCTGCTCCGGCAGTCCTCGTCGCTGGTGCTGCGGGTGTTCGGCGTGACCAAGACCGGCCGGGAAACCGTGACCGAGGAGGAGCTCCGGGCGCTGATCGCCGAGGGCGCGCAGACCGGGGTGCTGGAGCACGAGGAGCGCAACATGATCGAGCGCCTGCTCCGGCTGGCGGACCGGCCGGTGCGGGCGATCATGACCCCGCGCAACGAGCTGGTCTGGGTGGAACGGCACGCCGACACCGCGATGCTGCGCGACGCGCTCCGGCTGTCCGGCCATTCCAGGCTGCTGGTGTGTGACGGCGGCATCGACAACCCGGTCGGGCTGATCCGGGCCAGGGACGTGCTGGAGCTGCTTCTGGACGGGGGCGCGCTGTCGGTGGAGGCGTTGATGCTGCCGCCGGTGGTGGTGCCGGACACCATCAGCGCGTTCGACGTGCTGGAGCAGCTGCGCACCCATCCGCTCGGCATGGTGCTGGTGCTCGACGAGTACGGCAGCTTCGAGGGAGTGGCCACCGCGGCCGACGTGTTCGAGGCGATCGTCGGCGAGCAGCAGGAGCCGGGCGCGTTGCCGGAGCGGCCGATCGAGGCCGACGGCGTGCTGACGCTGGACGGCGGCGCGCCGGCGGACGAGGTCAAGGACAGGCTCGGCCTGGGCGACCTGCCGGCGGAAGGCAGCTACCACACGCTGGGCGGGCTGATCCTGGCGCTGCTGCGCCGCGTGCCGGCGCCGGCCGACAAGATCGCGTTCTCCGGCTGGCTGTTCGAGGTGCTGGAGATGGACGGCAGGCGGGTGCACAAGGTTCGCGCCAGCCGTCAGGCGCTGGCGGAGAACTAGGTTCCGGGCGTCAATGCAGCGTCCGCACCTCCTTCTCGTCGTCGAAGATCGGCCAGCGCCCGTCCGCCAGGGCCAGCAGCGATGGCGAGGGCACGCCGAGGCGCTGCGAGTACACCCAGAGATAGGCGAGGGCGCGGTGCACGTAGTCGCGCGTCTCGTCGCTGGGCAGGCTCTCGATGAACAGCAGCGGGTCGCCGTCCGGCTTCCAGCGTTCGACCGCGCCCGGCCCGGCGTTGTAGCTCGCGAGCAGCCGGATCAGGTCGCCGTTCACGGCAGGCTCCGTCGCCAGGTAGGCAAGGTAGCGCTGGCCGAGCTCCAGGTTGAGCCCGGCGTTCTGCAGGGCGCTGGTATTGCCGGCGAAGCGGTTCGGCTCGCCGAGCACGAAGCCCGCCGTCACCGGCATCAGCTGCATCAGCCCGTGCGCACCCGCACCCGACACCGCGGACGCGTCGAAGTTCGATTCCAGCCTGGTCAGGGCATAGACCAGCGCCGGGTTCACGGTGAAGCCGCGGCGGGGGCTGAGGGCCGGGATCGGCAACCGCGCCTGGTTGCGCGGCTGGCCGTCCCGGCTCTGCAGGATCGACGCCATCTGCGACGACAGGGCGGTCAGCCCGGCCGCCTCGGACACCAGCTGGATCGAGCGGCACAGCGCCATGTCGCCCTGAACCGTCGGCCAGAGCCGGCGCAGCGTCGCCTCGGCACGTTCGGGCTCGCCGACCTGAAGCAGGGCGAAGGCGCGCCGGCCGGCCGGGGTGGCGCCGACCGCCTCGACGTCGATCTCCGACAGGGTCGGCCGGCCCGGCGCCGCCTCGATCTCTTCCGCCGCCGCCATCGGCTGCTTCCAGGGCCGGTCCCAGCTGCCGTCGGCGCGGCCGAGGATCCGGCTGGCCAGCAGGCCGTAGAAGGTGTGCGGCGCCGCCGCGGCGCGGCCGAGCCAGGAGCGGTAGCCGGCACGATCCCCTCCCCGGAGATGCCCGCGCGCGGCCCAGAAGGCGGCGCCGCACACC
>CAXUEL010000255.1:0-4940 GCA_964249915.1 uncultured Acetobacteraceae bacterium | reverse complement strand
TGAACCTGGCAGAGTAGTGCTAAGGCGACGTCGAGAAGCCGCTCCCTTGGCGGCCGCGCGGTGTCGAAGAAGGAGAACAACCAACAAGAAGTTATTGACAGGAGACATCTGTAATCTCATGCGTAGCTAAGCCGTTCACGTTGTGCGGCCTCTAATTGGGGGAGGCAAGGCAGCTGATCGCAATCGAAGTGCAACCCCTGTGCCTTAGCCAGCCGCAGCGCTGTTTAAAGCAGCGCCGTGCGGGCCTCCGGTGACAACTTCGGGATCAGCCGATACAGAGCTGCCTCGCAAGCATCATCCCGTCTTGTGTTACGCCTGTGTTCCGGAGAGCGTCTGGGTCTTGCAGGCATACGATAACCTGACATATTTCTATCGGTCTATGGCACCAAAAATAAGTTGTGTCTACACTCAGACTTATATAGGTCAAGCTTTCGTCCTCTAACTGCCTGATAAAGCATTGTTAGTAATAATCCGTTCTTTTGATGCTGCAGACGGGCGGAATGGCGTCCAACGTGAGTATTAGCATCTGGCCGTCATGCTGGTTGGCGGGTATGGTCATGACATCAAGCAGCGTGCCCCAGGTGTTAAGGAGCAGATGGCGCTTGACGCCCGGCCTGCCGCGATCCGCCGAGTCGAAGCCGATCCTTCAGACCGGCTCAACATTTACCGCAGCGAGATCATGGTAGCTGCGAGATACGCGAAATCGGCGAAGTGGATGGTGCGCCTGTCATAGCGGGCGGCGAAGCAGCAGAAGTGCTTGAGCCTGTTGAAGCATCGCCCGATGCGGTTCCGGTGCTTGTAGACGGTGGCGCCGTGCGGGATAGCAAGCGTGTGCGAACGGTTCAACGGGATTACTGCCGGGACGCTCATGTCTGCGATGAGCTTACGCAGGACGTTGCTGTCGTAGGCTTCGTTGGCAAGCACGGCCTGTGACCTGCCCCCGTAGAAGTAGGCCACCGAATATGATATTGATTGGTGACGCATTTGGATCAGTCATACAAACTGATACGGTGCTGCGCCCTGCCGCCGGTGGCCCGCTGCCGTTCGAGCCAGGAGCCTGTGTCTGGCCCCATTAGCGGTCTCGACAGCCTCTGCATGGCGTCTGGCGATCGCGTCCCAACTCACGTCTGCCGGTATCAACGAGCCATCGATATGCACGACTTCCCTCTTGGCGATCCAAGCTGCGATACAGGCCTATACCGATCGGACGAACACTTGGCGGAACCGTTCTGCGCCCCAGCGATGCCGGATGCGCGTCAGGCTGAATGATCGGCAACGCTTCGTAGAGGCCATAACCTGCGAACCAACGGATCGCCAGGTTGACTTGAGCTTCACGCATTAATCTGCGATCATGCGCAAAGCCCATTGGCAAGCTGGCCAGCATCAGCCTCATGCCGCTTCCGGATCGATGCCTAGCCGACCTGCACCATCGACGGCTTAGTCGTCTCGAACGGCCGCTCGCAGCAACAACAGGTCAAGAACCCGATCCACTCGCGCCAGCACATGGTTGTCCAGGGCAAAGTCGCGCAATGGGCCAGCCATCAACAGCTCGAGTTGGCCACGCGGCTTGCTCCCCAGCATCCCTCATCACCAATTCATCAAGAACATCAGCAGATCAGGGGCAAGCGGCGTTTTCAACAGGTCCTACGCGGCGGTATGAGGCTAGCTGCAGCGGCTTCACAAAATCACTGCTTGTTGCGCTCCCCTGTCTTGAGTTTTGAGATACTGTGACCTTGCAACAATCGGCACACGAGGCGACATGTCCGAATTATCACCTGATCTCGACCGACTCTTGATCCGTCAGGCCAGTCTTAGCGTGATCCTCCACGGCCTCATAGACCGCATGATTGCCAAGGATCTCCTCACCAGCTTTGATATTACTACCATCCGCCGCTACGCACTCGACATGACCACCGACCTCCAGAATGCAGCTGGAGCGGAAGTCAGGGCGACCGGCATCCGGATTGCGGAGGAGGCCGAGGCGTTTCTTAAGGTGGTTGTGCGAATGCCTGTTGATCCGAATAAGGAGGTGTCCTAATTCTATAATTTTTAGGTTTGCCGTGTTCGTTGGCAGAAGCGCCGAATGCTGGCGAGGATGTCGTTTGTGGACTTGGTCCAGCGGATCTGCCATCGCCCGGTGGGCTGAGCTTGACGGCAAGACCATACGCCAATACGTCGAGCGCGGTCTGGAGCGACCGGCATACGGCTCACGGCAGCCCCAGGGCACGCTGCTCGACCCGTTCAGCCGCTACCTGCGCGAGCGGGTGACCGCCTTCCCGGAGCTGAGCAGACGGCGGCTGCACCGCGAGCTGCACGATCTCGGCTACGCCGGCGACTACACCCGACTGACCGACTTCCTGCGCGATATGCGGCTCGCCGCGCTGCCCGGCTTCGAGCAGCGTTTCGAGACCGCGCCCCGACTCCCTCGCAGTCCCTCCCTCCGGGGGATCGCTCTGCGACGGCGACAGGCGCAGGTCGATTCGCCCAGTTCCGCACCGAGTTCACCGACGAGCCCGGGGTGGTGCACATCGTCTGGCTGTTCTCGCTGGTGCTCGGGCACAGTCGCATGCTCTCGGCGCGGTTCGTCGTGCACCAGGACCTGCCGACGGTGCTGCGCTGCCACGTCGCGGCGTTCGAGGCGCTGGGCGGCGTGCCGGCCGAGATCCTGTACGACCGCATGCGCACCGCGGTCATCGGCGAGGATACGCAGGGGATCGCCCACAACCGGACCCTGCTCGAGCTGGCGCGGCACTACGGCTTCCTGCTCAAGGCATGCCGCCCCTACCGGCCGCAGAGCAAGGGCAAGGTGGAGCGGCCGTTCCGCCACGTGCGTGAGAACTTCTTCCTGGCTCACAGCTTCCGCAACCTCAATGACCTCAAAGCCTAGCTCCGGCAGTGGCTGGACGGGGTGGCCAACGTCCGGGTGCACGCGACCACTCGGCGCGTCGTCGCCGAGCACTATGCCGAGGAGCAGCCCATCCTAGGGCCGCTGCCGGCCGGCCTGTTCCAGGCCACGTTGCGCATGGAGCGACGGATCACCCGCAACGGCATGGTCTCGGTGGACGGCAATCTCTACGGCGTGCCGGACGGCACGCGCCGCCGCGCGGTCGAGGTGCACCTGCTCGCCGACGAGGTGCGCATCTTCGAGCAGAACCGGCTGGTGGCGATCCACCCCGTGCTGGAGGGCAGCGGCCAGCGCCGGGTCGCCGGCGGTCATCGCCCGCCAGTCAGCAGCACGATACCCGGTGGCGGCGCCGTTCTTCCTCTTCGCCTGAGCGAAACGTTCGCGCGTCGGCCGCTGGCGTTCTACGCCGCCGTCGCCCAGCGCCTAGCCGAGGAGGGCATCGGGCCATGAGGGATGACGCCCCGATGCCTGCCACCCCGGACCAGATACGGCGCCACCTAGTCGGGCTGCGCATGCCGCATGCGCTCAAGGTGCTTGACCACATCGTGCGCCAAGTCGAGCGCGGCAAGATCGGCACGCTGGAGGCGGTCGACGCCGTACTGGCCGAAGAGCTGGGCCGGCGGATCAAGGCGTCGATGCAGATGGCGCGCCTGGGTACGGTCAAGACGCTGGCCAGCTTCGACTTCTCGTTCCAGCCCTCGCTGGACCGCAACCGCATCCTGGCGCTCGCCCGAAGCTGATCCCACTCGTCACCTACTACAGGAGCGCCGAGCACACGAAGGCGGCCGTCACTGGTCGCAGCCGCGATCGCCATCGCGGCCGGCTGGCGACGCTGCTGATGATGCTGCTGGAGAAGGCCGGGCTGATCGGATCGGTCCGGGACAGCCACTACTCTCGATCGCCGACCAGTACCGGGCCTTGCGGACGGCTGCCCGCAAGATCGAGCTCGAGGAGGACGTCATCCTGGCGAGCTTCCTTTGCACCTACCTCCCTGCCCTGCCCGAACTCATGGCGAAGATCGCGCGCACGCTGGAGTGCTTCCGGCGCAACCACCGCCCGCACGGCTTGCTAGCTGCGATGGTGGCAGCGGCGGCCAAGGGCCAAATCTGGCCACTATGCAGCGACGCCATCCAGTGTCTGGCGAGATCGCGATCTTCGGCGAGCGGGATGAGCATAGCCAAGAGTCTGCTGGCGATTGTCGTGCCCGGTCGCCATACCCTGCGGCTTGCGTCGTCGGGCGAGCGGCAGCGGATGAGCCGGTTCCACATTGGAATTGGTCTTTACCCATGGAACAACGATGGTAACCTCTCCGTAGGTTGTCAAATATCTACATGAAAGAACATGTTTATGAGAAGCGAAAGTGGCGTGGAAACAACTTTTCTTGCTGATCAACTGCCTTACGAGCAGAACTCGATCTTCCTACTGTCGTGGTTTGGAACATTTCTGTCGTCTCAGCCTAAATATGATTGGCTTGAACATCGTCCTTTATCTAAAGATGCAGCTGTAAATAGGCTACTGTTTCTACGACTGCAGAACGAACATGTTGCATCTTCTCAGCTTCTAAAACGGCACATTGCTCCTCGTGCTCTTCCAACCGTTGCAACGGTGAAATTAGAAAGAAGCCAAGTCGCACTTCGATGCATCAAGAGCGGGGACTCCCAAGAATTTCTAAACTTTTTAGTAACAGCAATACCTGATGGAACTATTGAGATAAACCGCTTAAATATAAGCCAATGGGAAACTTTTCTACCTTTATCATCTTCTCAATTAAATGGACTCTATAGTTTATTGTACTTAACAAATTTCAAAACTCAGACAGAAATAGGTTGTAAGATAAATATAGAACACGGGTTTGTCCTTCGTGCTGGTCACCAAGTATTTGATTTACGTGCTCTTCATGAGCAAGGCTTTCTTGATAATATAGGCGATGCAAATGCTATATCTGACATGCAGGGAAATATATTAGAATTTAATAATGTTTAGGTGGTGTGGACGGATTTGGCCAAGATGAGGCCGCAGGCGAAGGCGACGATGG
>CAXUEL010000254.1:0-4996 GCA_964249915.1 uncultured Acetobacteraceae bacterium | reverse complement strand
CGGCGGGCCCGCACCGCGGCGCTCGAGTCCCACGCCACCACCTCCCGGGCGATCGCCGGATCGGCCACCGCCCGCCTGGCCAGCGAGCTGCCGATCAGGCCGAGCCCGACCACCAGCAGGCGGTCGAACAACGGCGCGCTCACGGCACCAGCTCCGGCTGCGTCGCCGGGCGCAGCCGGCGCAGCTCGGCCGCCTGCCAGGCCAGCAGCGACGGCACGCCGAGCGCCAGGTCGCGGCCGCGTCGCAGCAGGCTCAGGCCGAACGACAGATGCGGGTCGAGCCCGAACAGGCTGCCCAGCGCCACGTAGGCCGCTTCCTGCACGCCAAGCGCCGCCGGCACCAGGAACGACACCGACAGCACGCCGCTGGCGACCCCCTCGATCGCCATCGCCTCGCCGAACCCGACCGGCGCGCCGAGCAGGCGGTAGCCGAGCCAGACCCAGCCGGCGCCGGCGGTCCAGGCCGACAGGTGCAGGAGGCAGGCGCCAGCGAGCCGGCCGGGCCTGGAATAGAACCGGTCGAGCCGGTCCTGCAGGGTGTCGATGCCGTTCTGCAGCGCGCCCTGCCACGCGCCCTGCCATTGGCCGGCGACGTGGCGTCCCAGCCCGGCGACGCCGCGGCGGAACAGCCCGGACGCGCCGCGCTGCATCCACACGAAGGCCGCCATCGCCGCCGCCATCAGCGCCATGCCCAGCGTCACCGGGCCGGCCAGGCTGCTGTCCGGCCTGCGGTCGAGCAGGAACAGCAGGCCGAGCAGCACGAACAGGATCTGGCCGCTCACCTCCACGGTGACGTCGACCACGTTGGCAGCCGAGGCTTCCGGCCAGCCCACGGCGCCGCGTCGGCGGGTGGCGGGGAAGCAGGTGGCGCGTATGGCGATCAGGATGCCGCCGAGCTGGGAGAACGGCAGGCAGGTGGTGGCCCCTTCCCGCACTAGGCGCGCGGCGAGCAGGCGGAGGAAGCCGATGCCGGGACAGGCCAGGCTCCAGGCGCCGGCGAGCACCAGGTCGGTGGCGAGCTGCGCTGCGACCAGGGCTGCGAAGCCGCCGAGGCCCACCGACAGCAGCGCCTTGAGCACCGCGCCGGCGCCGAGCCAGCCGGTGAACGCGGTGATCAGCACCAGGCCCAGCACCGCCAGCAGGATCGAGACCGTCTTCAAGCGGGCGGCCTTTCGGCGTGAGGGCGGGACGCGCGGCTGCGCTGCCGAAGCTCCTACACCGTCGGCGACCGGGCTTCCACCTCCGCCGCCGCGGCCGCCGGCCACGCGGCGCTTTGACCGCGCCGGCCGCGCCGGGCAGATACGGGCGGCGCAGCGTGCGGGAGACGGGAACCATGTCCAAGCCGATCCTGGTCACCGGTGCCACCGGCTTCGTCGGCTCGGCGGTGGCGCACGCGCTGGCGGCACGCGGGCACCGGCTGCGCCTGCTGGTGCGCAGAGGCGCCGACCGGCAGAACCTCCATGGGCTGGACGCGGAGCAGGCGGAGGGCGACCTCCGGCGTCCGGACACGTTCGCAGCCGCCCTGAACGGGTGCGGCGCCCTGTTCCACATCGCCGCCGACTACCGGCTCTGGGTGCCGGACCCGGCGACGATGATGCAGGCCAACGTCGAGGGCACCCGGCAGATCATGCTGGCGGCGCAGGCGGCCGGGGTGGAACGGATTGTCTATTGTTCCTCGGTCGCGGCCCTCGGGCTGGTCGGCGACGGCAGCGTGGCGGACGAGGCGACGCCGGTGCACGAGCACGCGGTGGTCGGCCTCTACAAGCGCTCGAAGTACCGCGCCGAGCAGGAGGTGCTGGCGCTGGTGCGCGAACGCGGCCTGCCGGCGGTGATCGTCAACCCGTCCACGCCGATCGGGCCGCGCGACGTCAAGCCGACCCCCACCGGGGCGATGATACGCGACGCCGCCGCCGGGCGGATGCCGGCCTTCGTCGACACCGGCTTGAACATCGTTCACGTGGACGACGTGGCCGAGGGCCACCTGCTGGCGTTCGAGCGCGGGGTGGTCGGCGAGCGCTACATCCTGGGCGGCGAGGACTGGTCGCTGAAGACCCTGTTCGGGCTGGTGTCTGAGGTGGCGGGGGTGCGGGCGCCGCGGGTCGAGCTGAGCCAGCGGGTGTTGTGGCCGGTGGCGGTCGCCGCAGAGGCGCTGGCGCGCGGCTTCGGCATCGAGCCGCGCGTCACCCGGGAGATGCTGGCGATGTCGCGCAAGAAGATGTTCTTCTCGTCGGCCAAGGCGCGGCGCGAGCTGGGCTATGCGCCCCGTCCCGCCCGCGCCGCGGTCGAGGACGCGGTGGGCTGGTTCCGCGCGCACGGGATGGCGTGACGCCGGTGCTGGTGCTGGCCTGCGCCACGCTGCTGGTCTGGACCTGGCTGGTCGTCGGGCACGGCCGGTTCTGGCAGGCGGGGCCGGCGCTGCGGCCGGTGCGGGCTGAGCCGGACCGTGCCTGGCCGCCGGTGTCGGTGGTGGTCCCGGCGCGGGACGAGGCGGAGCACGTCGCGGCCTGCCTCGGCTCGCTGCTGGCGCAGGACTACCCGGGGCGGTTCCGGATCGTGCTGGTGGACGACCGCAGCGCCGACGGCACCGGGGCGATCGCGCGCGGGCTCGGCGCGGCCGCGGACCGGCTGGTGGTGCTGGACGGTGCGGCGCGTCCTCCCGGATGGAGCGGCAAGCTGTGGGCGCTGGCGCAGGGGGTGGCGGAGGCACGGCGGCTCGACGCGGGCGAGAACGGCTTCTTCTTGTTGTGCGACGCCGACATCACCCACGCGCCGTCCCACCTCCTCGCCCTGGTGGACAAGGCGGAGCGCGCGGGGCTTGACCAGGTGTCGGAGATGGTGGCGCTGAACTGCGAAAGCGCCGCCGAGCGCGCCCTGGTGCCGGCCTTCGTGTTCTTTTTCCAGCTGCTGTATCCGTTCGCGCGGGTGAACGATCCACGCAGCCGCACCGCGGCGGCGGCGGGCGGCACGGTGCTGATCCGGCGCGCGGCGCTCGCCCGGATCGGCGGCATCGAGGCGCTGCGCGGCGCGCTGATCGACGACGTGACGCTGGCGATCCGGGTCAAGCGCGGCGGCGGCGCGATCTGGCTCGGGCACTCGATGCTGGCGCGCTCGATCCGGCCGTATCCGGGGGCCGCCGACGTGTGGCGCATGGTGGCGCGCACCGCCTACGTGCAGCTGCGGTTCTCGCCGCTGCTGCTCGCCGGCACGGTGGGCGGCATGGTGCTGGTGTGGATCGCGCCGCTGGGAACGCTGCTGGCCGGGCACGGCGCGGCGCGATGGGTCGGGGGTGCCGCCTGGCTGCTGTCCACCGCCTCGTTCCTGCCGACGCTGCGCCGGTTCCGCCTGTCGCCGGCCTGGGCGCTGTTGCTGCCCCCGATCGCGTCGTTCTACACCCTGGCCACCATCGGATCGGCCGTGGACCATCATCGTGGCCGCGGCGTGGTCTGGAAGAGCCGCGCCTATCGCGACGGCGGGAAGGACGCGACCGTCGCATGAACGCTTTCGTGGAGCCCGGCCCGGTCGCCGACGCGTCGTCCGGCAAGGGGCGCGCCGACGAGAACTTCCCCGTCGGCTCGGTGCTGATCGCGCCCCGGCTGCGTCCGCACGTCCATGCCTACTACGCGTTCGCCCGCGCGGTCGACGACATCGCCGACAGCGCCGTGCTGCCGGCGGAAGAAAAGCTGGCGCGGCTGGACGCGATGGAGGCGGTGCTGCTGGGCCGGGCCGCCGGGTGCGACGGCGCCGGGCGGCAGGAGGTGGCGAGCGCGGTGCGGCTGCGCGCAAGCCTGGCCGAGACCGGCATCACGCCGGCACGCGGCACCGACCTCGTCGTGGCGTTCCGGCAGGACGCGGTGAAGACCCGCTACGACAGCTGGGACGAGCTGGCGGAATACTGCCGCTACTCGGCCAACCCGGTCGGGCTCTACCTGCTCGACCTGCATGGCGAGGACAGCGCGAGCCATCCGGCCTCGGACGCGCTGTGCACCGCGCTGCAGGTGCTCAACCACCTGCAGGACTGCCGCGACGACCTCCTGAGCCTGGATCGCTGCTACCTGCCGCAGGACTGGCTGCGGGAGGAAGGCGAAGACGTCGATGCGGTGCGCTGGGAGCGGAGCGGGCGCGGCCTGCGCCGGGTGCTGGACCGCTGCCTGGACCAGGTCGACCGGCTGAACCGGGTGGCCTCCACCCTGCCGGGGGCGATCGGGGACCGGCGCATGCGCCTGGAGGCCGCTGTGATCGTAGCACTGTCGCACCGGCTGGCGCGCCGGCTGCGACGCGAGGACCCGCTGGACCGCCGGGTCGGGCTGCGCCGGAGCGACGCCGTGCGCAGCCTCGTCTCGGCGCTGCGGCACGTGCGGTGACCGGGCCGCTCGGATGCGCCGCCGCCGACCTCCGGTCGGTGGAGGAGATCGTGCGCCGCTCCGGCACCTCGTTCGGCCGCGGCATGCGGGTGCTGCCGCCGGACCGGCGCTACGCCATGTTCGCGATCTACGCCTTCTGCCGGCTGGTGGATGACGTGGCCGACGAGGAGGCGCCGTTCGCCGACAAGGCTCCGCGGCTCGACGCCTGGCGCGGCCGGATCGCCGGCCTGTATCGCGGCATCGCCGCCGACCCGCTGGACCGGGTGCTGATGGCGGCGATCCGGCGCTACAGCCTGCGCCAGGCGGATTTCGACGCGGTGATCGACGGCATGCAGATGGACGCCGAGACGGTGATCGTCGCCCCCTCCTTCGCCGTCTTCGACCTGTACTGCGACCGGGTGGCGTCGGCGGTCGGGCGGCTGTCGGTGCGGGCGTTCGGCGACCCGTCGGCGGCGGCCGACGAGGTCGCGCACCATCTCGGCCGGGCGCTGCAGATCACCAACATCCTGCGCGACCTGGGCGAGGATGCCGAGCGCGGGCGGCTCTACCTGCCGGCCGAGGCGCTGGACCGGGCCGGGGTGCCGCACGATCCGGCGCTACAGCCTGCGCCAGGCGGATTTCGACGCGGTGATCGAC
>CAXUEL010000253.1:0-4997 GCA_964249915.1 uncultured Acetobacteraceae bacterium | reverse complement strand
CGTGGTCGGCGACAGGCTGACGTGGCAGACCCTCGCCGACCTGTCGGGCCTCGACCTGGACGGGCTGCATGTTCCCGCCGAACGCGTGCTGCTCATGCACGAGAACGGCGGCCGGCTCGCGGCGGCCCTGGCAAGCCGCCTGGAGGCGCAGGGCTGCCGCGTGACGAGGCAACCCTTCCCGGGCGGATCGGACTACCTGCAGGACGCGCTGTCCAGCAGGATTCCCCATTCCGCCTTCGACATGGTCACGCGATGGTGCGAGCACCTGCCGGCCGGGCCGGTGCCGGCCGTAGCACGGCATCCGGCGCGCGCGGCGGACGGCCTGCTCAGGCTGCCGGACGCGACCGAGCGGCCGTTCGCGTTCGGCCCATCCGGCGCCCTGTTCGGCATCCTGTGTTCTCCCGCCGCCGGTCGCGATCCGGCCGGGCCGGTCGTCGTCATGCCGAACACCGGCTTCGGCCGCCATGTCGGCGACGGGCGCGTGTTCGTGACGCTGGCGAGACGGCTTGCCGCCATCGGCGTGTGCTCGCTGCGCATGGACCTGGCCGGCTTCGGCGACAGCGCCGCCCTGTCCGACGGTGATCCGGATCCGTATGCGAGCCGCAATGCCGACGACGTGGTCGCGGCGGTGACGGCACTGGACGCGGCGGGGCATCCGGATCCGGTGCTGGTCGGCATCTGCTCCGGCGCCTATTCGGCGTTCCACGCCACCCTGCGCGACACCCGTGTCCGGGCGGCGATCCTGGTCAACCTGCAGAAGTTCGTCTGGAACACCGACATCTCGCTGAAGATCGGCAACCGGCGGCCGCGACGTCCGCTCGGCTTCTATCTGCACGCCATGACGCGGCCTGCGGCATGGACGCGACTCGCGAAGGGCGAAGTCGCCATCGGCGTCATCCTGATGGCGCTGTGCCGTCGTCCGGTGATGGGATTGCACCGCCGCGTCTGCAACCTGCTCGAACGATCGACCGGGATCGAAACACGATCCGGTCAAATAATGAGATGGTTCCGCGTGCTGAAATCGCGTGAGGTCCGGGTGCGCCTGCTCTACAGTGAGGGCGATCCCGGCTTGTCTGAGCTTGCGCACTACTTCGGCCGGAGCAGGAAAAGATTCCGTCGCATGCCAAACGTTCAGGTCGGGCTGCTTTCCGCTGCGGACCACGCGCTGCTCGAGCACGATGCGCGCCTGCAGTTCATCGAGGAGGTGTGCCGCGTCGTCGGCGAAACGAGGACCAGGCCGATGCAGGAGGCCGCGACGAGAGCGGACGCGCCGGGGGCGTCTGAATCCCCGTCCGGCAGGTCGTTCGTGCCCGACCCGTCCCGCATGATGACGATCCCTTCTTCTCGATCCTGAACCCGTCTGGATCCCGGAATGTCCATCACACAACAACCGTTTACCGAAACCAGCCCGCCGCTCGGCGAGCTGAGCTCGGACACCCTGGCGTCGCAGCGCGCGGTGCTGGACTACGAAAAGGCGACGTTGCGGAAGTGGCTGTACCGGCTCGGCTTCCTGGTCCTGACGCTGGCGAGCCTGCTGCTGGAAGCGTTCGCGGTGCTGGCCGGAGGCCTGGTCGCCGTCGCCACCGACCCGGCGCTCGCCGGCGCGGACGACGTGCACACGCTTGCCGTCACCTATTTCGGAGTCGCCACGATCGCGACCGTGTTGCGGCAGCTGGTTCCGAGGCGGCAGCCCGACACGACGTGGCTGGTCTGGCTCACCCTGCTGCTCGCGTTGCTGGCCACGCACGCGCACGGCCGCAACCAGATCGAGGCGCTGGCCCTCTGGTTCGTCGTGGCCGCGTCGGGAATCGTTGCGGTCCAGGTCATGAACGGCCGGCTGAAGGAGAACGTCCTGGCCGCGCTGCCGGTGCCGAGAACGGTCGCATTTCTCGGCAACAGCGAGATGGCGGCCAAGATGTTCACGCAGCTCCGGGTGGCCCGGCACAGCCAGCTCCGCGTCATCGGCTTCTTCGACGACCGCTACAACCGGCCGGGACCGCTCACCAGCCTGCTGCCCTGCCTCGGCCCGATCGACAGCCTCGTCAGCTTCATCCAGGACGCCGAGCTGTCCGAGGTCTACATGGCGCTGCCCTGGTCGGCCGGGCCGCGAATCTCGCAGCTGATCGACCGGCTGCGCTTCCTGCCGCTCACGGTGCGCCTGATCCCGGACCACGTCCCGCCGGCGCTGCCGGGGCAGGGGGAAGGGCAGCTGCACGGCGTGGTGATGCCGACGCTGATGATCCCCCCGTTCTCCAGCTCCGGCGCGTTCCTCAAGCGCGCGGTCGACGTGTGTGCGGCCGCCCTGCTGATGGTGCCGCTGGTTCCCCTGTTCGTCGTGGTGGCGATCTGCATCAGGCTGGACAGCCGCGGGCCGGTGTTCTTCCGCCAGGTCCGGTCGGGCCAGTTCGGGCGGCCGTTCCGGATCTTCAAGTTCCGCAGCCTGCACGTGGCGCAGGCCGACACCGCGGCGGAAACCCTGGTCACCGCCGGCGACCGCAGGGTCACGCGGGTCGGCCAGGTCCTGCGCAAGTACTCGATCGACGAGCTGCCGCAGGTGCTCAACGTGCTGATCGGGCAGATGTCGCTGGTCGGCCCGCGGCCGCATGCGCCGCGCGCCAAGGCCGACGGGCGGATCTACGCCGAGGTCATCCCGGAATACATGCTCCGCTACCGGGTGAAGCCCGGCATGACCGGCTGGGCGCAGGTCAACGGCTGGCGCGGCAACACCGACACCGAGGAGCAGCTGCGCAAGCGGGTGGAGTACGACTTCCAGTACATCGGCAAGTGGTCGTTCCGGCGCGACATCGAGATCATGGTCCGCACCATCCCGGCCATGCTGCTGCCGCCGGCCCAGAACGTGTGATGCCGGATCGATCGCCCGTCCTGCCTCGGCCAGCGGCCCTGGCGTGCATCGCGATGCTGGGCCTGGCGGGGGTGCCGGTCTCGCGAGCGACGGAGGTTGCGGTGACGCCGCATGACGGCCTGCCGGTCCTCGCGCTGTCGTTCGAAACGATGCCGGCCTGGCGACGCGGCCCGGTGGCTCCGGCTGCGGCCGCGAGGCGGTTCGACGACAAGGACTTCGTTCTCGACGCCGGGCTGCTCGGCGGCTTGCGGCCGCCGTTCGACCGGGCGGACGGGAGCGACGCCGCCTGGGCCAGCCTGCCGCACGAGCAGGAGGCCTATCCGGATGCCGACGCGATGGCGAAGCTCGGGATCGACCCGTACTCCGTCCGCGACGGCGCGTTGCTGATCACCGCGTCGCCGATGCCGGCCGCCGCGGCGGCGACGCTGCCGCCCGACATGCCCCGGCGCTACCTGTCGGGCGCGTTCAACACCTACCCGTTCGCCCAGACCTATGGCTACTTCGAGGTGACCGCGCGGGTGCCGAAGGGCGCCGGGCTGTGGCCCGCGTTCTGGCTGCTTCCCCTGGACCGGAGCTGGCCGCCGGAGATCGACATCGCCGAGATCCTCGGCAACCACACCGACGTCGCCTACGCGTCGCTGCACTCCACCGACGCCGCCTGGGTGCACAGCGAGCCGCGCAGCTACAACAACAGCACGACCACCGACCGCGCGAACAACGCGGGCGACCTGTCCCGGGACTTCCACCGCTACGCGCTGGACTGGCAGCCGGACACGATCACCTTCTATCTCGACGACAGGATGGTCGCGCGCAGGACCACGCCGCGCGACATGAACCAGCCGTTCTACCTCGTCGTCGACCTGGCCGTGGGCGACACGGGCAGCTGGCCCGGCCCGCCGGGCTGGGGAACGCGGTTTCCGGCAAGCCTCGCGGTCCGATCGGTGAAGATCTGGAAGCGGGCGCCATGACCGCCGCGGACAGCGAGCACGGCCTCGCCGAACTCCTGCTGCACCCGCCCGCCGGGCCGGGCGGAAGCGCGGGAAAGGCCGACACCGTGCAGTCGTCGCGTCCCGGCAGCGCCGCCGTGCCCGTGGTCAGCGTGCCCATGGTCAGCATGCCCGTGGTCAGCGTGGTCGTCGCCAACCACAACGGCGCCGCGTTCATCGAGGACGCGCTCGCCTCCGCCCTGCGGCAGACGCTGCACGACATCGAGGTCATCGTCGTCGACGACGGCTCGACCGACGACAGCGTGTCGCGCGTGCACCGGCTCGCGTCGCGCGACGGCCGGATCCGGCTGCTGCATACGGCGCAGCGCAGCGGACCGGGCGGGGCGCGGAACCAGGGCCTGGCGGTCGCGCGCGGCACCTGGATCGCCATCCTCGACAGCGACGACCTGCTGCACCCGCAGCGCCTGGCGCGCCTGGTCGAAGCCGCCACGGCGGCGGGCGTCGAGATCGTCGCCGACAACCAGATGGTGTTCGACCACGCGCGGATGCTCCCGGCGCGCCCGCTGCTCGACCGCCTGCCGCCGGGCGGCGCCGTGTCCGTCGCGGGCTACGTCGACTCGAACCGGTTGTTCTCCGGTGCGGTGCCGCTCGGCTACCTCAAGCCGCTGTTCCTCCGGTCGTTCATGGAAGCGGCGGGGTGCCGCTACGATCCGGCCCTGCCGATCGCCGAGGACTACGACCTGGTGCTCCGCCTGCTGCTGGCCGGCGCGCGGTTCCGGATCGAGCCGCAGATGACCTACTTCTACCGTCGCCACGGCCGGTCGACCTCGCACCGGCTGTCGGCCGCGACCCTGCTGCCGATGCTGGCGGCGGACCAGGCGCTCCGCGCCACCCTGACCGCCTCGCCGCTCCATTCCGCCCAGGTGGTCGCCGCACTCGACCGCCGCCGCAACACGATCCTGCAAGCACTCGACTTCGAGCGGCTGGTGGACGCGCTCAAGCGCCGGGCCTGGGGGCAGGCGCTGCGCGTCGCCTGCACCAGGCCCGCGGCCGCGGCACTCCTGCGCATCCCGGTCCGGGACCGGCTGCGCCGCCTGCGTTCGAGGCCCGCGCAGGAGCGCCAGGCGCCGCCCGGCGTCCCCGCCCCGCCCGGGGGGCCCCCCCGGCCCCGGCGGTGGCGGCCGCGG
>CAXUEL010000252.1:0-5000 GCA_964249915.1 uncultured Acetobacteraceae bacterium | reverse complement strand
TCCATCGCGTCGCTCCCCGCCAGCGCGTCCGCCGCCAGGACCACCGGCTCGGCCGGCCGGGCGATTACCGAGAACTCGCGCGCCAGCCGGTGCAGGCCGTCGCGGAGCTGCGGCCCGGCGACGGCGAGGCCGTGGCCGGACAGCAGCAGGTCCGGCTCCAGGGCGGCGAGCGTGGTGGCGGAATGGTGCGCCGCCGCCCAGTCGTGGGTGAAGTACATCGGCGGCCCGTGCAGCTCGGTGCGCGCGGTCAGCACGGCGTAGGCGGATTCCTGTGCGGTGGTGATGACCGCGTCGGCGGCGAGCAGGGTGCGGTCGGACTCGCGCCACAGCGACACGTGGCCGACGGAATGGCCCGGGGTGTGGATCCAGCGCCAGCCGTCCAGGTGCGGCACGGTGCCGTCGGCGGCCAGCGCCTGCAGCCGGCTGCCCAGCGCGATCGGTCCGCGCGGGTAGAGAGGGGACACGCGCGACATCAGGCCGCCGCCGATGCTGGGGTCCGGCGGCGGATAGGACGCGCTGCCGTCGAGATAGGGATGCTCCAGGCGATGCGCGTAGACCGGCGCGTCCCAGCGCTCGGCCAGCGCCACGGCGGCGCCGACGTGGTCGAAGTGCCCGTGCGTCAGCACGATCGCCGCGGGGCGGGACACGCCGAACCGGTGCACGGCGGCGGCCTGGATCTCCGTCTCCGAATCCGGCAGCCCGGCGTCGACCAGCACCCAGCCGCGGTCCGGCGCGCCGGCAGGGCCGAGAAAGGCGACGTTGACCAGGGTGAGGCGGCGGTAGGCGAGGTCGGGGCGCAGCTCGATCACGCCGCCGCCGGTGTCGGTGCCGGTCACGCTGTCCGGGTCGAGCGGAAGCTGCTGGGCCATCGGGTGCTCCAGGGCGGGGTGCCGGCGTAGGAGAGGCTGGTGGATCCCACACGCGGGGCGGGGATCAGGGTTGCAGCGCGATCCGGGCGATCTCGAAGCCGCGCAGGCGGGTGTCGGCGTCGAGCTGGTGCGGCAGCGGCATGGCAGCGTCCAGCGCGAGCGTCACGTCCAGCGGCTGTGTGGACGCGGCGGGCGGACACGACAGCGGAAGCACGAGATGGCGGATGCCGGCGCCGGGCAGCAGCACCTCCTGGTGCAGGCAGCCGGGGGCGGACACGTGCAGGTGGCGTGGTCCGGCACCTGGGAGGAACAGCTCGGACCAGAAGGCGGCGTCGAGCACCAGGCGGGTCTGGCCGGTGCGAGCCAGCAGGAGGTGGCTGTGCGGCTGCACCCAGGCCCAGCCGCCGGCGGACGGATACCAGCCGGCGCCGTGCGCGAGCGCGTCGGTGCGGGCGTCGAAGCCGGGGCGCAGCGGCGCCGGGTCGCGCGCCGGGCACTCGGGGTCGAGCGACAGGATCCGGTAGATCGCGGCGTCCGGCGCGTCGAACAGCGGTTCCAGCGTCGCCACCGACTCGACCTGGCGCAGGTCGGCGGCGCCGATCTCGCGCATCGCGCGGTCGACCAGGAGGAAGCGGTGCGCCACGGCGTCGATCCGTGCGGGCGGCCACAGGTCGAGGTTCATCACCGTGCGGCCGGAGAACAGGGAGAGCACCGGCGCCTGCCACCAGCCGACGCCGAAGAACACCGAGTCCGGCGGCAGGCCGCGCATCAGCGCGGCGGCGTGACGGATCGCGTCGCTGCGCGGGGCCGGGTCGCGCTGCCACAGCAGGTGCAGGCCGGCGCCGGACAGGGCGAGTTGTGGTGCCAGCAGGAGCGCTGCCAGCAGCCGTTGCCGGCGGGTGTCGCGACCGGGCAGCAGCAGCGCCACCAGGCAGGTCTGCAGCAGCAGGGCGGGCAGGACGCGGCGCAGCCAGGCCATGTCGGTAGGCGCCAGCAGCAGCCACCAGGCGAAGGTGGACAGGCTCGCCAGCAGGAGCGCGGACCTCACCAGCCGGGTTGCCGGGGGAGCCGGGCGGCGGAGCGCTACGGCGGCCGGCAGGACCAGCCAGAGCGACA
Organism: uncultured Acetobacteraceae bacterium; assembly: GCA_964249915.1. Lineage (GTDB taxonomy): Bacteria > Pseudomonadota > Alphaproteobacteria > Acetobacterales > Acetobacteraceae > Lichenicola. The sequence goes on along the minus strand of CAXUEL010000252.1, from coordinate 3,015 downwards.
GGATCGGCACCGGAACGCCGACCTCCGTGGACAGGATCCGGAGGTGTCGGACCAGCTTGGCCAGCAGCGGGCCCGGCAGAAGCCGGGTTTCGGTGCTTCCCGACTGCCGGGCGACCTCCGCGAGCTGGAGCCGCCACCACAGGTGCCAGGCGCCTGCGCTGCCGAGGGCGAGCAGGCGGAACAGCTCCCAGGCCGCGAGCGGCAGCGCGAGACCGGCCGCCAGGGCGGCGACGCCAGGCCATTTTCGGCCCGCTGTCCCGGCAAAGGCGGCGCAGGCCAGGACGGCGGGGAGGACCGCGATCAGGGCGGCGGTCTTGGTCAGCACGGCGAGGCCGAACAGCAGGCCGGACAAGGCGAACCATCCCGTTCGACGGGACGGATGCTCGACCGCTCGCGCTGCGGCCAGCAGGGCGGCCAGGGTCCAGCACAGGGCCGGGATCTCGCCGTAGCCGCCTTGGCCGTACTCGGCGGTGCCGGGCATCGCCAGGCAGGCGGCGGCGGCGGCGGCGGCGAGAAAGGTGGGCAGCCCGGCGCGTCGCAGCAGGGCAGGGACCAGGGCCGCGAAGGCCAGCAGGTAGGCCAAGCTGATGGCCTGGGCGGAGATCCGGGTGATGCCGAACACCCGGAACACGAGGGCGGCGGGCAGGATGAACGGGCCGTCGGTTTGTGCCGGAAAGGCGAACACGCTGTCGTAGCGGAAGCCGTAGCCGTGACCGGTCGCCAGGCTGCGGGCGACGTTGAGGTTCATCGCCCCGTCGAAGGACGGGTAGGAGCGCAGGCCGTCCCGCACCAGGGCCGCCACGATCGCCAGCAGCGCCGCGATGGCGGACGGTGCGGCGAGCCGCCTGTGGAGGCTCACGCCGGCCGGGAGCGGCGGATCACCGCTGGCCCGGCCGTCCGCGCGGCTCAGACCTCGGTGATGGTGCTCACGATCTTGGTCACCAGGCCGTAGGCGATCGCCTCCTCGGCACTCATCCAGTAGTTGCGGTCGGTGTCCTTGGACACCTTCTCGTAGGTCTGGCCGGTCTCGCGCGCGAACAGGCGGTTGAGGCGCTCGCGCATCTTGATGATCTCGCGCGCCTCGATGTCGATGTCGGTGGCGGGGCCGCGCACCCCGCCCATCGGCTGGTGCAGCAGGAAGCGCGTCGCGGGCAGGCAGTAGCGGCGCTCCTTGTGGCCGGCCGCGAAGATCAGCGCGCCGGCGCTGGCCACCCAGCCGGTGCCGATCATGCGCACCGGGGCCACGGCATCGACGAAGCGGATCATGTCGTGGATGGTGTCGCCGCTCTCGACGTGGCCGCCGGGCGAGTTGACGTAGACGTCGATCGGCTTGTCCGAGGCGCCGGCCAGCGCCAGCAGTCGGCCGGTGACGTCGCGCGCCACCTTGTCGTTGATCGCGCCGAAGATCAGCACCTTGCGCTGGTCGAACAGGCGCTTCTCGAGCTCGTTGACCGGCGCGCTCAGGGTCTTGTTGTCGCCCGGCTCGGACGGCTGCGGACCGTCGGGTTCCGGCACCTCAGGCGACTCGGGATCGGGCTCTTCCTCATCCATCCGGATGCGGTCGTTCGGCGTCATGCCGGTCATCAGGCTCTCCCTCGATCCGGGTGTAGGGGATCAGTGCGCGCATCCTGCAACCGGGCTGCCGCAAAGCCAAGCCGGCGGCCGCCGCGCGGGACGTCAACCGCCCATGTGGGGTTGGGCCGGCGGCGGAGAAGGGATCCGGCGCCGCCGGGCCGGAAAAGCCGCGATCGGGGCCGCCGTGCCGCCATTAGCCGGGGGTTAACATTGTTGGTCCAGGAAGGGATGCGGATGACAAGGAAGGTTTTCCGATGGTTCCGTTTCTTCGCCCCAGGCCGCCCAGCCTGTGCGACCTGGGCGACGAGCTGCGCACCATCGAGCGCTCCGGGATCTTCACCAACTATGGGCCGGTCAACACCCGGTTCGAGACCAGGCTGCAGGACACCATGTTCGCCGACGGCGGCGACTGCGTGACCGTGTGCAACGCCACCATCGGCCTGATGATGGCGATCCGCGCGGTGGTGGAGCGCGCCGATGCCAGCCGCGCGCTGCAGCCGGAGCGTCCGGGCCGCCGTTACGCCCTGATGCCGTCCTTCACCTTCGCCGCCGCCGCCATGGCCGCCGACTGGGCCGGGCTCACCCCGCTGTTCTGCGACGTCGACGAGCGCGACTGGGCGGCGTCGGCGGACGCGGAGGAAGCGCTGATCTCGCGGCACGGCGGGAACATCGCGGTGATCGTGCCCTATGCCACCTTCGGCACCTGCATCGACCTCGGCCGCTACGAGCGGCTGAGCGCCCGGACCGGCATCCCGGTGGTGATCGACGGCGCCGCCTCGCTCGGCAGCCTCGACAACTCCGGGCGTGCCTTCGGCGCCGGCTGCGCGTTGCCGGTGGTGTTCTCCATGCACGTCACCAAGACCTTCAGCACCGCGGAAGGCGGCGTGATCCATTCGGCCGATCCCGAGCTGATCCGCACCCTGCGGATCATGGGCAATTTCGGCTTCGGCATGCCCCGGTCGGCGACCATGCCCGGCCTCAACGCCAAGCTCAGCGAGATCGGCGCCCTGCTGGCGCTGGCACGGCTGCACCGGTTCGAGGCGGTGGTCTTGCACCGCGAGCGCCTGGCGCGCCGCTACCGGGAGGCGCTGCCGGAGCTCGGGTTCCAGGAGGTGCGCGGGATGCGCTGCGCGTACCAGTTCATGCCGGTGCTGCTGCCGGAACGGTTCGACGGCGCGCGCGACGCGGTGATCGCCGGGCTGCTGGCCAGGGGCATCGGCGCCGCCGCCTATTTCGCGCCGCACGTCGCCGAGCAGCCGTTCTTTCTCGCCCGCGGCGTCGCCGGCGAGCTGCCGGTGACGGCGCGCATCTCCCGTCGCGTGCTGTCGCTGCCGCTCTGGGACGAGATGACCGAGGAGATGGTCGGCACCGTCTGCGACGCCTTGCTCGCGGTGTGCGGCATGGACCGGGCCGCAGCGCCGCCCGCGGCCGGGCCGCCGC
>CAXUEL010000251.1:0-5010 GCA_964249915.1 uncultured Acetobacteraceae bacterium | reverse complement strand
GCGCCATCGCCAGGGCTGGGGTCGCGAGGATGGGGAGGCGGTGCAGTCTGGTCATCACGGGGTCCTCTGATAACGGCCGGAAGGCGATGCGCGGGCCTGGATCGGCGTGTGTTCTGGTCGGAAGCGGTGGCCGGACCTACTCGTCCGAATCGGCCATCTGGAAGGAGATGTTCCACACGTGGTGCGCCTGCGGAACCGCCACGCCGGCGTGGATGGCGGGCGAGAAGCGGGCGGCGCGGACGTACTCCAGGGCGCTGCGGGCGAAGGACTGGCCGCCCACGACGTTGACCACCTGGCAGTTGCTGGTGGTGCCCGACGCGCTGATGTCGCAGGCCATGGTGACGCTGCCCGAGCGACCGGCCTCCTGCATGTCCGCAGGGAACTCCGGCCTGACGTTGTTCAGCGGACGCACGCCGGCGGAGCGGTCCGGCACCTTGGGTCCGGGCGGCGCCGGGGGTGCGGCGGTGAACGGCGCCGGGTTCGGCGTCGGCGGCGGGGTGCGGGTCACGGTGCGGATCGCATGCGGCGGCGGCGGCTGCTCGATCTGGATCAACGGCGGCGGGATGTACGGCGGCGGCGGCGAGGTCAGCACCGGCGGCGGCGGCGGCGGCGGGGGCGGCGGAGGCGGTGGCACCTCCTTGACGATCTTGGTGGTGATCGGCGGCTTGATCACGTCGATCACGGCACGGCCGAGCCCGTTCAGCAGCGCATAGATCAGCAGCACGTGCAGCAGGATGACGATGCCGAGGCCGACCACGTGGCGCATCGGGCTTCGCTGCTGTTGCGCGTAGTCCATTCCGCAAACTCCTAGCGTTCCCGATGGCGGGAACCGTTACCTGCTGCCGTTCCAGCGCGCGTCGAGCCGATCCGCCTCCGAAGGGCGGTCGGCGGCCACCGGCGGCGGATCTTTGTGCGACACAGAAAGGTTTTCGCCGCTGTCATGTCAAGAACGTTATCCAGCCATTCGCCATAGGCGTTCCTGGAAGCATTTGCCGAAGATCTGACCAGGCCTTGCCGCTTGCGATCGAGGCAGTTCCCGACAGCGTGTTTTGGCAGCGGCACCTGTGCGGGAGCGACGGTCCGAGGACCATATGCCCAAGGATTAGGCAGAAAAGATCCGCATCCGCGTGTAAAAATTTGCACGGTCGTGCAGCTGCCCGGGGCGGAGCCATTGGTTGGCCACAGACCGGGACCGGCCAGCGACCGTTATTGTGCCGACGCGCTGGCCTCGCTGCGCGTGGCGCCGACGCGGGAAGCGAGCGAGGCCGCCATGAACTCGTCGAGGTTGCCGTCCAGCACCGCGTCCGGGTTGCCCTTCTCGACCCCGGTACGGAGGTCCTTCACCAGCTGGTAGGGTGCCAGCACGTAGGAGCGGATCTGGTGGCCCCAGCCGATGTCGGTCTTGCCCGCCTCGGTGATCGCCGCCGCCGCCTCGCGCTTCTGCAGCTCGGCCTCGTACAGCCGCGCCTTCAGCATGTTCATCGCCGTGGCCCGGTTGCGGTGCTGGGAGCGGTCGGTCTGGCAGGCGACGATGATCCCCGACGGCACGTGGGTGATGCGGATCGCTGACTCGGTCTTGTTGACGTGCTGCCCGCCGGCGCCGGAGGCGCGGAACGTGTCCACCTTCAGGTCGGCGTCGTTGATCTCGATCTCGATGCTGTCGTCCACCACGGGATACACCCAGACGCTGGCGAACGAGGTCTGCCGGCGTGCGGCGCTGTCGAACGGGCTGATCCGCACCAGCCGGTGCACCCCCGCCTCGGTCTTGAGCCAGCCATAGGCGTTGGGGCCGGACACCTGCAGCGTCGCCGACTTGAGCCCGGCCTGCTCGCCCTCCGAACTCTCCATCAGGGTGACGGTGTGGCCGTGCTGCTCGGCCCAGCGGGTGTACATGCGCAGCAGCATCTCGGCCCAGTCCTGCGCCTCGGTGCCGCCGGCGCCGGCGTTGACCTCCAGGTAGGCATCGTTGCCGTCGGCCTCGCCGGACAGCAGGCTCTCGATCTCGCGCCGCTTGGCTTCCGCCGCCAACGCCTTGAGGCTGCCCACCGCGTCGGCGACCATGGCGGCGTCGCCCTCCGCCTCGGCTAGCTCGGCCAGCTCCATGGCGTCGCGCACCTCGGCCTCCAGGCGCTGCACGCCCTCGACCTGGCCGGCGAGCGTCGTACGCTCGCGCATCAGCTTCTGCGCTGCGCCGGCATCGTTCCAAAGGCCCGGGTCCTCGACCTGGGCGTTCAGCTCGGCGAGGCGGCCTTGCGCGACATCCCAGTCAAAGATGCCTCCTCAGCAGCGCCACCGACTGCTTGATCTGCTCGTTGAGGGCTTCGGTCTCGGCGGACATGGCGGTTCGGTGATCCCGGATGGGGCGGCCCGGTCAATACAGTCCGCCCATGCCGATGTCACCCCCGGCGGGCTTGGGCGGCGCCGCGGCCAGGGCGCTGGCACGGCCGGCGACGGCGCCCGGCGCCCCGACGCCCGGACCCGGCGCGTCCACCGCCGTGCTCGAGCCGGACGCTTCGGCGGTCCCGCTGCCCATCTCGGACTCCGCGTCGGGCAGGTTCTCGGCGCCGGTGTCGGCGGCGCTGAGCACCTGGCTTTCCGCCACCGCCGGGTTGAGGTTGTGGCTGATGCCCGGCTCCTGGCCCGGCTTGAACGCGTCCACCGCGTCGCCGTAGCGCACCACCGCCACCCCGTCCGGCACCCGGAACTCGACCTTGGGACGGTCCGCCAGCGCCGCCTTCATGAAGCGGTTCCAGATCGGTCCGGCGACGGTGTCGCCGTCCTCCTTCTCGCCCAGGGTCTGCGGGTTGTCGAAGCCCACCCACACCACCGTCAGCAGGCTGGGCGAGAAGCCGGCGAACCAGGCGTCGTGGAAGTCCTGGCTGGTGCCGGTCTTGCCGGCGACGGGGAAGTCGATCCCGGCTCCCGCCTGCCGTCCGGTGCCGCCTGGCTGCAGCACCGCCTTCATCATCTGCACCACCTGGTAGGCCGACGCCGGGTCGGCGACCTGGCGGCGGGTGTCGGTCAGGGTCGGCGGCTGGTTGGGGTCGGAGCCGGCCTGCACGCCGAGCCCGGCCGGGCGCCAGATCACGTGGCCGTCGCGGTCCTGCACGTCGTCGATCAGGCTGGGCAGCACCTCCCTGCCGCCGGCCTCGATCGAGGCGTAGGCGCCCGCCTCGCGCAGCACGGTGGTCTCCACAGCGCCCAGCACCGCCGGCAGCACCTTGGGCATGGCGTCGACCTCGTGCAGGTCGATCGCCAGCTTGGCGACGCTGCTCATGCCGATATGCGCCGCCAGCCGGATCGTCACCAGGTTGAGCGACTTGCGCAGCGCGTCGTGCAGCGTGGTCGGGCCGTTGAAGGTCTTCTCGTAGTTGCTCGGGTGCCAGGAGCCGTTGGAGTACGGCTCGTCCTCGAACTTCTGGCTGGGCGAGATGCCCTGCATCATGCCGGCCAGGTAGACGATCGGCTTGAACGAGGAGCCGGGCTGCCGCAACGCCTGGGTGGCACGGTTGAACTGGCTGTTCTCGAAGCTCCAGCCGCCGACCAGCGCCAGCACCCGGCCGGTGGTCGGGTCCAGGCTGACCAGCGCGCCCTCGACCTGGGGGATCTGGCGCAGCGACACCGGCCCGGCCGCGTGGCCGTCGGCGTCGCGATCGGGCTGCACCATCAGCACGTCGCCGGCGCGCAGCGCGCGATAGGTGTGGATCCAGGCGATGTCCTCGTTCCGCAGCACCGCGTCGTGCGGCGTGGCCAAGCCGCCCCGGCCGGCGTCGTCGTCGAGCCAGCCGAGCGTGCCGAGGGCCGGCGACAGCACCACCGCCAGCCGCCAATCCGGCAGCATGCCGGCGGGACGGGAAACGGTGGCCAGCGAGGCCTGCCAGCTGGTGGCAGGCGCCGCCGGGGGAGCGCCGCGCGGCGTCCGGCCGCGGCGCAGGTTGCCGACGCCGTCCAGGTGGGCGACGGCGCCACGCCATCCGCCATGGAGGCGGTCGTAGTGCATCAGCCCGTCGCGCAGGTCCCGCGTCGCCTCGTCCTGCAGCTTCGGCTCGAGGCTGGTCTGCACCACCAGCCCGCCCTGCATGGTCTGGTTCTGGCCGTAGCGGTCGATCAGCTGGCGGCGCACCTCCTCGGAGAACCATTCCGAGCCCGGAACGGGACCGGGACGGGTGAAGGCGGTCGGCACCAGCGGCTCCGCCTTGGCCGCCTGCGCGTCCGCCTCGGTGATGGCGTGGGTGTCGGCCATGCGGTCCAGCACCCAGTCGCGCCGGCCCTTCGCCGCCTCGGGGAACCGGTACGGGTTGTAGTTGGTCGGCGACTTCGGCAGCGCGCCGAGAAAGGCGGCCTGCGCCGGGTCGAGCTGGTCGAGCGGCTTGTCGAAGTAGGTCTGGGCGGCCGCGGTGATGCCGTAGGCGCCGGAGCCGAGATAGATCTCGTTCAGATAGATCTCGAGGATCCGCTCCTTGCTGAGCGTCTGCTCGATGCGGATCGCCAGGATCGCTTCCTTGGCCTTGCGGTCGAAGGTGCGGGCGTTGGAGCCCAGCAGCATGATCCGCGCCACCTGCTGGGTGATGGTCGAGGCACCGATCGGGCGGCGCTTGTGGAAGGTTTGGAGGTCGGTGACGGCGGCGCGCAGGATCGCCAGCGGGTCGACGCCGCCATGGGTGTAGAAGTTCTGGTCCTCGGCCGACAGGAACGCCGCCTTCACCCGGTCCGGGATGGCGCTGTAGGGCACGAACAGCCGGCGCTCCGCGGCGAGCTCGGCGATCACCCGCCCGTCGCCGGCATAGATCCGGCTCATCACCGGCGGCTGGTAGGTGCGCAGCACCCCCACCGTCGGCAAGTCGGCGGTGAGCAGCTCGTACTTGCGCCACACCACCAGCGCCGCGGTGCCGCCGAGCAGCAGCGCCACCGCCAGCACCGCGCCGGCCAGGGTGCGCACGACGCGGAAGCGCCGCCGGCGCGGGCCCGGACCGCGCCGCCCGAAGCCGCCCGACCCCGACCCGGCCGGAC
>CAXUEL010000250.1:0-5052 GCA_964249915.1 uncultured Acetobacteraceae bacterium | reverse complement strand
TGAACGTGCCGATCGTGGCGGACATCCATTTCCACTACAAGCGCGCGATCGAGGCCGCCCGTGCCGGTGCTGCCTGCCTGCGCATCAACCCCGGCAACATCGGCTCGCCGGAGCGGGTGCGCGAGGTGGTGAACGCGGCGCGCGAGCACGGCTGCTCGATCCGGATCGGCGTCAACGCCGGCTCGCTGGAGCGGCACCTGCTGGAGAAGTACGGTGAGCCGAACCCCGACGCGCTGGTCGAGAGCGCGCTGGAGCATGCCCGGATCCTGCAGGACCACGACTTCCACGAGTTCAAGATCAGCGTGAAGGCGTCCGACGTGTTCCTCGCCGTCGCTGCCTACCAGCAGCTCGCCGATGCCTGTGACCACCCGCTGCACATCGGCATCACCGAGGCGGGAGGAAAGCGCGCCGGCACGGTGAAGAGCGCGATCGGCCTCGGCAGCCTCCTGTGGGCCGGGATCGGCGACACCATGCGCGTGTCGCTGTCGGCGGAGCCGGAGGAGGAGGTCCATGTCGGCTGGGACATCCTGAAGTCGATGGGCATCCGCCACCGCGGGGTGAAGATCATCTCCTGCCCGTCCTGCGCCCGCCAGGGCTTCGACGTGATCCGGACGGTGGCGACGCTGGAGGAGCGGCTGGCGCACATCGAGACGCCGCTGACCCTGTCGATCATCGGCTGCGTGGTGAACGGGCCGGGCGAGGCACTGATGACCGACATCGGCGTCACCGGCGGCGGCTCGGGACGGCACATGGTGTACTCCGCCGGCAAGCAGGACCACACCATGCCGGCGGAAGCCATGGTCGAGCACATCGTCGAGCTGGTGACCGCCAAGGCGGACGTGATCCAGGCCGAGATCGACGCGCGCCGGGCGCAGGAAGCGGCGGATGCGTCGCGCGTGCCGGCGTCGCAGGCCGCGGAATAGGTAAAGGGCCGGCCGTCGTGGAAGCCCTGCAGCCGGTCCGCGGCACGCGCGACCTTCTCGGCGAGGACCAGCGGCGCCATGCGCACGTGGTCGGAACCGCGCGCCGGGTGGCCGGGCTGTACGGATTCGACGAGTGGAGCACGCCGATCTTCGAGGACACGCGCGTGTTCCAGCGCAGCCTGGGCGAGACCTCGGACGTGGTGTCCAAGGAGATGTACAGCTTCACCGACCGCGGCGGCGACCCCGTCACGTTGCGGCCGGAAGGCACCGCCGGCGTGTGCCGGGCGCTGGTCAGCAACGGCCTGACCCAGTCGCTGCCGCAGAAGGTGTTCTATGCCGGCCCGATGTTCCGCTACGAGCGGCCGCAGAAGGGTCGCTACCGCCAGTTCCACCAGATCGGCGCCGAGCTGATCGGGCCCGCCGAGCCGCTGGCGGACGCCGAGATCATCGCCCTGGGACGAGACATCCTGGCCTCGCTCGGTGTCGCCGGGCAGACCGTGCTGGAGCTGAACACGCTGGGCGACAACGAGAGCCGCCAGGCCTGGCGGACCGCGCTGGTCGGCTACTTCGCCGAGATGCGTGACCACCTGTCGGAAGACAGCCAGGCGCGGCTCGAGCGCAACCCGCTGCGCATCCTCGACAGCAAGTCACCGGCGGACCAGGCGCTGGTGGCCGAGGCGCCAAGCATCGAGGCGTACCTGACGCCCGCCGCGCGCGCCTTCTGGGACGACCTGCGCTCGGCGCTCGACGGGTTCGGCGTCCGGTTCCGGGAGAATCCGCTCATCGTGCGCGGCCTCGACTACTACAGCCATACCGCCTTCGAGTTCGTGACCACGGAGCTTGGCGCTCAGGGCACGGTCCTGGCCGGCGGGCGCTATGACGGGCTGGTGGCCGACATGGGCGGGCCGCCGACGCCGGCGGTCGGCTGGGCCGCCGGGATCGAGCGGCTGGCCATGCTGCTGGAGGGAGCGCCGCCGGTGTCCACGCCGGTGGCAGTGGTGCCGGTCGGCGAGTCGATGGTGCCTGCCGCCCTGGCGGTGCTGCAGGCCCTGCGTGGCGCCGGGATCCGTGCCGAGATGGCCTACCGCGGCAACCTCAAGCGCCGCATGGAGCGCGCGAACCGGATCGGCGCCGGTCACGCCGTGATCCTGGGCGAGGAGGAGGTGGCGCGGGGCGTGGTGCAGCTGAAGCATCTCGGCCAGGGCACGCAGGAGGAGGTGGCGCTCGACGCTCTCGCCGGGCATCTGGCCGTCCGGCTGGCCGTGCCACCCGCCTGATGCGGTTCGAGGACAGGCTCGACCGGATCGTCGGCCGCTCCGACGAGTTGCAGGCCATGCTGTCCGGCAGCCTGGCCGGGGAAGCGTTCAACAAGGCGTCGCGCGAGTTCTCCGAGCTGGGCCCGCTGGTGGAGCGGATCGATGCCTTGCGTCAGGCCGAGCGCGAGATGCGGGACGCCGAGGCGATGCTGGCCGACCCGGACATGCGCGAGCTGGCGCAGGCGGAGCTCGACCGGCTGCAGGCCCAGCTTCCCGCCCTGCGCCACGACATCAGGCTGGCGCTGCTGCCGAAGGACGAGGCCGACAGCCGCAGCGCGATCCTGGAGATCCGACCGGCGGCCGGCGGCGACGAGGCCGGGCTGTTCGCGGCCGAGCTGTTCGGCGCCTATCGCCGCTTCGCCGAGCTGCACGGCTGGCGCTTCGAGCTGCTGGAGTACGACGAGAGCGAGCTCGGCGGCCTGCGCGGCGCGATCGCCAACGTCAACGGCCGCGGCGTGTTCGCCCGGCTGAAGTACGAGTCCGGGGTGCACCGGGTGCAGCGCGTGCCGGCCACCGAGTCGCAGGGACGGATCCACACCTCGACGGTGACGGTGGCGGTGCTGCCGGAAGCGGAGGAGGTGGACGTCACGGTCAACGAGAGCGACCTGCGAATCGACGTCTACCGCGCCTCGGGCGCCGGCGGCCAGCACGTCAACAAGACCGAGAGCGCGGTGCGGATCACCCACCTGCCGAGCGGCATCGTGGTGGCGATGCAGGAGGAGCGCAGCCAGCACAAGAACCGCGCCAAGGCGATGAAGATCCTGCGCGCGAAGCTCTACGAGGGGCAGCGCGAGCAGGCGCACTCCGTCCGCGCCGCCGACCGCAAGGCCCAGGTCGGCACCGGCGACCGCTCGGAGCGGATACGCACCTACAACTTCCCGCAAGGCCGGGTGTCGGACCACCGGATCAACCTGACGCTCTACAAGATCGACCGGGTGATGGCGGGCGAGCTGGACGAGTTCGTCGACGCGCTGACGGCAGAAGAGCAGGCGGCGCTGCTGGCGCAGGAGGAGTGAGGCGCTATGCCGGCCGGTTCAGGACACCGGCGTCTGGCAGAACGGCGAGCGCCCGTATCGCGTCTGCACCGCGGTGGGGTCGGTCGGATCGGCGAGGTAGAACTGGGTGAAGTCGCGCGCGCCGAGGGCGAGAAAGGTATGGCCGCCCGGGTCGGTCAGCACGCCCTGGCCGCTGACCTGGTGCACCTCCCGGTTGCCATCGCGGTTGCGGAAGGCGATCTCGCCGCACAGGGCGTAGTCGTGCGTCCGGTTGGCGGGCCTGCTGCCGTCGGGCACGGAGACCGGGATGCGCGCCTCGGTGACAGCCTGGTCCAGGCGGACGGTGGCGACCAGGGCGCCGTCGACGTAGAGGCGCGTGGTCTCGCTCAGTTCCTCGGACGCCTTCTGGTCCAGCACCACGAAGTCCGCCGCCCGGCCGGAGGAGGCGAGGAGCAGGCTGCACGCGAACCACGCCGCCGGGAGGGTCCGCAGGCTCATGTCGGGAGGAGACGGTTCATGCGGTGTTCCTTCCGGCACGCGGTGGGCAGGCGGGGAGCGACCGGCCAGGGGAGATCAGCATGACGCGGGCGCGGGCAGGGGAGTTGCTGGCGCGGGCCGGGACGACGCTGGACGAGGCCGGGGGCCCGGACCCGCGACGGGACGCGCTGCTGCTGCTGGCGCATGCGCTCGGCGTGGACCGGCTCGGGCTGCTGGCGCTGGGACGGGACGCGCCGGTCGAGGCGGACGGGTTCGAGCGGTTGCTGGAGCGGCGGGCCAGGCGCGAGCCGCTGGCCTTCATCATCGGGCGGCAGGGGTTCTGGACCCTGGAGCTGGCGGTCTCGCCGGACACCCTGATCCCCCGCGCCGACAGCGAGGCGCTGGTCGAGGCGCTGCTGGCGGCGCGGCCGGACCGCGGCTCGGTGACGCGGCTGCTGGATCTCGGCACGGGCACCGGGTGCCTGCTGCTCGCAGCCTTGTCGGAGTATCCGGGGGCGTGGGGGGTCGGGGTGGACCTGTCCGCGTCGGCCTGCCGGCTGGCCGCGTCGAACGCCCGGACGACCGGCCTTGCGGCCCGAAGCGCCGTCGTCTGCGGCGACTGGACCACCTCCATCCGCGGCAGCTTCGACGTGATCGTGAGCAACCCCCCCTACATCCCCACCCCGGATCTGCCCGGGCTGATGCCGGAGGTGGCCCGCCATGAGCCGGCCCGGGCGCTCGATGGCGGCATTGACGGCCTCGGCGCCTACCGGACGCTGCTGCCGGCCATGGCATCCCTGCTCGCCCCCGGCGGGCTGTGCGTGCTGGAGGTCGGTGCCGGCCAGGCCGAGGACGTCGTGGAGCTGGGGCGGGCCGCCGGGCTGAGGCCGGCCGGCACGCGGGCCGACCTCGGCGGGATCACGCGGGCGGTGCTGCTGGAAGCGGGATCCGGCACGGCACAGAAAACGTTTGGCACAAGCGCCGTCCGAAGCTAGGGTTCGGCCCGGCGTCCATGGATCGAACCTGGTTCGAGCATGGCGGAACGACGAACGCGCTGCCACGTGGCCTCGGTCACCTCCTGCGCCCTCGGATGTTCAAGGCCGACGCGCCGTCTTGAGCGTTCCCGAAGGTGACCACAACCCTCCGGCTCCCTTGCGTCGGGAACGGCGGACCGGGATGTCCGACCTGGGTCCAGCGGGAAGACCTGGCAGCAAACGGAGCAACACGCTCAAGTGGACCGGAGGGTCGGGGCGTTGATCAGGAAAGTGCTGTGACAAGCTGATGAACATGAAACGCATGCGCGGCCGGAACCATCGTCCAGGTGGCGGCGGCGGTGGGGGC
>CAXUEL010000249.1:0-5057 GCA_964249915.1 uncultured Acetobacteraceae bacterium | reverse complement strand
GGGATGCACGTGCTGACCAAGCCGTTCGGGCTGCAGGCGCTGGGCAACCGGATCAGGGACCTGATCGCCAGTCCGAGCTAGAGCATCTTCACCCGATCAGGCGAAGATGCCCGTCAGGACAGCAAGCTGGAGCACTTGAAGCGAATCCGAGTGGATGGAAAATGCTCTGGTGTCCCGTCCCCGAAGTTCGCCGGTGAATTTCGGGGATGAGCAGGTCGCTATCTTCACGAGACCACCGCCGGATCGGGTGTGCTCGCCTGGTCGGGATGCGCGACGAAACGAAGGACCGGCTGCGGTGTCACCCCGCCGCATGGCCGTTCGTGGCGCGGAACGTCCTGGGCGACATGCCGAACCGGGCGGTGAACGTTCCGGTCAGGTGGGAATGGCTGGAGAATCCGGTCGACAACGCAATGGTCGAGATGTCCTGCCGCGTGCTGGCGAGCAGCCAGCGTGCGCGACGCAGGCGGCACTCGATGACGTACTGGGCGGGCGACGTGCCGAACGCCGCGCGGAAGGCGGGCAGCAGCTGGTGCGTCGTCATCCGCGCGCATCCGGCCAGGAGCCGCAGCGTCATCGTCTGGTCGAGCCGGTCGCGGATGAGCTCGTCGAGCATCCTGGCCTGGGTGCGGGACAGCCTGGGCCCGTCGGGGACGCGTTGCCCCCGCTCCGTCGGCACCGCATAGGCGTGGACCAGATGTCGCCGGAGCCCGAAGGCGGCCTGCTCCTGCGCCATGCGGGACGCGTCGTCCGCCGCCTCGGCGAGACGCGCCAGCCGCCCGACCTGGCGATGCAGCTGCGCGTCGTAGTGGCCGGCCCGTGCGCGCAGTATCCCGGCCGGGCGGTCGGGCAGGAGCAGCATGCGGTCGTCGAGCTGTATCTCCGCATACCGCACGTCGCCGCCGCCGGCGATGCTCTCGTAGCGCGATCCCGACGGCACCACCGTGAGCTCTCCCGGCATCGGCGGATGGTGCAGCGTGCCGCACCCGTCCAGCTCGGTCTCGAGCCGGCTGATCTCGCCGCCGAGGTGCACGACGAAGGTGTGGTGCCGCTCGTGCAGGCGCCACGCCACGTCCCGCGAGATGTTCTCGCGGGTGACGAGGCAGCTGAGACCGGGCACGACCGCGGCGACCCGCTGCGCCCGTTCCGCGGCCGGCGCGTCGCGACCATCCCCGGCCAGCCGGAGCGCAGCCGGTCGGGAAGCCTGCACGGTCGGCATCCCAGTTTGCCGGAGAATCTGGAAGCGCATGCCGTCCTGCCGCCTAACATGGCCGCCTGACCGGGAGCCAGGGCTTTTCCTGCCCCGAACCGGAGGCTGAGCATGGCGGGCACCGCGATCATCACCGGCGCATCGGGCGGGATCGGCAGGGAGATCGCCGAGCGGCTGGCGGCCGACGGCTTTTCCGTGGTCGTGCATTATGCCGGTGCGGCGGACAAGGCCGACGAGCTGGTGCGCAGCCTGCAGGCGTCGGGCGGCACCGCCATGAGTGCCGGCGCCGACATCTCGGACGCGGAGGCGGTGAAGCGGCTGTTCGACGCGGCCTCGGCGTTCGGGCCCGTGGGCGTGGTGGTCCACTGCGCCGGGATCATGCCGCTCTCGCCGATCCGCGACGGCGACGTGGAGATGTTCGACAAGGTCATCGCCACCAACCTGCGTGGCGCGTTCCTGGTGATGAGCCAGGCGGCCAGCCACGTCGCCGACGGGGGACGGATCATCGTCTTCTCGAGCAGCGTGGTGGCCAAGGGCTTTCCCGGATACGGCGCCTATGTCGCCTCCAAGGCGGGGGTGGAGGGGCTGGTCAAGGTGCTGGCGAACGAGCTCGGCGAGCGCGGCATCACCGTGAACGCGGTCGCCCCCGGCCCGGTGTCGACGCCGCTGTTCCTCCAGGGCAAAGACGAGAAGCAGATCGCAGGGATCGCCAAGATGGCGCCGCTGGGACGGATCGCCGAGCCCGGCGACATCGCCGGCGTGGTCGCGTTCCTCGCCGGCAGGGACGGCGGCTGGATGAACGGCCAGGTGGTCCGGGTCAACGGCGGCTTCGCGTGAGCCCGCCGGAAGCATCGGCCCGGCAGCAGCCGGACACGAAGCAGGTGGTGATGATCACCGGGGCGTCGAGCGGCTTCGGCGAGCTGTCGGCCAAGGCGCTGGCCCGGGCCGGACACACGGTCTACGCCACCATGCGCGACCCGTCGGGACGCAACGCGGCGGTCGCCGAGGGCTACCGGCAGTTCGCGCAGCGGGACGGCGACCTGCGCGTCGCCGAGCTGGACGTGTCGTCGTCGTCCTCCGCCGAGGCCGCGGTGGCGCAGGTCCTGTCGGAAGCCGGCCGGCTCGACGTCGTCGTGCACAACGCCGGCCACATGAGCTTCGGACCGCTGGAAGCGTTCACGCCGGAGCAGCTGGCCGAGCTCTACGACGTGAACGTGGTCAGCACGCAGCGGGTCAACCGCGCGGCCCTCCCGGTCATGCGCAGGCAGGGCAGCGGCCTGCTGGTCTGGGTGTCGAGCAGCAGCGCCGCCGGCGGGACGCCGCCCTACCTGGGTCCGTACTTCGCGGCCAAGGCCGGCATGGACGCGCTGGCCGTCGCCTATGCGCGCGAGCTGACGCGCTGGGGCATCGAGACCAGCATCCTCGTCCCCGGCGCGCTCACCAAGGGGACCAACCATTTCGCCAACGCCGGCGCGCCCGGCGACCACGACCGGGCGGCGGAGTACGAGGCCGGTCCCTACGCGGGCTTCGGCGACCAGGTGAAGGCGGCGTTCGCCGGCATCGTGCCGGACGACGCCGATGCCGGCACGGTCGCCGAGGCGATGGTGGCGATCGTCGGCGCGCCGCGCGGCAGGCGTCCGTTCCGGGTGCACGTGGATCCCACCGACGACGGGTCGGAGGTGGTGAACGCCGTGCTCGACCGCGTCAGGGTCGAGATGCTGAACCGCGTCGGGCTGGGAGACCTGCTGACGATCGGGCGCTGAAGCAGATCCCGGTCGGGTAAAGATGCTCGTGAGAACAACAAGCCGGAGCATTTGGAGCGAAGCCAGGTGAACAACCGCGGTCAGCCACGCCGACCAGGGTGGTGGTGCGCAGGCCCGTCGCCTTCTGCCGGCCTCGCGCTCCAGCCCGCCCAGCGCCGACGGCACGAAGGCCAGCGCCGGCTCGCCCGGCCGCTGCCAGCCCTGTCCGGTCAGATCCGCGACGCTCGACATCCGCCTTCCACCAGCGTCCCGCGGGCGAGCAGGGCGCGACCGCTCCGCCCCGGACCGGGCCCCGACGAGTCACACGAAACCGCCCGTCCGGCAGGCACCGGACAGCGGTCCGGCCGGGACGGTCGGCTTGCTACGGGTTGGTAACGAACTGGCGAGTTGCACGCCGGATCGGGACGGCTATCCTGGCCGCGATGACTGCCATTCCCGCGCCGACCGCCACCGCAACGACCAGGGCGGAGGCGTCCGGACCCGGATGCCGCGTTCGCTGGCCCGGCCTCCCCGGCTGACCGCCTCCATGAACGACCACCAGGACAACGAGGCGCCGGACGAGGCTGGGCAGCGCTCCCGGCTCGACGCCGACCTCCTGCGCATCGGCGCCGAGCTGGACGGGCGCGACGGCGGCACCGACCCGTTCGTGGCGGCGGTGCGGGCGACCCGCATGCCGATGATCGTCACCGACCCGCGCCAGCACGACAACCCGGTGGTGTTCGCCAACAACGCGTTCTGCCAGCTCACCGGCTACGCGCGCCACGAGATCCTGGGCCGCAACTGCCGCTTCCTGCAGGGGCCGGAAACCGATGCCGAGGCGGTGCTGCGGGTGCGCGCGGCGGTGTGCGCGGCCACCTCGATCGAGATCGACCTGCGCAACCACCGCAAGGACGGCACGCCGTTCTGGAACCGCCTGCTGCTGGCGCCGGTGCTCGATGCCGCAGGCCAGCTCGCCTACTTCTTCGCCAGCCAGGTCGACGTGACGCTGGAGCGCGAGCGCCTCGCCGGCCTGGAAAGCCGCAACTCCGCGCTGACCGCCGAGCTCAGCGACCGCCTGCGCGCCCAGGCCGACAGCCAGGCCCGGCTCCGCTTCGCCACCGAGGCCGGCCGGCTCGGCATCTGGGAGTTCGACCTGCAGACGCAGGTCCTGACCACCTCGCGACTCTGCCGCGAGAACTTCGGCCGCGATCCCGCCCTTTCGTTCTCCTACGACGAGCTGCGCGGCGCGGTGCATCCCGAGGACCTGCCCGGGATGCAGGACGCGGTGCGGCACAGCATCGAGACCGGCAGCGACTACGACATCGCCTACCGCGTGGTCCGCCCGGACGGCAGGGTGGCGTGGCTGCAGGTCCGCGCCCAGCTGCTGCGCGCCCCGGACGGCACCCCGATCTGTCTGGCCGGCACCTCGGTCGACATCACCGACCGGCGGCGGGCGGAAGGCCGCAACCAGGCCCTGCTCGCCCTGGACGACCGCCTGCGCAGCCTGGACGACCCGGGCAAGCTGGCCTTCGCGGCCGCCGAGATCCTGGGACAGGCGCTGGAGGTCAGCCGGGCCGGCTACGGCACCATCGACCTCGGGACGGAAACCATCAGCATCGAGCGCGACTGGAACGCGCCCGGCATCGCGAGCCTGGCCGGGGTGCTGCGGTTCCGCGACTTCGGCAGTTACATCGAGGACCTCAAGCGCGGCGAGACCGTGGTGTTCGCCGATGCGGACGCCGACCCGCGCACCGCCGGCCACGCGGACGCGCTCAAGGCGATCGGCGCCCAGGCGGTGGTCAACCTGCCGCTGACCGAGGAGAACGGCCTGGTCGCGCTGTTCTACCTCAACCACGCGACCGCCCGCGACTGGCTGCCCGAAGAGATCGCCCTGATCCGCGAGGTCGCCCACCGCACCCGCATGGCGGTGCAGCGCCGGCGGGCCGAGCACGCGCTCGGCCTGCTGGCGGCCGACCTGGAGCGCCAGGTGGACGCCCGCACCGAGGCGCTGATGAAGGCAGAGGCGGCGCTGCGGCAGAGCCAGAAGATGGAAGCGGTGGGCCAGCTCACCGGCGGCCTGGCGCACGACTTCAACAACCTGCTGACCG
>CAXUEL010000248.1:0-5068 GCA_964249915.1 uncultured Acetobacteraceae bacterium | reverse complement strand
ACCGCCTGCCCTGGCACATGCTGCTGTGAACCTGGCAGAGTAGTGCTAAGGATGATGCGGTCCTCGACGGGGGTGAAGGTGCGGCCGGTCATGCCGCACTCCCGCCGACAGCTTGCCGCACTCACCAGCGCCGGCACCCGACGTGCGGCCTGCCGATCCTTCGGCCGATCGCCCGCCAGGATGCCCCAGCCGGTTGCAGCGTGCAGATGGTGGCGGTCTGCTGCGGCGTGAGCGAGGAGTCGCGCCGGGCCATGCCAAAGTCTTAGGCTAAAGGCTCACTATCGCAACCATAAGGTGATGGTGGTTGAGATGCAGATGGCGGATCAAAAGGTATAGGCGCACCGGTCATAAGCCGGGTGGCAATGCGGCGCCAGTCCTCGAATTGCGGCCAGAAATGTTTTCGATGCGGTGCCGCTGCCGGCAGAGCAGACGACCCCGCTGATGACGCAGCAATCATCAGACCGCTATAGCCGACCAGAAACGGGAAAGAGCGGCTTGATCCGGCGCATCTACGCCTTGATTAGCCGCCGTAGTCGGAATATTGAATACCTCTGAAACCTTTAGAATGTTACCACACCAAGCCCCTTAGGTGCCGTGGACAAATTATCTAAGGCGGATGGGTGATTAATCGAGCGCGCTTTCGGTCTGTCCGCGGCGTGGAAACCGTAGCGGCGTTGTCGCTTCATCAAAGCCGAGTTCTGCCACCCGAAGAGGAACGACAGAGTTCGCCGGATGGTCTCGTCCTGGCCAATTTCCTGAAACTACCGTTGCCGTAAACCGGCGACCGCGACATTCGACCTCCACGAGGTCACCAACCACTGGAACTAGCCCATCGAAGCGGTTTTCGTCCTCACGCAGTTCGCGTTCGGTCACAACCTCACCCGATTTAAGCACAATACGTTTGATCCAGTAGGCCATCTTGAAAGTATAGCGCTCTTCTGGCCTCCCTCAAGCGGTAAGCGACTGCTCTTGTTGACTGCAGGCAAAAGGATTAATTCAAGGCTGCCTCTTGGAGGCAGGCTTGAGCCGGGGCGATCTTACCGAGGCGGAATGGCGCATCCTGAGGGACCTGCTGCCGATCAAGCGTGAAAACCGCGGCAGAGGCAGACCTCCCGAACAGAACCGTTCGATCATCAACAGCATACTCTGGCGCCTGCGGTGCGGTGCACCGTGGCGCGACGTGCCGCCTAAATACGGGAGCTGGAACACCATCTACCGCCGGTTCCGAAGATGGAGTGAGGCCGGGGTCTGGGAAATCGTGGCGGTGACGCTGGCCGAGATCATGGCAGACACCGGCCACTACAGCATCGACAGCACCACAGTCCGCGCCCACGTCTCGGCAGCGGGCGGAAAAGGGGGGCTCATCGACGCGCTCTTGGCCGCTTGCGGGGCGGGTTCACCAGTAAGCTCCACTGCCTGGCTGACGCCCTCGGACGACCGCTTGCCTTCCATCTGACGGGGGGCGAGGCGGCAGACTGCAAAGCGTATGACGCCCTGATCGTCTTGCCGGAGCGCATGCCAGAAGCCCTGCTTGCCGATAGGGGTTACGATGCCAACGCCATCCGTGCCGACCTCGCGAAACGGAACATCGGATCCGTCATCCCCGGTCGCTCAAACCGGCGAGTGAAGATCGAGCATGACCGGAAGCTCTACAAGCAGCGCAACCGCATCGAGCGCATGTTCGGCCACCTCAAGATCAACCGTGCCATCGCCACCCGCTACGACCAGTTGGCAAGCAGCTTCCTCGGCATGGTCTACCTCGCCACCGCCAGATACTGGCTCAAATTTGTCCACGCCGCCTAGAAGTTCGCTTAATCAAGAGAAGATCGAATGGTTATTTGGGATGATGAAGTTCCGCAAATCGATCTGGGTATTGTCGGTCAGAGTGATCTGCGTGGAACCCTGGATAACCTGCTCCATCTTGATCCCCGTTCCTGCATAGCTAGACAAGTGGATGGAGTCCTTGCCTTGCACGAAGTCAGAGATGGTAAGCGAACCACCTGCCATGCTTTGGACGATGTCGATCAGCGCCGCACCAGTTCCCAGGCTCAAGTCAGATGTGGCGCCTCCCTGTATGAACGTCATGCCGCCAGATCCTCCGGTGAACGACAGGCTGCCGCTCAGAGCAGAAATCGTACTGGATCCGCTGCCGCCAACCACGGTGTCTGTGCCCTGTGTGATCACGTTCGAGTAGCCGCTACCCAGCTCTATCACGTCTGTGTTGGCAGCGGCCGTAATGAGTGAGTGGTCCGATGTGTCCGAGAAGTCGTACGTCTTGACCGTGTCGACATTGCCGATGGCAGACGCAACAGTGGCCGGTGTCTGCACCCCAACCAAGCCGGCCGTCGATGCAGCGGTAGCCGTAGTAGTGGAGGTGGTTCCCGGGATCGAGAAGGACTGCGTCCCCTGAGACATGAATGTAGTGGTCGCTCCGTTGACTGCACGTCCATTGAAGCTGGCGCTAGTTATGTATAGATTGCGATCGGTTGCCGCTGTACCGCCATAGGCATCGTTGAGGAAGTCGACCGAAACCGTATGCGATCCTGTTCCCCAATTACCGTAGAGGAAAAAGTCTTCGCTTGTTCCGCTACTTCTCAAAGTAGTTGCCGTTTCGATCCCACCTACCTGTGTTCCATCGACAGAGACGGTAAATTGGGCGTTTCCCTTCCAAGCGTCCTCATTGATGTAAAGGTCCAGCACGCTGCCGCTGGTAAATCCGAAGCCTTCCGATCCGCTCCAAAGCTGCGTAATCGGCTTACTAAGAACAGTGGTGCCGTCATAAATCGCGCTGTTATCATAGAGGTTGCGGTCGGTCGTGGTCGTGCCACCCCAGGCGTCATTGAGAAAGTCGACTGATACTTGGTGCGGACCGCTACCCCAGCTACCCGCTACGTCGAATTCCTGGTTCTGGTCCGCAGCATGGGAGGCGACCACCGTCTGGGTGCCGCCGACCTGCTTGCCATCGACGGAGATGGTGAACTGCGCGTTGCCTTGCCATGCATCCTCAGACATCTGCATAATCAGGGTGTCGGAACCAGTACCGATCTTTGTCGGTGGTGGAACCGCCGGCGCCGAGCTGCCTGAAACCTCGACAATCAGGGGATCCTTGGACAGGCTGAGTGAGACGGTGCTCGCCTCGGTTAGAGTTTGGATCGGACTGCTCGATATCAGAGGGTCATAGACCTTGACCGTTTGATAGACGCTGCCAAGCTGCACGGTGACAATCGACGCCGCCGGCGTCCCCTCAGCGTTCGCAGACGTGTTCCAAACGGTAGCACCACTGTTCCAAAGTGTTAAGTCACGGGTCCCATTCGACTTTTCTAGCACCATGTCGGATGCGGTCCCGGGCAAGCCGATCAGCGAGACAGTCATCGGGGTGGTGGCGAAGGTACCCGCTGTCGTTCCGGTATCGGCTAGGATCGTTGTCAAGTTATGAAGATCGACGGCAGCGGCTTTGGGCGTTCCGTCAGCGTTGAACAGGCCGAAATTATCCTCCAGATCAGCCGCCTGGTTGTTGTCCATCAGATCGTAGAGATAGGTCATCGACGCGCCGTCGTTATAAGCGTCAAGCACCGCATTCGTATCGATTAGACCTTGAGTGTATTCATCTCCCGCTGTGCCCCAGGTGGATTGGGATACAGCAGCCGACGAAATACCGGTTTCGGTGATGAAAACCCTCTTGCTGGGCGCTGTCGCCTTTGCCGCGCTGGCAGCCGACGCTAGGTTAGCCTTGAGCTGCTGCCCAACGCCGCCATAAACGTGCCAGTTCGAGGCATCTACATAGGGCGCAACGACTGGTGCCGTAGAAACGGATCCGGTCGATGCTGCAACATAGGTGATGGCTGATAAAGATGGACTGGCTAACAATGCCGCTTGCGAGACTTGGTCGTCCACTGCGCCCCAGGCCATATTTCCGTTGGAGCTCTGGCCGTTCAATATGTAGCTATTGCTGTTGTACTCGTTGGCACCCTCATAGGCGACGATAGAGCCTGGTGCGGCGGCTTCCAGTGTCTCCAGAGCGGTCATGTCTGATGAGACGGAAACTTGGCCGTTATTAACGTTCTGCAGAAGATCAAACTTATAGCCGTCGTTACCCAGGTCGCTCATTTCGGTTGCTACGCCGCCCTGAGGCGTCGAATCCCGGAGGTTCTGGACACCCAGGTAGGTCAACTCCGTGACAACCTTGTTCTCGGCTCCGGCCCATTGTCCGTCACCTACTCCCCAGGACGTGTCCCACCAACTGAGATGTGTGTTGACGCCGAGTGAGTCGATGAATGACGAGGCGCGCGTAACTGTTGGCGTCAACAGCATATCGTTCGAGGCTGGGGTTCCCATCACGTCCTCAACAAAATATTGGGACTATTGGTAGCTAGAAGAAAGTTAACAAACCGTTCTTGAGCTGCACGATCTCGGCTGATTATCTGAATCAGGCCGTCTGAAATCAAATAGCCGAGCTTGAAGCTAAATTACTTGGGGTTGAATAGAATCGCGGGTTGTAATCCGACGCTGCCGCTTGAGCAGAAAGTCTGCAGTGATGGTGCCTTCCCGAGGACTTGCGTCGGCGGCCGATCCACGTTGTGGAGGCGGGTAGCTCGGCACACATGTTGATCCAGCGTTTACAATAAGGCGCCTCAGCGGCCATCGAGCTGGTAGGGGAAGTGCGCGAGACCGGCTGGGATTGGGATTACCCCGGTTTGGTAGACGGCTGAAGGGCTTGTTTGATCAGGCCTGTGCGGTGGTCGTTTGGAGCTGTTCCTGCTCGTAGGCGATCGGAGATCGATATCCCAGGCCGGAGTGCAGCCGCACCGGGTTGTACCAGCCCTCGATGTAGCTGAAGCACGCCATCCGGGCCTCTGCCTTGGAGGTGAACTTGCGGCGAGCGAGCAGCTCGCATTCGAGCGTGGAGAAGAAGCTTTCCGCCATGGCGTTGTCGTAGGCGTCGCCAACCGATCCCATGGATGGTCGCACGCCGGCTTCCCCGCAGCGGTTGCCGAACGCCAGCGACGTGTATTGGGTGGATTCAAGTTGTCATCGCAACGCCTGGAGGAGGGGCGGTGTGATGGCGGGT
>CAXUEL010000247.1:3014-5077 GCA_964249915.1 uncultured Acetobacteraceae bacterium | reverse complement strand
GTGCCGCCCCGCCGCTGCCACCATCTTCCCCATGCCTCCGGTTGACGCCCAGGACGGTTGACGCGGGCGGCGCGCACCCGGTTCGCGCCGGCCCAGCGGCGGTCCGGCCTGCCTGCCGCGTCGCGCGGTCCCGGAACTCCTGGCCGGCCCCGCGTCCTATTGGCGTGGGCCGCGCGAGCGGCGGAACAGGAGGGGATCCATCATGACTCAGAGGACGCTTGGCGTGGCGCTTGCCGTCGTTCTGGCCGCCGGCACGGCGCTGCCCGCCGGCGCGGAACCGGGAGGCTGCCTCAAGTATGGCGCGGTGGGCGCGGTGGGCGGTCACGTCGCGCATCACGGCGTGCTGGGTGCGGTCGGCGGCTGCGCGGCCGGCATGTACGTTCGTCACAAGTACCGCAAGGAGGCCCGGCAGAAGGCGGCGCTGTACGACACCGAGCATCCGGGCACGAAGGGCTCGTACGAGCAGAAGGCGACCGCCTACGACGTCGAGCACTCGACCAACCCGGGCAGCATGCCGCCGGGAGCCGCGCAGCCGGCCGCGCCGGGCCAGGACGACACCAAGCTTTGACGTCCCGAACCTGAACTCCGCCGGATTTCAGGTTCCCGGCGGCCGCCGGCGCGTCCGGGTCAGCGCGCGGCCCTGAACCCGGCGCCGGTGACCAGGAACACGGTGCCGTCGCCGAAGGCGCCGCCGGCCGCGGTGGTGCCGTACAGCGCGCCCGCGGGATCGTTCACCAGCCCGGCCGCCGGACCCGACCCGTCGGCGCCGCCGAAGCTGTGCAGCACCGTGAAGGCGGCGTGGTCGGCGGAGATCCGGAACACGGTGCCGGACCCGGTGCCGCCGGCGGAGTTGGTGCCGTAGATCCTGCCGGCGGCATCGAGCAGCAGCCCGCCCAGCGGCTCGGACCCGTGCGGGTCGTCGATGGCGAAGGCGGCCAGCGTCGCCAGCTGGTCGTGCTGCGCCCCGCTCAGCTCGAACACGGTGCCGTCGCCGCCGGGCCCGCCGGTGCTGGTGGTGCCGTACAGGTCGCCCTCGCGATCCACCGCCAGGGCGCCCTGCGGGAACGCCCCGTTGCTGCCGTCGAAGGTGGCGAGCACGGTGAGCGTGGCGTAGGCCGGACCGGACAGCGAGAACACGATGCCCTGGCCGTACTGGCCGCCGGTGGCGTCGGTCCCGAACAGCACCCGCCCCGGGCCGGCGACCAGGGTGGCCCCCGGGTGCTCGGCGAAGCTGCCGGGAAGCGAGGCGGTGGCGGCAAGCGTGGTCAGGGCCGGGCCGGACAGCTCGAACACCGTGCCGGCGCCGGTCGACCCGCCCTGGATGGTGGTGCCGTACAGCGCGTAGCCGCTGCCGCCGTGCGCCGGCAGCGCGAGCAGGGCGGTCGGGTCGGAGCCGACGGCGTTGTCGAAGCCGGCCAGGCTGGTGAAGGTCCCGCCATCGGCCCGGGACAGCTCGAACGCGGTGCCGCCGCCGCCGGGGCCGCCGCCCGACGTGGTGCCGAACAGCCGGTTCGGCGGGTCGAGCACGAGCCGCGACGACGGGTTGGCGCCGTCCGCGCCGGAGAACGCGAACAGCGTGACCAGCGCGCCGTAGTCCTGCTTCTGCAGCTCGAACACGGTGCCGTCGCCGCCGGCGCCGCCGAACCGCGTGGTGCCGTACAGGGTGCCGACGCCGTCGATCGACAGCGTGGCGACGGGATTGCTGCCGTCGCTGCCGTTGAACGACGCCAGCGTCGTCAAGGTGGGTGCCGCGAGCGCGTGGTCGGCGACGGCGACGGCGCCGAGGACGAGGCACGACGCGGCGGCGATCGACGCGGAGAGTGTCGGCATGGCGCTTCCCTTCCTCGATGCCCCGGGATCGGGGCGGTCCGGTGTCGCCGGCCGAGGCCGCGACCGGCTTCGACACTAGGCCGGAACGATCGACGCATCAAACCATGATCAAATAGGCGATCCCCGGTGCCTGCCGGTCCTGCCCACCCCCCCCCCCGGCCAGCGCGGGGGGGGGGGCCGGCCCCCGGCCCCGAAATACCCGCCGTCAACGTCAGCGTAACCCGCGCCAACAC
>CAXUEL010000247.1:0-3004 GCA_964249915.1 uncultured Acetobacteraceae bacterium | reverse complement strand
CCACAAACCCATCACAAACGCGCCCACCCCCGGGGCCGCCCGGCCCGCCCCCCCCGCCCCCGGGGCGGGCGGGGGGGGGTGGGCAGGCAGCGGGCCGCTACTTCCCGGCCTTCAAGGTCAGCGTCAGCGGCGCGAACACCCCGCCCATCACCGGGCGCGCGGCGAAGTTGGTCCAGGTCGTGGTCGGGTCGTACAGGTCGGGGAACGGACGGCCCGCCGTGGTCGTGTTGGCATAATCGTAGACCGCGCCGATGATGTCGCCGGGCAGCGACTGGTAGGTGAAGGTCGCCGCCGTCCACAGCTCCCAGTCGGCCTTGGCGATGAAGTGGGCGGAGGGGCTGGAGCCGATCTGCTCCGGCTGCAGCTCCAGGCCGAGCGGCAGGATCTGGCTCTGGTAGAACGCCGACTGCTCGGCCAGCACCGACGACGGGATCAGGTTCAGCTTGAGCAGCGCGTTCGCGAACGCGTTGTAGTCGTCGCTCCAGTCGCTGTCCGCCTCGCCGAGCGTGCTGGCGCTGTAGGCATTCGCCGCCTCGCGGTAGGTGTGCAGCAGGTGGGTGCCCGCCGTGTTCTGCGACAGCTCCTCCCAGATGCTGATGCCCTGCTCGGCGGCGCTGCGGAACGTCTTCGCGTCCTTGGTCTGGCCGGCCATGGTGGCGATCTGCGCGAACGCGTCCAGGCCCTCGATGCCCTTCAGCGCCAGGTTGACGCTGTGCGCGACTGGGCCGGCAAAGTCGTCGGTCTGGTTCTGGAACTGCGGATCCACCGCGTTCGAGAAGCTGACGCCGGCCGGGACGGTGTTCAGGTAGGTGGCCCACTGCTTGAACAGCGCGTAGTGCGCGTTGGCATAGGTCGCGGCCTCGGCGGAGGACACGTGCTGCATGTAGGCGTCCGCCATGATCAGCATGTTGGCGGTCTCCTCGACCGGCATGTTCTCGCCGCCGCCGTCGTTGTGGCCGGTCGCGTTCGGATAGGTCGCGCCGAGGTCGTGCGGCGAGAACAGTTCCGGCCAGTATCCGGACTCGGCGTAGTCGATCACCGGCTCCAGCAGGTAGCGCAGCAGCTCGGGGTTCATGTACAGGAACGCCGGGCTCGCCGGGAACAGCACGTCCACCGTCTGGACGTTGTCGTCGCTGCTGATCTCCTCGAGGAACATGTACGGGTTCGCGGTGGTGTTGACGAGCTCGGTGGCGGCGAACGCCTGGCGCAGCGTCACCGCGGCGAGTGCGGCGTACTGCGCGCCGCCGACGGCCGTCGCCGCCGTGGCCAGGTTGGTGTCCAGCGTGTTTGCCCGGTTCAGCGCCGCGGTGCGGTCGGAATAGGCGAAGGCCAGCATCGCCTCGTAGGACGGGAAGTACTGCGTCCACAGCGACCTGACCGGGTTGCCGAGGTAGTTGATCGCCGGATCACGTTCCCGCCCGAGCAGCAGGGTGAACGGCGCCGTCGCGGTGGTGCCGACGCTGCCGAGGTCGTCGGCGAACGCGAACACCGGGTAGTCGTCGTTGATCGCGCGCGGCTGGTTGGTGTCGTTGGTGCCGGTGAGCGTCCCGCTGGTCGCGAACTGGGTCCGCACCACGGTATCCTGCCCGCTCTGCACCGTGAGGCCCGCGACCTGCTTGGTCGCCCACAGCGACGTGCCCCAGTCGGCGAAGTTGCCGGTCTGGGTGAACACCTGCGGGTCGGTCGGATAGGCGGTCCAGGCGGCGAGGTTGCCGGTCTTCGAGGTGCCGTCGCTGTCGAGCGGGATGGTTTCCGGCGCCCAGGACACCAGCGCGCTCTCGTCCCCGTTGGTCCACTCGGCGCTGATGTCGAAGTAGAGGTGCACCGCGTGGGTCGCGCCGTCGCTGCTCTGCGCGGTGGCGACGATGTCGGACAGCGGCATGCTGAGCCGCTTCAGGTCGGTCGC
Organism: uncultured Acetobacteraceae bacterium; assembly: GCA_964249915.1. Classification (GTDB taxonomy): domain Bacteria; phylum Pseudomonadota; class Alphaproteobacteria; order Acetobacterales; family Acetobacteraceae; genus Lichenicola. Next base: position 1,098 of record CAXUEL010000247.1, on the reverse strand, counting down.
CTCGACCGGAGACAGGAAGTCGACGGTGAGCGTCACGCCGCCGGCGTTGAAGGTGAACACGGACTGCGTGGCCGTGGTCTTGAGCGACACCTCGGTCATCGGCGTCAGCGTCGGCGCGCCGGACGGCAGCGCCGGAGCGCCCAGGAACAGGAACGGCTTGCCGTCGATGGAGGCGATGCCGGTGATGGCCTTGACGGTGCCGTCCCAGTGCGTCGGCCAGGTTCCGGGCGCCACCCCGGTGTCGTTCTGCAGCCACACGTTCTCGTAGGGGCCGCGCGTGACCAGGGGCGCTGCCGGCGGGCGGATCGGCGTGAAGCTGGTCTGCGCCTCGGCGCGCGCCCGCGGCGCCGTGACCGCCAGCGCTGCGACCGAAAGCAGCAGCGCGCCGCGCCGCGAAAACAGACGACCTAACCTCATGCCTTGCCTCCCTGACGATGTCGACGGCCGGGGACCGTCGATGGCGCGTCTTGGGCGCGCCGCGGCAGGGGAAACGATATGTCCGAGAAATGCAACACCGTCGTGCCGATGACGACGGCGGAGCGCATCGCCGCGCGGCCGGTCGGGTGGCCATGGCCGCCGTGACGGCTGCGGTTCCCGGCAGGTCCGACAGCGACCTGCGGATCCTGCCGGCAACCCGCTGTTGCTAGACGGAATCTCGCTGATCGAGACAACGGTTTTCATGACCCACCGGCTCCGGGCGCACCCCGGCGGCGGATCTCCGCACGCTCCTGCGCGTCTTTGCTTGCACATCAGGAGCTTGGCGGGGACCACCCGCCCGGGACGCGTCGCGTTCCACGGTCGCGACCGGCAGGATGCTCAGCCACGCGCCGTGCTGCACCATTTGTATGACCTATTCGGCAGGCTCATGGCTGGCATGCCGGCGGTCCCGGGTCTCGACCTGGCGGAGGGGCCGGATCGCGGCCGCCTGCGCGCCCGGACGCCGCCGATTGTCCTTGCCGCCGCGGACCGGCAGGCTCCCTCCGTGAACACGCTGGACCACGCTCCCGGCCGGGCGCCGGCCGTCCGCCCCGCGCGCCGCCGCCGCGGCGTGCTCGCCCTGGTCCTCCTGCTCGGCCTGGTCGCCGCCTTCGCGCTGTT
>CAXUEL010000246.1:0-5121 GCA_964249915.1 uncultured Acetobacteraceae bacterium | reverse complement strand
CCTGGCCGGCAAGACCGCCGTGTCTGGGCAGGACGCCGACCTCGCCGCCGCGCAGCGGATCGAGAAGGGCACCCAGACCATGACCGTCTACAAGCCGCTGAAGCTGATCGCCAGCACGGCGGCCAAGATGGCGGTGCAGCTGGCCAAGGGCCAGACCCCCGCCTACACCAGCAAGATCAACAACGGGCAGAAGGACGTCGACACCATCCTGCTGACCCCGATCCCGCTCACCAAGAGCAACGTCAACCGCCTGGTCACCGACGGCTACTTCACCCAGGCGCAGATCAGCGGCCAGTAGCGCCAGGCCGGGCCTGCCACGCGGACCGGATCGCGCCTCGCGCGGTCCGGTCCCGACGCCTTTGCGGGACGCTGAAGGGTTGGGGACGATGTCCGAGTACTTGCTGGAGATGCGGGGCATCACCAAGGACTTCTCCGGCGTCAAGGCGCTGGACGGCATCGACCTGCGCGTCCGGCCGGGCGAATGCGTCGGCCTGTGCGGCGAGAACGGCGCCGGCAAGTCGACCATGATGAAGGTGCTGTCCGCGGTCTATCCGTACGGCACCTGGGGCGGCACCATCCTGTGGGAGGACCGCGAGCTGCGCTGCGGCTCCATACGCGAGAGCGAGGACGTCGGCATCGTCATCATCCACCAGGAGCTGATGCTGATCCCGCAGCTCTCGGTGGCGGAGAACATCTTCCTCGGCCGCGAGCCCCGCGCGCGCGGCGGGCTGATCGACTTCGACCGCATGGTGATCGACGCGTCGAAGCTGCTGGCCGGCCTGCGCATGGGCCACATCAACGTGGCGATGCCGGTGTCGCACTACGCCGGCGGCGAGCAGCAGCTGATCGAGATCGCCAAGGCGCTGAGCAAGAACGCCCGGCTGCTGATCCTGGACGAGCCGACCTCGTCGCTGACCAAGTCCGAGACCGCGATCCTGCTGCGCCTGGTCCGGGACCTCAAGGCGCGCGGCACCGCCTGCGTCTACATCTCGCACAAGCTGGAGGAGATCGAGGAGATCGCCGACACCGTCACGGTGATCCGCGACGGCCGCTACATCGGCGACGCGCCGATGCGCGACATGACCACCGGCGACATCATCCGCATGATGGTCGGCCGCGACATGAGCAACCTGTTCCCGCGCGAGGAGCACCCGATCGGCGAGGTGGTGTTCGAGGCGGTCGGCATCACCTGCCTCGACCCGGAGAACCGGGAGCGCCGGCGGGTCGACAACGTGTCGTTCTCGCTCCGCAAGGGCGAGATCCTGGGCGTCGCCGGCCTGGTCGGCGCCGGGCGCACCGAGATGGTCAGCGCGCTGTTCGGCGCGTATCGCGGGCCGCACTCCGGCGAGGTGCGGCTCGACGGCAAGCGCATCTCGGTGCGCACGCCGCAAGAAGCGGTGCGCCACGGCCTGTGCATGGTGCCGGAGGACCGCAAGGCGCACGGCATCGTGCCGGGGCTCGGCGTCGGCTACAACATCACCCTGTCGGTGCTGGACCAGTTCACCGGCCATGGGCTGATCGACGAGCACCGCGAGTTCTCCGTCATCGGCGAGGCGATCAGGCGGTTGCGGATCAAGACCGCGAGCCCGCTGCTGCCGATCTCCAACCTGTCCGGCGGCAACCAGCAGAAGGCGGTGATCTCCAAGATGCTGGAGCCCAAGCCCCGCGTGCTGATCCTGGACGAGCCGACCCGCGGCGTCGACGTCGGCGCCAAGTACGAGATCTACAAGCTGATGTTCGCCCTGGTCCGCGAGGGCATGTCGATCATCATGGTCTCGTCGGAGCTGCCCGAGGTGATGGGCATCAGCGACCGGGTGCTGGTGATCGGCGAGGGCGAGTTGCGCGGCGACTTCATCAACGACGACACCTTGACCCAGGAGCGCATCCTGACGGCGGCGATCACGCCGCTGCGTCGCGCCGCCTGAGGGGACCGGATCATGAACGAGACCACCTCCATCGCCCCCGGCCCGGAAGCCGTCATGGCCGCCCAGACCGAGCGGCGGCGCACCCTCAGGCTCGAGCACGTCAAGGGCGCCTTCACGCGCTACAAGATCCTGGCCCTGGTGGTGGCGATCGCCATCATCTGGGCGCTGTTCACCGAGCTCACCCAGGGCGACTTCCTCACCGCGCGCAACCTGTCGAACCTGCTGCGCCAGATGGCGATCAACGGCATGGTGGCGTCGGGCATGGTGTTCGTCATCATCTCCGGCGAGATCGACCTGTCGGTCGGATCCCTGCTCGGCCTGACCGGCGGTCTCGCCGCCATCTTCGACGTGACCTACCACCTGCCGCTGTTCGTCAACATACCCCTGGTGATGCTGCTGGGCGCGATGGTGGGCGCCTTCAACGGCTACTGGGTCGCGTTCCTGCGCGTGCCCTCCTTCATCGTCACCCTGGCCGGGTTCCTGGCGTTCCGCGGCGTGGTGCTGGGGTTGACCGGCGGCGTCACCATCGCCCCGGTGTCGAGCGCGCTGATCTCGGTGAGCCAGAGCTACCTGCCGAACGTCGCCGGCTACGGGCTCGGCGTGCTGGTGTTCGCGGTGCTGGCCTTCACCGCCATGCGCAGCCGCACCAAGCGGGCGGAGTACGGCCTGGCGGTGCCGCCGCTCGGCGTCGACCTGGGCAAGCTCGCCGTCGCCGCGGCGGTGATCGCCGGCTTCTTCGCCATCCTGAACGCGTATCGCGGCACGCCGCTGCCGGTGCTGATCGTGCTGGTGCTGCTGGGCGCCTTCACGGTGATGGCCAGGCGCACCGTGTTCGGCCGCCGCATCTACGCGGTGGGCGGCAACCTGGAAGCGACGCGGCTGTCCGGCGTCAACGTGCAGATGGTCAAGCTGCTGGTGTTCGCGCTGATGGGGGCGATGGCGGCGCTGGCCGGGATCGCCACCACGGCGCGCCTGGCCGCCGGCTCGCCGTCCGCCGGCACCGGGCAGGAGCTGGACGCGATCGCCGCCTGCATCATCGGCGGCACCTCCATGCGCGGCGGCGCCGGCACCGTGTTCGGCGCCCTGATCGGCGCGCTGATCATTGCCACCCTGGACAACGGCATGTCGATGCTGGGCGTCGACACCTTCTGGCAGATGATCGTGAAGGGCCTGATCCTGCTGCTGGCGGTGTGGCTCGACGTGGCGACCGGCACCAAGCGCTGAGCGCCCCTCGACCGGCAGGCGGTCAGGCGGCATGGTGCGCCGCATGATCGCCGCCCGCCTGTCCTTGTTGTCGTTTTTCCTGGCCGGGACCGCGTTCGCGGCGCCGCGGCCGCTGCACCTGTTCGTCCAGGCGGCGGTGTCGCCGGACGGCAGCCGGGTGGCGACGCTGGAGGCCGACCAGCCGGCCGACGAGGGCGTCGACCCGACGGTGGCGATCGTGCTGCGGCCCGCCTCCGGCCAGGGCCAGGCGATCACCGTGCGCCTGCCCTGCCAGGGCCCGGCCTGCGTCCCGTCGTCGCTGGCCTGGTCGCCGGACGGCCGCCGCCTCGCCTTCGTGCTCAGGCAGCCCAAGGCGGCGCACCGCTTCGTCTACGCGGCGCAGGCCGACGGCAGCGGGCTGGTCCGGCTGCTGGAGTTCGACGGCACGCTGCAGGGCCTGCGCTACGGGCCGGACGGCACGCTCGCGGTGCTGGCGACGGCGGGCGCGCACAAGGAGCCCGGCGCCACCCAGGCTGCGGCCAAGCTGAGCGGCGAGATCGGCGTCGACGAGGACGAGCAGCGCATCGCCACGGTACGCAACGCCGCGCTGCACTACGAGTCGCCGGCCGACCTCTACGTCTACGAGTACGACTGGCGCCCCGATCCGGCGCAGCCGGGCCATGCGCGCTATATCGCCACCGCCGCGCACGGCAACGGCGACGACAACTGGTGGGTGGCCAAGCTGTACCGGGTCGAGGCCGGCCAGGCGGAGCTGCTCTACGCCCCGCCGCAGCGACAGCAGCTGGCCGACCCGGAGGTGTCGCCGGACGGACGCACGCTCGCCTTCATCGGCGGCATCATGAGCGATTTCGGCTCCACCGGCGGCGACGCGTTCCGGCTGGCGCTGGACACGTCGTCGGCACACCCGCCGGTGCTGCAGAACCTGGTGCCGAACCTTCGCGCCAGCGTCACCGCACTCACCTGGTCCTGCGGCGGCGGGCTGACCGCGGCCGCGCTGGCCGGTCCGGACGCCCAGGTGCTGGCGCTGGGCGGGGCGGACGCCGAGCGCGTGCTGTGGTCGGGCGAGGAAACCCTGTCGACGCAGCACGGCCGCCACGGCGTGTCCTGCGGCGGCGGCACCATGGCGGCGATCCACCAAAGCTTCACCCGGGCGCCGGAGCTGGAGGTCCATGGCGACAACGGATGGCACGACCTTTCCCACGCCAACGCCGGGCAGAGCGTGCCCGCCACCGCGCGCAGCCTCACCTGGCGCGACGACCAGTTCGACGTGCAGGGCTGGCTGCTGACGCCCAAGGGGATGCCGGACGACCCGAACGGCGCCAAGGGGCCGATGATCGTGTCGGTGCATGGCGGCCCGTCGGCGGCCAACATTCCCAACTACCTGACCGGGCGCGGCGAGGAGCTGTTCCTGCTCGCCGCCGGCTACCGGGTGTTCCTGCCCAACCCGCGCGGCTCGTTCGGCCAGGGCGAGGCGTTCGCCGCCGCCAACGTGCGCGACTTCGGCCACGGCGACCTGCGCGACGTGCTCGCCGGCATCGACGCGGTGGAGCGCGCGGCGCCGGTGGACGACCACCGGCTCGGCCTGACCGGCTACAGCTACGGCGGCTACATGACGATGTGGACGGTGACCCAGACCAACCGCTTCCGCGCCGCGGTGGCCGGCGCCGGAGTCTCCGACTGGCAGAGCTACTACGGCGAGAACGGCATCGACCAGTGGATGATCCCGTTCTTCGGCGCATCGGTGTACGACGACCCGGCGATCTACGCCAAGTCGTCGCCGATCTCCTTCATCCGGCAGGTGCGGACGCCGACTTTCGAGTTCGTCGGCGACGCCGACGTCGAGTGCCCGATGCCGCAGACGCAGGAGTTCTACCACGCCCTGCACACGCTGGGCGTGCCGACCGAGTTCGTGGTCTATGCCGGCCAGGGCCACGGCCTGCACGACCCCAAGGACCAGGCGGACGCGCGCCGG
>CAXUEL010000245.1:0-5146 GCA_964249915.1 uncultured Acetobacteraceae bacterium | reverse complement strand
GTCGGTGCCGACCCGGCGCGCTTCGCCGCCGCGGCGCGGGCGGCGCAGTGCACGGCGCAGCAGGCGGATCCGGAAGTGCCGCTGCTGGCGCACGACCTGTCGCTCGACCTGACCGGCTCGTTCTCCGCCACCGGCGGCTTCACCGTCGGGTCTGCGGTGGTCGGGCTGGGCGCCACCGCGTCGGCCACCCGCGGGCAGACCCAGGAGATCGTGCTGCCGCTCAGCTTCGTGGCGCTGTCGGAGGTGCCGGCGATGGTCGCCTCCGAGCGCCTGGCGCCGCTGGCCGCCCTGCCGCAGCGGGACCGGACGGCGGAAATGCGCCCGATCCTGGCAGAGCGCGACGCGCTCCGGGCGCGGATCCGCACGCTGATCCGCAGCTGGACCCCGGCGCTGTGCGGGACGACCCCGGCGCCTGCGGTGCTGGAGCCGAACGCGCGGCCGCGCTGAAGCGGGCGTGGCCGGAACCGGCGGCGGTGCCGTGCGGTTGTCATGCGAACGAGGAACAGGACATCCCGATGCGACAGATCTCCGTGCTCATGCTGTCCGGCCTGCTGGCTGGCGGCATCGTGCAATCGGCGCGTGCCGCCGACGCCATGTCGGCCACCGACAGGAAGTTCGTCGCCATGGTCAGCCAGGGCGGCATGTTCGAGGTGCAAGCGGGCACCGCCGCCGCCGACCAGGGCAGCACGCAGGTGATCAAGGACCAGGGCAACACGGAAGCGCATGACCACACGCTGGTCGGAGCCAAGCTGACCTCGATCGTGTCCGACGCCGGCATGACCCTGCCCGGCAGCTTGAACTCGGTGTTCCAGACCGAGCTGGACGACCTCAAGGCGCTGTCCGGATCGGCCTTCGACTCGACGTACCTTAAGGACATGGAAGACGTCCACGCCAAGGACGGCGCGGCGTTCGCCGCGGAAGCCAGGGCCGGTACCAACCCGAAGCTGCGCGCGTTCGCGGCGGAAACCCACAAGATCGTGCAGAGCCACATCGGCGAGCTGCGCGCGACCGCAGCAGCGCGGTAGCCCGGGACCATCGGGCCAGGGGTAGTCCCTACTCAGGCGCGGCCCGCATCTCGGGCGGGGCGTTGCGGTGCAGCAGCGTGGCGAGCTGGTCGAAGTCGGGGCCGCGCGGGTCGGTGGCGCGCCAGACCAGGCCGACCGTACGGCCGGCGTCGGCGGCATCCAGCGGGCGCAGGCGCACCAGGCCGCTGAGTTCGGAGGTTTCCCGCGTGGCCAGGGCGGGCATCAGGGCGTAGCCCTCGCCGGCCGCGACCATGTGTCGCAGCATCTCCAGGCTGGTGGCGGTGCGCGGCGCGGCGCGTCCGGAGCGGGCGCCGTCGGGAACGCGGCACAGCGACATCGCCTGGTCGCGCAGGCAGTGCCCGTCCTCCAGCAGCAGCAGGTCGTCGGTGCCGAGCGCCGACAGCGCCACCTTCCCTTGGCCCGCAAGCGGGTGGCCCGCCGGCAGCAGCACGCGGAACGGCTCGAAGAACAGCGGCCGCGCGACCAGGCCGTCTCCTTCCACCGGCAGGGCGACCAGTGCCGCGTCCAGGGTGAAGCGGGCCAGCGCGTCCAGCAGGACCGTGGTCCGGTTCTCCTGCAGCCGGAGCACCAGCTCGGGGAACCGCAGGCGCAGGTCGCGCAGCACCAGCGGCACGTAGTAGGGACCGAGCGTCGGGATCACGCCGAGGTCGATCGGCCCGTTCAGGGCGCCGGCCTGGCTGCGTGCCATCTCCATCAGCGAACGCGCCTCGCGCACCACCACCGCGATCTGTCGCAGCAGGACCTGGCCCGACGCGGTCGGGGTGACGCCGCCGCGGCCGCGCTCGAACAGCCTGCTGCCGAGCAGCGACTCCAGCTTGCGTATCTGCTCGCTCAGGCCCGGCTGGCTGACGCCGCACCGGTCGGCGGCGCGTCCGAAATGGGACTGCTCGGCCACCGCCATCGCGTAGTCGAGGTCGCGCAGCGACAGGCCGGTGAGATGCTGCTGTGCCATGGAGGATGCTCCGCCCTCGCCAGTCGATAACAGACATCTATCGAGTCGGTAAAGTCGATAGGTTCTTCTGATGCAGGCTTCCGGCTCCGCGGGACGGCGCGTTTCGGGATCACGGTCGAGCGACGCCTGGCGAGACTGGCCGCCGCCCACTCCCGGACCGGCGCAGTCCGCGCTACCCTGTGTCCATGAGCTTCATCGACGCCAGGAACCGCCGTACCGGCAACGCCGGCACCGCCACCGCCAGCGTGCGCCCCGGCACCGCGGGGGTGCTGCTGGTCAACCTCGGCACGCCGGACGCGACCGACAACCGGTCGGTCCGGCGCTACCTCGGCGAGTTCCTGTCCGACCGCAGGGTGATCGAGGCCAGCCCGCTGGTCTGGCAGCCGATCCTGCGCGGCATCGTGCTCAACACCCGGCCGCGCAAGAGTGCCGCCAACTACAAGCGGATCTGGAACGCGGCGCGCAACGAGAGCCCGCTCCGCACCTACACCCGGAGCCAGGCCGAGCAGCTCGACGCCCGGCTGGAGGCGGAGCGGATCCCGGTCGAGTGGGGCATGCGCTACGGCACGCCGACCACCGCGGGCGCGATCGACCGGCTGATCGAGCGCGGCTGCGACCGCATCCTGCTGCTGCCGCTGTATCCGCAGTATTCCGCCACCACCACCGCGACCGCCAACGACCAGGCGTTCCGCGCGCTGATGCGGCTGCGCCGGCAGCCGGCGCTGCGCACGATGCCGTCGTTTCCCGACGATCCGGCCTACATCGACGCGCTGGCGGCGAGCGTGCGCCGCCGGCTGGGGGAGCTGGACTGGACCCCGGAGGTGCTGATCGCCTCGTTCCACGGCCTGCCGGTGGAGTACGTGCAGCGCGGCGACCCGTACGTGACCGAATGCGCGCGCACCATGACGGCGCTGCGGGCGGAGCTGGGCATGACGCCGCGGGAGCTGCCGCTGACGTTCCAGAGCCGGTTCGGGCCGACCCGCTGGCTCGGGCCCTACACCGAGCCGCGGGTGAAGAAGCTGGCGGCGGCGGGGGTCAGGCGGATCGTGGTGCTGACGCCGGGCTTCCTGGCCGACTGCATCGAGACGCTGGACGAGATCGGCAACGAGGTGCGCGAAGCGTTCGAGCATGCCGGCGGCGAGAAGTTCGCCACCGTGCCCTGCCTCAACGACAGCGCCGAGGCGATCGACATGCTGGAGCGCCTGGTGCGGCGGGAGCTGGCCGGCTGGCGGTGAGCGAGCGACCGAGCCCGTTCGTCATAGGCCGGTCTTCGTCAGGCGTTCCGCGACCACCTCGTCGGTCAGCAGCACGTCGGGACGAAGCAGGCGGATCGCGGCGAGGATGGCGGCGAACTTGTACCAGCCACCCGATGCCAGGACCAGCTTGCGGGCGGAGGACAGGTCGTCCGGATGGATGGCGACCACGCGCTCGTTGATGGGATGGTCGACGATGCGGCCGTCGGCGTCGATGAAGCGGCACAGCACGTCGCCGACCGCGCCGGCCTCCTCCAGCGAGGCCAGCTCCGCCTGGCCGAGCAGGCCGAACTTGGCGATGGTCGAGCGGGGCGACAGGTCGCCGACGCTGACGATCGCCAGGTCGAGCTGGGCGACGCGGCGCGACAGGTCCTGCATGCCGGCATGGTGCATGAGGGCCGTGCGCGTGTGCACGTCGGGTGCGAACACCGGGGCGGCCATCAGGTAGCACTCTGCGGCGATCTGGTCGGCGAAGCGCCAGGCGAACTCGGACGGGTTGAAGGCGCTGACCCGCGTCAGCCCGCCGAGCAGCGACACCACGCGGACGCCCTGGTACGGCCGCTTCGGCAGCGTGGACAGCGCGGCGCTGAGGGTCTGGCCCCAGCCGAGGCCGATGCTCATGGTGTCGACCAGCGCGTCGGCGATGTAGGCCCCGACCATGGCGCCCAGGATGCCGGGGAGCTTGCTCTCGTCGCCCGGCGAGGGGATGACGATGACGCGCTCGATCGCATAGCGCTTCTCGATGATTCGCTCGAGCTCGACGCAGCGGGTCAGGGAGGACTGCACCCGGATCTGCACCGTGCCGTCCTGCCGTGCTGCGGCCAGCATGCGCAGCACCCGGGCACGGGTCATGCCGAGCTCCTGGGCGACCTGGTCCTGGGTCAGGCCCTCCATGTAGTAGAGCCAGGCCGCCCGGATCCTCAGGTCCTCGTCCAGATCGGGATCGCTCATGGTCCCGCCCTAGCACGGATCAGGGCGGTGCGGATCAGGCGGGCACGCTCCGGGCCAGTTCGGCGATCAGCTCGGAGACCAGCGGCGCCGCCTCGACATGCGGCATGTGCCCGGCCTCGACCCGGTGCAGCGCGATGCGGCCCGGCAGGATGGCGGCGTGCCGCGGCGGGATGATCGCGTCCTGCGTGCCCCAGACCACCTTGGCGGGCATCGTCACGCGCTCCAGCAGGTGCCGGAGCGAGATGGCCTGGGTGCCGTCCGGGAACGCGCGCTCGGCCAGCCTCCGCTGGTAGTCGAGGTGGTCGTCGGTGCGTCCGCGCAGGGTGGCGCGGACGAAGGCAGGCGTGACGATCGCCGGGTCGGCGAACAACTGGCGGAGCCAGGGGGCGAGGCTCGCCTCTGAGCGGGCGCGGAGCAGGCCGGACAGGAAGCCGCCGTCGATCTCGGGACCCAGCCCGGCGGGTGCGACGAGGCACAAGGCGGCGATCCCGACGGTGCCTGCGTCGAGCAGGCCGAGCGCCACCGCGCCGCCCAGCGAGTGGCCGACCAGGACGCAGCGCGACACCCCCTCCTCGTCGAGCACCGCCTGCACGGCGTCGACCAGGTCGTCGAAGCCGGGCGATCCGGCAGCCTCGGACCGGCCGTGGCCGGGCAGGTCGACCAGCAGCAGGCGATGGGTGGCGTCCAGATGCGACGACACCGCGCGCCAGCCGGACAGGTCGCTGCCGAACCCGTGCAGCAACACCAGCGGCAAGCCGGCGGCGTGTTCCGGCTGGCCGCGCCATTCGCGATGCAGGCCGGCGCGGCGGGAGGTCGGAGCCGCCGCATCGGGAGACGCCGCGGCGACCCGCTCGCGGAGGAGGTCGGCGGCGAGGACGCGGCCGCGGGGACCGCTGCCCGACACCGCATGGAGGTCGATGGCGAGGCGCCGGGCCTCGCCATCG
>CAXUEL010000244.1:0-5147 GCA_964249915.1 uncultured Acetobacteraceae bacterium | reverse complement strand
GAACGGGTATGTGGAAAGCTTCAACGGCAAGTTCCGTGACGAGCTGCTGGCGTGCGAGGCGTTCAACACGCTCGCCGAGGCTAAGGTCCTGATCGAGCAATGGCGTGTGCACTACAACACGGTGCGTCCGCACAGCGCGCTGGGCTACCGGCCACCAGCACCCGAGATCATCCTGCCGAAGGTGCCAGCACTCGTGCCTCCGCCAGGTCCAGCGGGATCAGCCGCGGCGCCCGCCATCACGATGAACTAAGATTTCGCCTGGATCACTCAATGGGAGCTGGTCAGGCCGCGCCGCCGGCCTGTCGTGGGACGTAATCGGGAAGCAGATCGGCTACAGCGGGAAGGCGCCCTCGCACCCTTGCTCATATCAGCACTTCGCGGAGCAGATCATCGATTTGCTGCTCCGACAGCGCCTGGCGTGCCCACTCCAGGCCGGCCTCCGCCACTACCCTGTTTAGTGACGCATCCCGGTGCAACGTCAGGATCGATCGGGCCAGCCCGTGCGTGTCCGCTGCCGTCCAGCGCGTCACCGCTTCCGGCAGGTCGAGCCCTTCCATCGCAACTGGAGAGCCAACGCAGGGCACGCCGGCGGCGAGGCTTTCCAGCACCTTGCCCTTGATCCCGGCTCCATAGGCCAGCGGCGCCACCGTCAGCCGCACCCGCCCGAACAGCCGCGCTAGATCGGGCACGTGGCCGACCGGCACCAGGCGCGGGTCATGTCCCGTCAGGTCCGGGGGCATTCGGCTGCCGGCCAGCAGGCATTCCATCGTCGGCTCGTGCTCCCACACCAGCGGCATGACTTCGCGCACCAACCGCCACGCCGCGTCCAAGTTGGGTGCGTGGGCATAATCAGCCAGGAAAGCGAGGCCGCGACGCTCCTCAAAGGGAAGCGGTACCGGCTGGGCCCGCACAACCCAGGGCACCACGTGTACCTGGAGCTGAGGGAGTGCCTGCCTGATCAGGCTTGCCTCTGTTGAGGAATGAGTAATGACGACATCGGCAGACGCCATTGCATCGGCTTCGCGCCGCTGGGCTTGACGTGCGACGGGCAGCAGCTCCGGCCGCCGCTCGACCTCGGCCTGACGCACAAGCCGCAGATGCTGCAGGTCGGCGATCGCAAGCAGGAGCCGCGCTTGTGGCGCGTGATGCCGCACCAGCCGAGCGTATCGGAACGCTGTGGATCCGCGATGTAGGTAGACCAGCGACAGGTCGGCTCCATGTCGGCGCAGCACCTCTTCAACCGAGGCGTAGTAGGGTGTGGCACAAGTCTCGATGTCTTGTGCGTCTAGCCGTGTGACTAGATGCCGGTCCCGCTCCGATACGACCGGCAAGGCCGGTGTGAACAAGACCGAGAAGCCAAGACGGCGCAATGACGCCATGTGCGACAGCAGCGCGCACGATCCAGCGTCACGTTGATCGTCCGGCATCAGCTCGTCGACAACCAGTGCGCGCCGGACGGCGGCGGCAGTCCGCACCTCCTCGCCCCGCTTCGCGTCCTGGCGCGCTTTACGCCATTCCACCGTTGCATGGCGAGCTCCTCCTGAGCCAACGTTGCGAATTTCTAGAAGCCGGTCGACTTGGCGCAGCAGGAAGTCAAGCCTCAGGTCGAGAACTGCACCGTCGTCCTCGACATCGTCGTGCAGCAGATCGGCCAGTCGCTTCATTGCCGCAGAATCGAGAGCCGTGATTGGCTCCAGCAGCCAGGGAGAACGATCGAGTTCGGCTCCATCAAGTTCGCGAGAGACACTAATGTGATGAACCGCCACTGGCGACAGCGCTTTTTCGATATGAAGCTCGAAGCCATGACGCCCATCACCCAAACCCGCATCCGCCAGATCCTGACGAAAGCGGTTGGCGATCACCCGGCCGGTCAGGGTCCCGTTGACCATCACCAGCAAGCTGACCGGCTGGTGCGGCAACCGGGCATCTTGCGCCCAGCCCCGGATCAGGGATCGATCAACCGAGTCGAGCTGCCCACGCAGTGTCGAAACCATGTGCGGTTAGGCAGCCTTATCCAGCCCAACGAGTGCCTGTCCATCCAAGGCACGATGGACGGTGATAACAGATCCAGGCGGCGCTTCGGGCAACGTGAACTCGAAGCTGTGGCAGCCGGCACCGATGCCAGCCGCAGCCAAGTCTCGGCGGAACCGGTCGGCTAGAACCTGACGCACCAACACCCCGTCCAACAGCACGTCGAGAAGGACGGGCGCATATGGATGGGCGGCGCACCAGGCCCAACCGCGGACACCATCGGGCGTAGCGTCATCGAGATATCCATGGACAGGCGGCAGCGCCTCCGCAGGACTGATGCCGGCCAGCGCATCCAGGTAGCTCTGCGCGGCAACCAGCTTCTGCCCGTCTTCGACGCAAGGCGCGCACCAGACTGGCTCGGTGCTTAGCCGGTTGGGATAGAGCTGCGCATACTCGCCGGCGTTGTGGAACATGCCGCGGCTGTTGTCGTCGACGAAGCTTTCCGCCGCTGCGCCCTCGGCCAGCAGCAGGTCGTGATGCTCCAGCTCGATGTGCAGGTAGTGCACATCGCCCGGCTGCTGCTCCTGCAGGATCGACATGCCGTTCACCAGGAGTTCAGCCGGCACCAGCACGTCCTGGACCAGCATCGCATGCTTCGGCGACACCAGCAGGTCACGTCGGGGTAGGCCCTTGCCCAATGCACCAGCTCGGATGCGGATTGGCTGCAGGCTTGCCTTCCCGACCGCAAAGCGCCGGTCGTAGCTGCGCCGTCCAATCCACAGCACCGGCTTCAGGAGACCGCCTGCCGTTCGCACGCGATCACCGATCTGGAGCTTCTCGACCGGGATCTCACCGACCTCCGCCTCAATCAGGGTGCCAGGACAGAAGCAGGCAACCGTCTCAGTGATAATGAGGACGGATTGACCGTCACTAGGATTTGTCCCCGGGATCAAGCGAAACTGCGCTCCCGTATACTGGCCTTTCAAGGTAAGAACGTCAGTTGTTGTCTGGCCATTATCATCGAGATCCACCTGAATCGTCGCGTCTCCATCTTCATCGGTCGTGTAGCTGTAGCTGTAGCTTGTCATAAGCTGACCGAGTAAGATCTCATCGCTCGTCTCAAAGCCTACGATGTTAGTAACGGTGGCACTAGACGAATTCACATAGTCGTTGACAAGGCAAAGTGTCGAGTTAGGGCCGGAGAAGTGAATCTCCTGCGTGGTATCTATAGTTCCAGAAAAGAAAGTAGGACCGTTCTCAGCGAATAAAGTAAGGCTGGAGTTAGAGTCTATTTGGACACTTCCGCTTCCAGATAGGAAGCCTGGGTCTGCATCTATCGAAATCGTGGGATGATTCTCATAGAAAGGCGTGTAAGGCGGATCATTTATCTCTATGACTCCATCATTCCACACCTTTCCCTCGATGCTGCTTTCACCGGTCATCTCGAGGGCAACGCCAGAACCGACGCTTATGTATCCTACCCTTGCCGTGGCCGATGTGCCGACTTCCACGGTTGACGAGCCATCAACATCAATACCGCCTAGGTTGTCGATTTCCAACGCGCCGACCTGAAGAGATCCGCCATTCTCTACAAAGAGGCTACTACTATTCGGAATGTCATCTCCTTGCTGCTCCAATAACCCAGCCACCTGAAGGCTTCCGCTAATGTCAAACGAACCTGCTATGGATGCCGTTGCTGTCTCCAACGAGCCACCGCTGGCTATCTGGGATACGTCCTGTGTCGGGTCAGAATCTGCCACACTGAAGATCTGAGTGTAAAAGGCGCCCTCTAAATCGACATATGGCCCAATCGTCAGATCATGGGAGTAACCTGTCCCATTGATGTATGTCGAACCCACCTTGGTCTGAGCCGTCGTGTTGATGAACACGCTGTCGTCGGGTCCCGGTGCGACTGCTGCAGGAGTTTCAGACGCTCCTACAAGCCAGTTGGACGCCACGTTCCAGCTGCCGCCCTTGTTGTCGCCCGAAGGCGACCAGAAGTAGGTCTGGCCGTCATCATCTGCCTGCGAGTCTTTTGCTGACGCCACGGCACTGGGTTCCTACCTAGGTATGAGGACGCCGAGTATGGCTGCTAGTCGGCTAGGGCGTCTAGCTACCGGCATCCCTCACCACGACGCTGCCGCCGGGTGCCATGCGTCTGATAGCACGACAGCTCCGCCGCAAGGCCAACGCAGCACGCGCACGGGGCGACCTAGTGCAGGCGGCTAAGCTGCAGGCCTGAGCGGACGCGCTATGCCCGGCATCGCCACCAGCCGTCCAAACAGGATCCCGTGCATGACCACGGGCTGCATCTACCGCTTCCGCCTCAGCCGGGACGCCGGCGATGTCTACGTGGGCGAGCTGGTAGACGACTATGGCTGGACGATCGTGCTGCGGGCGGAGGTGGTCGAGCGAGACGGGGTGAAGGTGTTCGAGGGGGCCGGGACGCTAACAAACACGCCTGGATGTGATGCCAGGACTGATCTAGGAAGGGAGCAGTAGGCCGGGCCGGACTAGCCTCAGCGTCACCCTCGAGGCATGGTGCCCGCACTCAGCCTCAGCTCTGCCCATGATGCGCCTGCATCACTGCTTCGACGCATCACTGCATCAACGCATCGACAGACACGCCCATGCACACGCTGATCCTGCACACACTGAAAGGCGGCAGCGGCAAATTGACCATTGCCCGGGAATTGGCGGTGGCGGCCTCGGCCGAGATGCAGGTCGCGATGGCGGACCTGGATCCGCAGGGCACAACAACGGGCTGGTACCAGTGGCGCGAGGCCGCGGCCCCGGCGCTGGTGAGACTGGACCCGGCGCGGCCGTCGAACGCGCTGGCAGA
Organism: uncultured Acetobacteraceae bacterium; assembly: GCA_964249915.1. Classification (GTDB taxonomy): domain Bacteria; phylum Pseudomonadota; class Alphaproteobacteria; order Acetobacterales; family Acetobacteraceae; genus Lichenicola. Next base: position 334 of record CAXUEL010000244.1, on the reverse strand, counting down.
GGCCGGTGTCGGCCTGCTGGTGGTCGACACGCCGCCGGGGCAACCCGCCTTCATCCGGGACCTGCTCGGCCGAGCCGACGTGGTGCTGGTGCCGGTGCGCCCGACGCCCGACGATCTCCTGGCAGCCGCGCCGATCGCGGCCAGCTTGGCGACGCATCCACGCTGGGCGTTCGTGCTGTCGCAGGTACCACCGCGGACGCGGCTGCTTGCCAGCGCCCTCCGGCAGCTCGCCGCCCTCGGTCGGGTGGCACCGGCTCAGTTCACCTTCCGGGCCGACTAGGATTACCCCGGTTTGGTAGACGGCTGAAGGGCTTGTTTGATCAGGCCTGTGCGG
>CAXUEL010000243.1:0-5156 GCA_964249915.1 uncultured Acetobacteraceae bacterium | reverse complement strand
CGCCCAGCACGACCACCAGCAGCACCGCCCCGAGCCCGCCCGCGACCCCGCGCAGCACCCGCACCAACGGACTGCGACGCCGCATCAGCCGCGCAGCAGGCGGGCCGCGTCCACCGCGAAGTAGCTCAGGACCCCATTGGCCCCGGCGCGCTTGAACCCCAGCAGGCTTTCGATCATCGCCCGCTCGCGATCGATCCATCCGTTCGCCGCCGCCGCCACGATCATCGCGTACTCCCCCGACACCTGGTACGCGAAGATCGGCACCCCGAACCGGTCGCGCACCCGCCGGATCACGTCCAGGTACGGCATCCCCGGCTTGACCATCACCATGTCGGCACCTTCCCCAAGGTCGAGCTCGACCTCGCGCAGCGCCTCGTCGCCGTTGGCCGGATCCATCTGGTACGTCTTCTTGTCGCCGCGCAGCAGCCCGCCCGAGCCGAGCGCGTCGCGGAACGGCCCATAGAACGCGCTGGCATACTTCGCCGCGTAGCTCATCAGCCGCGTGTCGATCAGCCCACGGGCGTCCAGCGCCGCCCGGATCGCGCCGATCCGCCCGTCCATCATGTCCGACGGCGCCAGGATGTCGATCCCGGCCTGCGCCTGGTTCAACGACTGCCGCACCAGCACCGCCACGCTCTCGTCGTTGGCGACGTAGCCGTCCCGGATCACCCCGTCATGCCCGTGGTCGGTATACGGGTCCAGCGCCACGTCGCCGATCAGCCCCAGCTCCGGATATTCCTGTTTCAGCAGCCGCGCCGCGCGGCACATCAGGTTGTCCGGGTTGCCGGCCTCGGTACCCTCCGCGTCCCGACGCTCTACCGGCGTGACCGGGAACAGCGCCACCGCCGGGATGCCGAGCCGCACCGCCGGCAGGACGTGCGCCGCCAGCCGGTCCAGCGACACCCGCTTCACCCCCGGCATCGACGACACCTCGGTCTCGGTGCCGCTGCCCTCGGTAAAGAACACCGGCCAGATCAGGTCGTCCACGGCGAGGCTGTTCTCCGCCACCAGCCGGCGGGTGAAGCCGTCGCGCCGGTTGCGCCGCAGCCGGGTGGACGGGAACCGGCCGACCGTCATCCGGGGCTCCATCGCAGACCGTACCGCGGCACGTCAGGCCGCGCGCCCGAGCCGGCTGTGCCGCCGGCTGTAGCCGAAGAACACCGCCAGCCCGAGCAGCAGCCAGATCACCAGCCGGATCCAGGTGAGCCCGTCCAGCGACGCCATGATCGCGCCGCAGGACAGCACGCCCAGCACCGGCACCACCGACCCGAACGGCACCCGGAAGCCGCGCTCGCGCCCCGGATCGCGCCGGCGCAGGATCATCACCCCGATGCACACGATGATGAACGCCAGCAGGGTGCCGATCGAGGTCATGTGGCCGAGCTGGCTGATCGGCAGGAACGCGCTGAGCAGGCTGGTCAGCACCATGAAGAACAGGTTGGAGCGCCAAGGCGTCTGCCAGCGCGGGTGCACCGCGCAGAACAGCCGCGGCAGCAGCCCGTCGGTGGACATGGCGAAGAACACCCGGCTCTGCCCCAGCAGCAGCACCAGCAGCACGGAGGTGAAGCCGCACAGGATGCCGAAGTTCACCGCGAGCTTGAGCCAGCCGTACGGCGTCTGGTCGATCGCGGTGGCGACCGGCGCCGGGTCGTTCAGCATGCGGTGGTAGTTCAGCATGCCGGTGAGCACGAGGGAGAAGGCGATGTACGCCACCGTGCAGATCGCCAGGCTGCCCAGGATGCCGATCGGCATGTCGCGCCTGGGGTTCCGCGCCTCCTGCGCGCAGGTCGACACCGCGTCGAAGCCGACATAGGCGAAGAAGATCGTCCCCGCCGCCCGCATCACTCCCGAGATGCCGAACTGGCCGAAGCTGCCGGTGTTGGGCGGGATGAACGGCACGTAGTTCTCGGTCCGGATGAACGGGATGCCGAAGCCGATCACCGCCAGGATCACCGCGATCTTGATCGCCACGATCACGTTGTTGACCCGCGCCGATTCCGACACGCCCCGCATCAGCAGCAGCGACACGCACACGATCACGAACACCGCCGGCAGGTTGACCAGTCCCACAGCACTGCTGCCATCCGCCAGATGCACCGTCTCGTACGGCGACGCGCACAGCCGCGGCGGCAGCGACACCCCGAAGATGCCGAGCAGCTTCACCGCATAGCGCGACCAGCTCACCGCCACCGCGGCCGCCGCCACCGCGTATTCCAGCACCAGGTCCCAGCCGATGATCCACGCCACGAACTCGCCCAGCGTCGCATAGGCGTAGGTGTAAGCGCTGCCCGCGATCGGGATCATGCTGGACAGCTCGCTGTAGCACAGTCCGGCGAAGCCGCAGCCGATCGCCGCCACCAGGTAGGACAGCACCACCGCCGGCCCCGCGTTCTCCGACGCGGCGATCCCGGTGAGCGAGAACAACCCTGCGCCGATGGTGCAGCCGATGCCCAGCGCCACCAGCGCCCCCGGCCCCAGCACCCGCTTCAGCGACGGCCCGTCCTCTGGCGCCCCGGTGAACTGCTCGATCGGCTTGCGCCGCCAGAGGGCGGATGGCTGCACCTGGGCGGCGGACTGGGACATGCGCTGGGGAACTCCTGCCGGACGATGCGGTCGCCTCACCGGTTCCGGTTCACCGGAGCGTGACCGAAGCCTGCACGCGCCGTGCCATCACCGCCAGCCCCCGCATCGCCAACCTCCGCACCGTGATCCCCGGCACGATCAGCCGCCGTCGGCCAGCCGCGCCAGCCGGACCGCGGTATGCCCGCGGCTGGGCCGCAGGCTCGGCATCACCAGCAGGCAGTCGTCGTGCGGCGTGCGTATCTCGATGCCGCCGTCGCGCGCGATCAGCGTGCCGGCCTCGCGGATCACCTCGCCGCCGCGGAACGACTGGGTGAAGGAGAAGCTGCCGGTGCTGGCGGTGATCACGCTGGTGACCGCGGCGCAGCGCGGCCGCGGCGACGGCCCGGGCAGCGGCACCGACTGCATCATCCCGGTCTCGCGCAGCACCGCGCGCACCGCGATCCGTGCCGTGTCCACCGTTTCCGGCTCCCAGTGCGGCCCGGCCTCGACCAGGCAGGCGACGCGCCGGTCGTCGGGATCGGTGAACGGCCGGTAGTCGATCAGCCGCAGGCCGCTGCTGTGCCCGTGATCGGTGACCACCATCGCCGGCGTGCCCAGGGTCAGCGCGAAGCGTCGCCCCTTGTCGGTCGGCCCGCTCAGGATCAGCGGCTCCGACGGCCACAGCATCGAGTGGAGGTCGACCAGGATGTCCACCTCGTCGAACAGCGGCCTCAGCTCGCGCGCCCGCGACAGCTCCACCGAGTTGCGTCGGCTGCCCAGGATGGTCTCGTCCCAGAGCCGGTTCATGTCCTCGTCGACGAAGCGCGACGCCGTCGGCTGCCCGGCATCGAAGCGGGCGAACGCGGCCAGGTTCAGGAACCCCACAGACAACCTGCCGCACAGCGGCCGGAAGCCGGTGCGGAGCAGCTCGTCCAGCACGATGGCGCCGGTGATCTCGTTGCCGTGCATCAGCGCGGTGATCGCCACGTGCGGCCCGGGCTGGCCGGAATCGAACTGCATCACCCCCTGCAGCCCGGTGTTGCCGTCGCGCCAGGCCGACAGGTCCGGCGGCCGCAGGCGCACCTCGAAGCGCGGCAGGCGCACGGTGTTGGGCAGGCCAGGAAGCTCCGGCGCGGTGGAGGTCGGCTCCGCGCCGCCGCCCGGCTGCCGTGCCCCGCCGGCCCCCGGCGGGTCGTCCGCAGCCGAAACGCTCACGCCGGCGCGCTCACGTCGGACCGCTCATGGGCGCGTCAGGTGCCGGGCGATCCGGCGGATGAAGCCGTCGCACGCCTCGAGCTGGTCCAGCGCGATCCACTCGTCCGCCTTGTGCGCCTGGGCGATGTCGCCCGGGCCGCAGACGATGCTGGCGATCCCCGCATCCTGGAAGATGCCGGCCTCGGTGCCGTAGCTGACCTTGCCTTCCCGGTTGGCGCCGCTGGCCTGCTTGACCAGCCCGACCAGCGGGTGGCCCGGGTCGAGCGACAGCGGCGGCAGCAGGTCCAGCGCCTCGAAGCGGAAGCCGGCCTCGGGATCCACCGCCTTCATCCAGCGCTCGGTGGTGTTCCGCAGGTGCGCCCGCATCTGCTCCAGCTCGACCGCCGCGTCGTCGCCGGGGATCGTGCGCCATTCCATCTCGAAGCTGGCGTGCCCGGGGATGATGTTCAGGATCGAGCCGCCTTCCATCAGCCCGACATGGATCGTGCTGTTCGGCGGATCGAACCCGGCTTCCCGACGCCCTTCCGCCTCCAGCCGCCGCCCTTCCGCCGCCACCCAGGCGATCGCCTCCGCGGCCGCGTGAACGGCGTTCACGCCGAGCGCCGGCTGGCTGGAATGCCCGGCCCGCCCGGTCGCGGTGACGCGCACCGACAGCCGCCCCTTGTGCGCGGTGATCGGCTTCATCATCGACGGCTCGCCGACCACGCACAGCGCCGGCCGCGCCTCGGGGGCGAGCTCGCGCATCAGCACGCGCGCGCCGTCGCAGTCCACCTCCTCGTTGTAGCTGACGAACAGGTGCACCGGCCGCCGCAGCTCCAGCGCCAGCAGGTCCGGCACCGCCGCCAGGGCGGAGGCGACGAACCCCTTCATGTCCACCGCCCCGCGTGCGGTGGCGCGGCCGTCCGCCAGGTGCAGCGCGAACGGGTCCGTGCTCCAGTCCTGCCCGTCCACCGGCACCGTGTCGACGTGGCCGGACAGCGCCAGCCCGCCTCCGGCCTCGGGGCCGAGCAGGGCATGAAGGTTGGCCTTGGTCCCGGTCGCGTCGAAGCTCAGGCGGCTCCGGACGCCGAACCCGTCGAGGTAGTCGCGGATCCAGTCGATCAGCTCGAGGTTGCTGTTGCGGCTGGTCGTGTCGAACGCGACCAGCTTTCCCAGGATCTCGACGGTGGACAGGCGCTCCGGGCTTGGCATGCAGGCATCCTATACGCGGCTGGTGCCGCGGCAATGGCCGCCGAGCGTCCCGCGTGGCGAACCGGACCCCCGCACTTGCCGGAGACCGGGCGCGCCGCCAGGATCGGCTGACCCGATGCCGAACGCTTCTCCCGGTCTGCACCCGCTGCACCGCGCCTGGCAGGCCCTGCCGCGCGCCAGCCAAAGGC